>JAAYSP010000223.1 GCA_012518355.1 candidate division WS1 bacterium | reverse complement strand
TGGTGCGAGTGGTCAAGCCCAGGCCCGACATCTTCACCTACGCCGGTCAGCTCCAGCAGACCTTCGGCCCCGAGGTAGAGGTCAAACCGATGGGCCCTGAGACCCTGGCACTGCAGGGCTATGTCACCAGCAAGGAGATGCGCGAACACTACGAGGCGATCCTGGACGCCATGGACCACCCCTACCGCGTGGTGAACTTCCTGCGTATCGTCCAGCCGTTCCTGGACCAGATCGAAGTGGCGGTGCTGGTGGCTGAGATAAACCGCGAAGACCTGGACAAAGTCGGAGTAGATTGGGGACGGCTGACCGGGGGTATAGACAGTATCGTCAGCATGGTCGAAAGCCCTATCCTGTTTTATGCCGGCTCCGGCGACGGCCCCGGGCACGGATCAGAGCGCATCCATCGCATAGGCGCAGGTGTAGACGCCATCCGCCAGAAGATCAACGGCAGGCTGCTTGCCAACCCGCGTGTGATGGTAAACGACGGCAAGGAAGCCGAGATCCTGGTCGGCGGCGAGATACCCATACCGGTAATCCAGCCCGGCGGAGATGAAGCCACTTCGATGAGCATCGAGTATCGCCCGTACGGCGTCAAGCTGCTCATCACCCCCACGATCATGACCGATGGCAAGACCCTGGACCTGGCCATCGAGCCGGAGGTCAGCTCTCTGGACTGGGCCAACGCGCTTGATGTCAGCGGCTTTCGCATCCCGGCACTGCGCACTCGCCGGGTGAGCACCAGTGTTGGCCTGGAAAACGGCAACACATTGGTGCTCGGAGGCCTACTGCAGCGTGAGGAAATCGAAAGTGTACGCAAAATCCCTCTGCTTTCGCAGATACCTATCATCGGCGAACTGTTCAAGCACAGGGAATTCACCGAGGGCGAAACCGAGCTGGTGATCTTCGTCACTCCGCGCATCGCCACCGGCGACGAGCAGCGTACTGCTGACGAGGCCCACCCGGCCCAGCAGGAGCTGGAAGAAATCCGACAGATAGCTGACTAGCAGCCGCATCCAGTGTCGGAGGGTGGGCCTATCTGAGCTGCCCTCCGACACCTGTACCTTCTGCCGCTATAGGATGAGCAAGCAAGACGCGGCAAGCCAGCATAACAGGGCCGCCCTTGCTGTGCAGAAAGCACGATAGTCAGACATGCCGTCATAAGCGCAGTCTATCTGGCGCAAATGCACTGGTGCGTAGCTCAGGCGACTCATGTTTTCATGAGTACGCTTCCATGTATACCTCACCAGTTCCGCCAAGTGACGATGGGGAAACAGGCACACTTCGGGAAGGAGGCCATCGCGAGGACAGGTGGCGTATCGAATACAGATTGCGCCGAGCGATGACAATACTTAAGCACGACTACATGACCAGGAGGCCTAGGCCGATATATGATGCAGGTGCAGCAGGCCCAGCCATTGTCCCCTGCAAGGCAGCGGACCGATCCGAGTAGCGCCCAGCAATCGCGCCGGTCGGGTCGGTTGTTTGCGTATTGCCCCTGCACAGAACGGGCTATGCGCATCATCGATGCTTTGCGAATCAAGACCCGCATCGTGCCAGTTCGGCCACACGCCGGAGGCTACCTGCCATTTCTTCCCCGTCTTCACAGGAGAAGCGCTCTACAGGGGAGGCTGAGCCATGCGCACTGGACACAAGCCTGATCGTCGGCATGCCAGCCGTCAGAGCTTGCATTTGCTGTGAGCAGGCGATGCGCAATCTCACCCTCACTCTCTCTTTTTCACTGGCACCATGCGGATATGCGAAGAAGAGGAGGAAAAGAGGAGACGAGGCTTGCAGCAAACGACATACACGGCTACCGCAGCGTGGCATCCAGCGGCAGATAGCTGCAGCTCTTGCTCGGGTCCTGGGCCGGAATGCATGAATACAACTCCGGCTAAAATACAGGTGATGGACAGCCAACGCTAGCCGTATGCAACAAAATATGAAGAGGATGACATGGAAACAGACGATAAAAGCACTCCTATCAGGGTGGTGGTAACCGAAGTAAATCCCGGCTCGGCTGACGCACTTCGCGAAACGCTGATGCGGGTGGTCGCGGGTGGTCGCAGAATGCATATCGTCGGCTACGCTCGCGACGGGTTGGAGGTGGCACAGATGGCCGCTCACACCCGCCCCGATTTGATGTTCGTGGATACCGACATGCCGGGCATAGACGGATTTGAGGCCTGCAAATTGGCGGTGGCGGCCAACCCTGATACTATCTGCGTGATATTGGCCGAGGCGCCTTCGATGGAGGTCCACACCGCTGCCATGCGTGCCGGTGCTCGTGCAGTGCTGGACATGCAGCAGTCTGAGGCAAACCTGCGCACTCTCGTAGATCAATTGGTGGAGCTGCGTGAGGCCAAAAGCAAACCGGAATTCGCCATCGCTACCGACCCTGAGAAGATGCCTGTATCCATCGCGGTCACTTCCGCTACAGGCGGTGCTGGCAAAACCACGGTAGCCACCAATCTGTCGGTGCTGTTGGCCAGGCGCTATCCCAACCAGGTGGCACTGATAGACTATTTCGGCCAGTTCGGCAATGTAGCGCTGAGTCTGGACTTGCACCCCAACATGGATATCAGCGACCTTTTGGGCTACCAGGAGCTTGACGTAGACCTGGTGGACAGCCATCTGACATCTCATGAGTCAGGACTGAAGATACTTGCCGGAGTGACGCGTGGCACACAGGATGCCCTTTCGCAAGTTGATGTGCCGCAATTGGCCTCACTGCTGGGGATGCTGCGGCGGCGCAATCGCTTTACCATCTTCGACATCCCCCCGCTGCTGTCCCCCTCAAGTGCCTATGTGCTGTCACGCTGCCAGCACATCCTGCTGGTCAGCAATCTCGATGACATCGCCGACATGCGTGACACTTCGGCACTAATAGAGCTGCTCCTCAACGCCAACGTGCCTGCTGAGCGGATCAAATTAGTAGTCAATCGTGTGATGAAGGATAGCGAATTCAACATCAGAGATCTCGAGGATAGCACCGGTGTGAAGGCATGGGCACGGCTGCCAAACGACTATCCACTGGCAAACGCTGCCAGAAATGCGGGCATACCATTTGTGCTCAGCCGCCCGCGAGAGCCACTCAGTCGCGCCTTCAACGACATCGTGGAGCGGCTGATGCAGGACGTCAGAAGTATGGCGCACTAGGCGTAGCAGCACATAGCGAGCTGCGCCCCCTGCACCGTGAAACAGCCGGAAGAGACGCAGCCAGCAGTATGGACTGGATGGACTGGTGAACTGAGGTGCGGCAAATCCAGTCACCAGGTGCAAGCCGCGGCGATGACTATCCGGCACCGAGGCCAGAGACAGTGGGGTAGCAAGCTGCCCGGTACGGCAATGGAACCGGCATCTGCCATAGGCGAGAGACAATCTGCCCGCATCTTATCGCTTGCCGCTACAGGTGAGAAAGGGCAACTGCGTATGACATATGACACACTGCCGACCGGGCGCGGGTGTACGCGCCCCAAGCATGTGACAGCAGACAGATAAGACCAGCAAGGAGAGCAGTATGAGACCTGACAACATTTCTGCGGCCCGCCAGATGGCGGCCGATCTGGGCATCTCAATCGAAGAAGCCGAGGCTATGGAAAGCATCGGCACTATGGTACATCAACGCCTGCTTTCGGACACCGATTTCCGCGCCCTGCAGATCATGACTGAGCAGGAACTGATGGATCGGGTGCGTACGCTTATCGAGATAGTCATCCATGACCGTGACATATCGCTTTCGGCCCGCGCCAAGGAGCAGATGCTTGCCGAGGTGCTGAACGAAGTCATCGGCTACGGGCCGATCCAGAACTTCCTGGATGATCCGACTATCTCTGAGGTGATGGTCAACGGCCCTGATCGCATCTACATCGAGCGCAGCGGCCGGGTGGAGACGACCAACCGGCGCTTCATGGATGACGGCCATGTGCGCCGCATCATAGACAAGATCGTAGCACCTCTGGGCCGTCGCCTAGATGAGGCCACTCCTATGGTGGATGCCCGACTGCCAGACGGCTCTCGTGTCAACGCCGTCATCCCTCCTATCTCGGTTATCGGGCCATGCCTGACTATCCGTAAGTTTTCCGCCGACCCATTCGCTGCTGATGACCTGGTGGCCTTCGGGACCCTGTCGGATACCATGCGCGCATTTTTGGAGGGCTGCGTGCTCAGCCGCCTGAACATCCTGGTCTCCGGCGGCACCGGTAGCGGCAAGACCACTACTCTGAACGTGCTTTCCTCCATGATCCCGCACGATGAGCGCATCATCACCGTCGAGGACGCTGCCGAGCTACAGCTTCAGCAGGATCATGTCATCACACTGGAAAGCCGACCACCGAACCTGGAGGGGCGCGGTGAGATCACCATTCGCGACCTGGTGCGCAACTGTCTGCGTATGCGCCCTGACCGCATAATAGTCGGGGAGTGTCGAGGTGCCGAGG
This sequence comes from candidate division WS1 bacterium, assembly GCA_012518355.1. GTDB lineage: Bacteria > Armatimonadota > Zipacnadia > Zipacnadales > UBA11051 > UBA11051. Next base: position 15,810 of record JAAYSP010000223.1, on the reverse strand, counting down.
CACTGGACATGCTCCAGGCTATGAACACCGGTCACGATGGCTCCATCACTACGGTGCACTCCAACAGCCCACGCGATACCCTGTCGCGTATCGAGACACTGGTGCTGATGGCCAATGCCAACCTGCCGTCACGAGCTATCCGTGAGCAGGTCAGCTCCGCCCTTGATGTGATCATCCATCAGGAGCGACTGCGAGATGGCACCCGCCGGATCACCAACATAACCGAGGTGCAGGGCCTCGAGGGCGACACGATCGTGCTTCAAGATCTCTTCACCTTCAAACGCCAGGGCTTTTCAGCTGACGGCCGAATTGTCGGCAGCCACGAACCAAGTGGTGTCAGGCCTCTGTTCATGGAGCGTATGGAGGCCGAAGGCATCAGCTTTGGTTGGGAGATTTTCGAGCCAGTCATGCGCTAAAAGCCATCGCGCTCGTCGCTCATAGCTGCTTGCGTCTGCCGGCAGCCGATGTGCCGTGGACAGCCGACGTATCATGGCAACTGGCGTATCATTGCAACTGAACCGGCGCATCAGATGGCGTATGCTGATGGTATTGCCTTGTAGCTCAGACTTACATCCTGGGGCCGTAAAGCTGCAGTGATATGCAGAGAGCTACTGAGGTGCTCTGAAGTGCTGTCATGCCGCTTTCCGTCACAGGTGCGACATCAGTGGCACCGACACATGGTCATCAGAGCCATGCGGTGAAGGTGCTGCCAGAATCAGGACACCCGGTGCAGGCGGCATACAGAAGCTGCATGCAAGTTGGGGATAAGCTCGCGATAACATAGACTATATGCACATGTGTTTGCCGAAACGTGTGGCAGCCGTCTCTTACTCTCGCGCCTGAGCTTTTGCAGCTCTGCAAAAGATGTCGGGCAGTGACATGCAACAACAGTCAGACGATGCGAGGAGATGCTGCTGTCGCCGCATCAAAACTCTACAGCACAAGAGCATTTGCACTGCCGCCAAAAGGAGGGTCATCGTGCCACTGTGGGTACCTCTGGGCTTCATATTTCTCGGGGTTGTAGCCGGCACTCTTGCGCTGCTTTCGGCCGGCATTTCGGCATACGAGGTGCGCCGCCGCAGACTTGCGGAGGTCAAGGACGGCCGGTCGGCCATGCCGGATATGACCGTATCGACGCGCACCAAGAAGAAGGCTGACATTGACCCAGCACCGCTGCTGACTGGTCTTTTGCAGCGCTCATCGCTGGGCAAGCAGTTGCAGCTGGCGATTCTGCGGGCGGGGCTGGTATGGCGCCCCTCAGAGTTCGCTGCGTTGACCAGCGGGGCGGCGATGGGCGGCTACCTGTTGGGCTTTCTGGCCGGTCGCGGCAACGTCACATTGGGGCTACTGGTGGCTGTACTCGCTGGTGCCGCACCATACATCTATTTGAAGGGCAAGCACTCGCAGCGCCAGCGCCGTCTGAGCGCACAGATTCCGGACATGCTTGACATCCTCGCAGCCTCCTTGCGTTCAGGCCAATCGTTTCTCAGCGGCGTGCAGATTATCGTCAGCCAGATGCAGCCGCCGATCACCGACGAGTTCGCCCGTGTCATCCAGGAGGTGAAGTTCGGTGCATCGCTGAGCGATGCGCTCGGTGATATGGTGGAGCGGGCTGACAACTACGACATGGAGCTGATCATATCGGCCGTGCAGACCCAGCTTACAGTCGGAGGGAACCTTGCCGAGGTGCTCGACAACATCGGTACGATGATACGTGACAGGGTACAACTGGCAGGCGAGATCTCTGCAGCCACCGCTGAAGGGCGGATGTCGGCTATGATCCTGGGTGGCATGCCGTTTCTGCTTGCTTTCCTGATCAACGTAGTAAGCCCGGGCTATCTGACACCGCTATTTACCGAAACGCTGGGGCATATGATGCTCGGCGGCGCCCTGGTGCTCATGCTGTCAGGGATACTGATCATCCGAAGCATGCTGAATATAGACCTGTGAGGCCCGGGAGAGGTGGCGGTAGTGCGTATTTGCAGTTGCCCATTCGCACTTGCTGTTTGTGCCTATCCTTTTGGTACAGCGGCGGACACAGCGATCATGGAGAGCGGCCTCTCGTATCGATGGCAGGCTGAGCCTGCTGCAACAACTTGCACTGGCCTGCCGGTGCTACGCGACTACTACGCAAATGAGGTGTAGCCGATGGTCCCTATACTTCTGATTTTACTCATAGTCGGCGTCATCGTGCTGTTATTTTTGGGGCTGTCCCAGCCGTCCACCGAGGCGCGTGTACAGCGGCGGCGCGAACAGTATCTGCAGCCTTCGGCGCCAGCGCTATCACGATCGGCGGTGTCCGAGGAGTTGGCCTCCTCCTTCACTGACCGCGTCCTCAAGCCCGTGTGGGACAACATCGCGCCACGCCTGGCCGCTGCAGCGCCTGAAGGCATGATCAACAATGCGCGTGCCAAGCTACAGTCGGCGGGCCATCCGCTGGGCATGACTGAGCCGGTCTTCCTTGTGGCGCGCGGAGCAGCCGCTTTGGCTGGTGCTGGCATATCCTATGCGATCTTTGGTGCACTTGACAGCATGGAACCTCTAACTCGCATGGCCATCACTCTTTTCGTACTGTTTATCGTGACGATGATGCCTGACTACTATGTCAGCAACTGCCAGAAGACTCGCCAGGCGCAGATCCGTCGCGCACTGCCTGACCTGCTTGACCTGCTGGTGGTTTGCACCGAGGCTGGCATGGGTCTCGATGCCGCGCTAGCCGAGGTGGTGTCACGCAAGGAAGGGCCGTTGGTGGATGAGTTTGCTCGCACCCTGGTAGAAGTGCGTCTGGGAAAGCAACGCAACGATGCCTGGCAGGACATGGCTGATCGCGCTGATGTGCAGGAGGTCAACACTCTTGTGGCCTCTCTGTACCAGGCCCAGGTCATGGGCGTGAGCATCGCCCGAGCTCTGCGCACTCATGCGGACGCTTTGCGCACCCAGCGTAGCATCCGCATCAAGGAGCAAAGCGCGGTGCTATCCACCAAGATGCTCTTCCCGCTGGTACTGTGCATCTTCCCGGCACTCTTCGTTGTCGTCATGGGGCCTGGCGCGCTGCAGGTCATGCATAGCTTCAGCGGGGGAGGACCATTGGGCCCTTAGGGTGAACATATACATTACCAGAGGGCGCCTGTCCGGTTCTTTACAGCTCTTCACAACACAGTTCTTCGTGAGCCATTTGCCACCATGTTGTTGTCTGCACACATCGAAGAGGATAGCAAGCAGATGATGGCGACCGGCACCTGACCGTTTGGAACTGGACGCCCTGTCGGCCAGTCCGTTCTTATTTTTCATTCGATTTCACATTTTACATTTCACATTCGGTTTTGCTGGCATTGCAGGCAGCCATTGCAATGCCAGCAACCGGAAGACACAGTTGGTCCGAAGCGTGTGGGGGCGCTGCGGGAGGGGAGGGCAATGTCTGTTAATTTGCCGGCGATACTCGTCGTAGACGACGATGACGCCATTCGCAGAGTCGTCGGCGCAAAGCTTAAGCTGGAGGGTTACACACCAATCCCGGTTAGTACTGGCCAGGAAGCTTTCCGCGCCCTTGAGGAGCGCCAGCCACATCTGATTATCCTTGATCTGGGCTTACCCGACATAGATGGTGTGACCGTCTGCCAGCGGATCAGAAGCCGTTCGAGCATACCGATTATCATTCTTAGTGCCCGCTCTGAAGAGATCAATCGCATCGTCGGTCTGGAGATCGGTGCCGATGATTACGTGACCAAGCCATTCAGTCTCGACGAGTTGATGGCACGGGTCAAAGCGGTGCTACGCCGCGCCAATCCGGATCGGGGATTTGCACCCACTGAGACTGTCATCCAGGTTGGCGACATCACCATAGACACCGATGGGCATGAGGTGACTGTGGCACGCAAGCGTGTCGATTTGACACCTACTGAATTCAGCCTACTGTCTGCCCTGGCCGAAAAGCCCGGGCGGGTCTATAGCCACCAGGAACTGCTGCACATGGTATGGGATTACGACCAGTATGACACCCACCTGGTAGAGGTGCATATCGCTAACTTGCGGCGCAAAATCGAGAAAAATCCTCGTAAACCACATCGGGTGGTCACGGTTCGCGGTGTGGGCTACAAGTTGGTACCGTTCTGAAGCGCGAGTGTGGCGTGGCCGGCTCCTGCCGCATCCGGCCCGCACCGCGCAAACTGTCTCCGCCAATCTTCGTATGCCTACCGCTGCTTGCATCATCTCTTGCCTGTCGCGTCCCTTAGCGCGCGTGCCGGTTATGCGCCCGGCATTCGCCTCACCACACACCTGTCAGACCCACATCTGCCTCGAGCCGTTGGCGTGCGCCCCTATCGCTCGCACTGACCGCACAGCCAGCATTCGCCTCACCACACACACCTATCAAACCCCCATTTGTTCTGGGCTGCTGCCGGGCGCATCGCTATCGCCGGAGCCGCGAGTGAGTCATGCTTTCGCATCTCACCTGACTTCACCCATCTGTTGCGACCTGCATCTCTGTGCGCTACAATTCCCGCATCATGAGGTGCCCACAGTGCTCTGCGAAAATACCTAACACAGGCTTCTGTCCTACCTGCGGCCACCTGTCTCTTGTGGACGATACCGACAGCGTTGAGCAGCCCAAAACACCATCTGCAGATGATCGTGCATCTACACTTTCTGATGACAACCTCGCGTCCGCTACAGCGCCTCCAGGGGCATCCCCACAGTTGCTGCAAAGCTCACGAGACTACAGTGCACTTTTGCTGGGGATAGTCGTCTTTTCTCTGCTGCTGCATCCCTCGCTGGCATGGCTGATCCTGGTAGTGCGATACTACCCGCGCATTTGGGCACTCATTTTGCCTGCCATCTGGGTCATAGTCAGTTACATCATCACCCGCCTGCTGTGTGACATACAGCCGCGCTCCCGCAGATGGATCATCCGTCACGCGGGCATGCGTCGCTTCTTCCGCTGGCTCAACTCTCTCTGGTTCGCCGCCTGACTCTCCCCACAACCGGCTTGCCCTCACAGCCCTCATCTATTGCAGTCGCACCTGTTCGGCTTTCGCTCCGAACACCTTCGCCGCACAATTTTTCCCGAAAACCGTGGTATTGGCGCAGAATAGACGTCTATATACAGTGAGCGTTGCAGAAGCACGATTCGGCCTACCGCGAACAGGCCACAAGTGGCAGATGCGCCGATTTTCCTCGCTGACCACTGAAATTGAGCTTACCTTGAAGCTGAGCTTGAAGATTTGGGCAAAACCCCTACATTAGTTCAGTTTAGACTGAGTAAAGTTGAACAGTCACAATTTTGTTACTTGAACTCGCCTTGAAGTGATACCCCTACAGGGTATGTCGTGATATTCGCATCGTTTGAAAAATATTTGTCTATTTCTGGCGCAGAAGAAGGAATCTGATTGGGAGGTGTTCAATATAACATCACAAGTGGCCGATAAAATCGCTAAGAGGCGGACTTCGAGGGCGTTGCGTGCCGCACCTGGAGCTGTATCTGCAGCTCCTGTCAGCCGCCCGCGAACTGCATCGAGGACGAAGAGCGCTATGGATTCACGCGACGAGCCGTTCTATTATGAGGGCTTCATCAAGGACATCGGCACCGTTGTCCCTGATGATCTCTTCGATGTGATAGCCCCTCGTCTGAAGGAATCTGAGCTGCGAGTACTGCTCTATATAGTGCGCCACACTTTCGGGTGGCGAAAGTACTCTGACGCCATCTCGCTAAGCCAGCTCACTCATGGCATTCGCAAGCGCGATGGTCGCATCCAGGACCTGGGCACCGGGATGAGCCGTAAGGCAGTCATCGCAGGCGTAAAAGGGCTGGTCGAAAAAGGCATCATCACTGTCCGAAAAGGCCGCAGCGAACGTGGCGATCGGATGATAAACGTCTATGATATACGCTTTCGCCAGGGCCCAGAGACCGTAGTTACCGAGAGTAACCACGGTAGTAGCCCTGCTACACCAGAGGCGGTTACCGAAAGTAACCACCGTAGTAACCCACAGTCACCACCCCCGGTAACCGTAGGTAACCCACAAGAAACATCCTTACAAGATACACATTTACAAGAGACAACTAGCAACAAGGACACGGATGCTGTTGCTTCTATTTCTTCTGTTTCAGACAAACGGCTTTACGACGATCTTCGCGCCATAGGTATACAGCAGCATTCAGCCGTTACAGTGCTGCGTGACCATCCCCCGACCCGGGTTCGAGAAATGCTGCAATATCTGGTTTACCGATTGCAGGGCGGCTGGCGCCCCAGAGAGAGCCCCGCTGCATGGCTGATTGCGGCTTTGCGTGACAACTATTCGATACCACAGTACGAACGGGCCAGCACTCAGGCCCAGTCTGGATTGAGCCCTGCACGCCTGGCTGCTGAGTCTGCTCGGCGCACCGCCGATCTGGAACGGAGACTGCGAATGGAGCGACGTATGCTGCTCGAAGATCACGGTGTCGAACAAGATGTGGAGAATATGTGGCAAAACGCTCGACAGCGACTAAGAGATCGAAATGAGGGGTCGCCGGTACTGGCCGCAGCCGTGCTGCGCGTCACCTCATCGGGCAAGGCTGAGCTGCTGGTGCCCCGTCCCATGCTGGAGCGTATCAAAGAGGACGCGGCTACCATACAGGCGGCCATCGAAGCCGAGGCTGGCTGTGCGATGCAGTTGAAGATCAAGTCTCTGCAGTAGAAAGCACGCCTGTGGCGTCAGAAGCGTCCTGGACGGCCGCGAAGCACATGTCAAAGCATCTGCCTCAAAATCGCACAGCACGCGCTCCAGGCGGCTCCTGTGGCTCCTGATGAGCTGCTGTGGCCAAGAACGGCTCAGGTAAATGCCATTTCGTTCCCCTCCCACACGATAGCTCGTCAATCGCTTCCACCACTTCAGCCGGCATGTCGAGGCGAAGTGCGCTCCTCTGCACGGTGGCTTCATATCCGCGAAGCTGATGCGCCGATGCCGCCGTACCATGCGGATCCCCTGTACGGCGGCTCATGGTCACCAGTGAGCCGACAGTGGCCTCGATCCCCCATGCTGAAGTGGATATCATCTGCCCGGACGCGGCAGAGACAGTTGACGGTGAGGATTGTGCATAGCATTGTGCACAGCGGAGTAAAATTGCGCAGTGCGGGGTTGCGCAGATGCCCTCAGCACTGTAGATGCAGGCATGCTACATCTGCTCAGAAGCTATGAGAATAGCCTGCAAATGAGCCCGTGACTGGAAAGTGTCTGTAATACCATATGGCAACGAGATAAATGTAGATATATGCTCAAGTTTGAGCATATATACCTGGGCGATTTATGAGATACCTGTAGAGCTTAAGGAGTGCCCAGTTGTTCAAGATAGACCATCATAAGATAGACAGAAAGCGCTGTCCTCGCTTTCGATAGAGAGAATAGAAGACAGGATGAGTTGGTGCAAGGGAGCTGATGCAGCCTGTCAGGATAGCAGTGCGCGAGATACAGGCGAGAATGGGTGTTTTGCCTCGCCTTCTCCCCTACCGCACCGTATCGGAGTGATGTGTGGAGTACGAAACTGGATGGTCGATTGTTGACGAGGCTGCAGGCGCTTGAAATAGCGTGACAGGGTGTATGATTTACGCGTATAATTAATGTGATGTGTTTTGAGGCCAATCGTCGATATCACGTCGGTTGAAGGGGTGAACGTAGTGCGTGTATCTGTGGCCGTGGCTGTATTTATGGTGATAGCCTTGTCGGCTGTGCTGGTGACAGGCTGTGGGGGTGGTGGTGATCAGGTTGCCGATAGTGTGCCCGGTCCGGGTATCGGGGGAGGCGACACTCACCAGGTCGGTCCACTGATCGTGCAGACTGCAAAGACCGGCAAGTTTAAGGCAGAGGCGTTTGATAGTGGCACGATATGCTCTTTCGTGGCATTGTCTGGAGCTCAAATCGACTACCTGGCATCTACCGCGATGATGGACCGAGTGGTGTACAGCTCGAACCGATATGGTACATACAACCTGTATATATGCGACTTCGATGGGCGCAATGCATACCGGCTGACCGAAAACAACGCCGATGAGGGCATGGCACGCTGGTCACCTGACGGCAAGAGGATCGTCTTCGTGCGCGAGTGGCCGGGCGAGCTGGCGAGGATCTACACGATAAAGCCTGACGGCACCGGAGTGAAAGCGCTAAGCAGTAATGACGCTGTGCGGCTGTGGCCCAACTGGTCTCCGGATGGTGGGCAGATAGTGTATCAACAGCCTATATCAGCAGGTGTACATGACCTGTTCGTCATGTATTCAGCCGACGGTGCGGGTAAAACGAACATGACCCAGTCGGCGCTTAACCAGATCCACCCGGTGTGGTCGCCGTATGGTACCGAAATCATGTTCAGCACCAATGTCGCGGGCAAATACCAACTGGCCAGGGCGCGCGAAACCGGCACCGTGGATCTGCTGACCGATGATGAATTCAGCTACTTCGCCCCGGCCTATGATCCGACAGGCAGCGGGCGCTACTGTGCCTACACGAGCCGTTACGGCAATAGCGAGATCGTGCTGTTCGATGGCCGCGGTCCGCGCAACTTCACCTCAGCCTCGTCTAACGAGGCGAACCCACGCTTCAGCAGCGATGGCCGCTATATCGTTTATGAGAGCGACCGCAGCGGCAACTTGGATATCTGGATACAGCCAGTTGACGGAAGCATTAACATGATGATACCGATGCAGATTGGTAGACCGGTCCAGCCGGTGCGGGCCTGGCAGGTGACCAAGAACCCGGCCGTGGACACGTTTCCGGACCTGGGCAGCCCCACCGTGCAGACGCAGCGTGTACTCATCGGCAAGGCGGGAGCTGACCTTTTCGGCAACAACCCGATCTGGTCTTCGGCACCGGCTGGCATAGTGGCGCTGAACGAAGAGGGCTATGCCAACTTCGTGCGCATCGGCGTGGCAAACGCACATCTGGCGGGCATGCAAATAAAGCCACTTGCACCCGCGAGCTACAGAGTTGCCGGTGTCGAGGTCTCCGCAGCCAAGATAGCCAACCTGCGCGAGGACAACGGCCTGGGTGAGGCACCGACGGCATGGGACTTCTCCGCGATGAATGCCGGTATGGTGCTTTTGTACTTCAACGGCTACACCGGCAGATTGACCAGTGTGCTACCGGTGAAAGACTCTGTATATTCGTCTGCAGCCGATGGTGGGCAGGCCAGCACATACAGCTCTGTGGCAGATGGTGACGGCGTGCGCGTGAGCGGAGCATTTGCGGCGGTCTTCGATGCGCAAGGCCACAACCTGGCACCCTCCGGCGCCACCTCGGTGACGCTCGACGCCGAGGGCCAGGTGCTCTCAGTCAACTGAAAGTAAAGCAGTCGCGTGTGGTGCACACGTGATAATAGTTAAGCAGAATACGCAGACGACGCGGCATCTCTCCGGTGCCGTGTCGTCTGATTTTCGTTCCCTGCCTGATGTCATGCAGCTTCCTGCCAGAAGAGCGCTGGGTGCGGGGGCGGTTCGGCACTGGCGGGCATGACAAAGCGCACACATGAGAGGAAGCCTCCCGCGCCAACCCTGCCAGGCTGCCAGACAATCGGACGAGGCGATGGTGCAGCTTTGGATGCTGCGGGCACGGGTATCGCAGGTGCCAGCTAATCGGGCAGCTCGGTGCCCGGATCGCGAGCCAGGAATCTGCGAGTGCTGCCGATCCGTGCTGCTTTGAGGCCCACAGTAAAAACGCGCGTAAAGCAACAGCCAATCAGGCTGCAAATCGGCCACAAGTGCACGTGTTGTAGGCCACCGTGTACCGTGGATGAGGCGTGTGCCGCTGCTGCCGTCGCATTGCCGTAAACGCTATAAATTGCTAGGAAAATCGCGCGGCGCTGCTCAGGTCCTCGAAGGGCTCCCGGTGGTATAGGCGCCTCCGCTGCCGGCAGGTATGGACGATCTCCAACCGATAGCAAATCAGAGAAAAGAGGGCGGGATAGTGCGGTGTTTGGCAATTGGGCAGCCAAATGTGCTACAATCGCTATGCTCAATCGCGTCCCGATCGCCTGCGCACCGATCGGGCGGTAACTAAATGGTAATGCCGGCGGTGTGGTGTCGTGAGCACTCAGTCGCGTGGCCCCCAACACGCGCATGCGATCTGAGGGTGACCCTATGCTTGACAGGCATAAGATGGCCTTGCTAGGCGCGATTGTGGCAGTAGGCGCGTGGCTGCTGAGTGCAGCAATCGCCTCTGCCTATACCCCCGATGTATCCTTCGCAAAACTGCTGGTGGGTGGAGAGCCCGCTCACGGAGTCATCATCCGTCTGCTGACAGTTGCCCTGCTGGTAGCCCTGGGGCTGCTCGGGCATATGGTCTGTCAGGCCCTACAGCGGCCTCGTGGCTCCCAAAAAGCGCTTGAGGCGTTGATGGAGGCGTCCCCTACCGGCATGATGCTGGTGTCTCCACAGTGCATGGTGCTGCACACCAATTCGGCTATGGCACAAATGCTGGGCATCAATACCGCTGAGATAGTCAAGCGCCGCTGTGATGAGCTGATGTCTGAGGATATGTGTAGCAGAGATCATCACTGCACTGTAGAGCGCGTGGTGAACGGTGAAGTGGTGCTTCTCGAAGAGGCAAATGTGAGCCATAGCAGCGGCAGGCAAATCCCGTGCCTACTATCGGCCACGCCAGTCCCAGGATTTGACGGCTCCCCTGAAGCAGTGCTGCAAAGCTTCCATGATATCAGCGAATCCCAGCGGATGCAGGAGGCGCTGGCCGAAAGCGAGTATCGCTACCGCAGCCTGGTTGAAAGCGCGCCGATAAGTATCGTCATAATCCAGGACGGTGTGGTGCGCTATGCCAACAGCCAGGCCGCCGAAACAAGCGGATACAGCCATAAGCAACTCGTGGGCAGCGATATAGCTCAGCATCTGGCGCCCGACCTCAAGGAGGATGTGCTGCAGCTACATCAGCAGCGCATGGCGCGTGCGGCTGCAGGCGAAAAGGTGCAACCGCAGATGCTGAGTGCAGCTGTGATTGCTGCAGGCGGCTCGAGGCAGGAGGTGGAGGTGGCCAGTGTGGTGATCACCCACGATGACCAGCCCGCTGAACTGCTGGCGATTCGCGACACCACTGCAGCCAGGCGGGCCGAGTGGGCTTTGGCGGCCGAAAAAGAGCGCCTGCAAGTGACCCTGCGTGGCCTGTCAGAGGGTGTCATCACCGTGGACACCGATGGCCGTGTCATCCTGATGAACTGTGCAGCTGAAAAGCTGCTAGGAAAGCCTCAGAGCGATGTGCTGAACCAGCCTCTGGCCGATGTGCTGACACTGCAGGATGCGCAGACCTCTGAGCCGTTGCCCGATTCCTCGCAACCATGGCTACGCCGGGGAGTTGTCACTAACGGCTCCTACATGGGGGTGCTGGTGACGCGAGACGGCAGTGAACGTACCGTGACCGCAACTTATGCTCCCGTTAGCGCGCCAGACAGCCAGGTGATCGGGGCAGTAGTGATGCTGCGTGACATCACCGCTCAGCAGCGTCAGGATCAGGAGCAGCGGCGTATCGAGACCCTCGAGGCGATCGGCCTGCTGGCCGGCGGTATCGCGCATGACTTCAACAACCTGCTCACCGGCTTTTTCGGGAACATGACACTGGCTCGCCTGGCGCTCAACTCAGGAGGCGATGTCGAGAAGCGGCTGGCAGCAGCCGAACAGAGCCTCGGGCGTGCGCGTGAGCTAACCGAACGTCTGCTGACCTTCTCCTCAGGAGGGAAGCCCGTACGCAGCCGCATCAGCCTGGCCACACTGCTGGAGGAGGCAGTCGTCACCGCACTGGATGGCGGCTCGGAAAGCTGCCGGCTGAAGCTGGGCGAGGGGCTGTGGCCCCTGAAGGCGGATGAGGGACAACTGCGTCAGGCGATCGTGAGCCTGCTGCGCAATGCCTATGAGGCGACTGCCGGCAACCAGCAGGTGACGGTAGTTGCCGACAATCTCAGCCTGGATGAAGATGATCCGCTGCCACTGTCATCGGGCGATTATGTCCGCATATCGGTAAGCAATTACGGCCCAACCATCCCACGCGATGTGCTGCCACGCATCTTCGAGCCATACTTCACGACCAAATCGGGCGGTACCGGACTGGGCCTGCCGGTTGCGTTTTCGATAGTGCGGCGTCATGATGGCCATCTGGAGATCGAGTCGCAAGAGGGGCACGGAACGTCGGTGCATATGTATCTGCCGGTGGTCAAGCGCACGGCTGAGCCCCAGCCTCAGACGCCCACTGCCTCATCCCCAGCTATCCGAGGGCCTCTACGCATCCTGATCATGGACGACGAAGAGCTTATCCGTACCGCATTGACGGCACTGTTGGAAGAGCTGGGCCACGAGGTGATGCAGGCTGCCGATGGTGCGGCTGCGCTGGCGATGTATCGGGAGGCGATGGATGCCGGACAGAGCTTTTCGCTTGTGATCATGGACCTGACTGTCCCCGGCGGTATGGGTGGCAGGGAGGCGGCCGGACGGCTGAGACGTATGGACCCGGCGGCACGTATCATCGTCTCCAGCGGCTACTCGACAGATCCGATTATGGGCGCATACTCTGAATACGGTTTTGATGGCGTCATCGCCAAGCCGTACCGGCTGGAGGATCTCCAGGATGCGCTGATGATGGTGATGGCCGGCTCATAGGGTGCCTCCGCGCTGGAGCGCACTGCCGCCAGCACATGCTGCATATGGCTCCGCTCCGCACTCAAATGCACGAGACATGCCAGCCGCCGCCAGTGGCTGCTCCTCCCCTTCGTCGCCACTTCACTCCCCGCTGACGTATGTATCAGGTGATCCATGCTGTGTACGAGGATCTCGCCATATGTCAGGCAGAAGCGCTGCCCCTCCGCCCCGCTGCAACTGAAGCCTCATATCTTCGGGCCGATCACGGGCGAAGCATGGCGCGCTCGAACTGCACGCCCTCTCTTGCCTCTTCACAGGGCTACCGTGTTCGCCTCCGTATTTTTTGCGGTGCGACAAAAGAGATGGCAGGGCCAGAGATAGCGTGTGCATCATATGTAGCATGTCTGTGGGCACGCGTCGCAACTGTATGGTTTCAGGCAGTTCGAGCCGCTTAGCCCGGAGCATAGAACCCAGAGCATAGCGGAAGTGGAGCAAGTACCGGTGGTCTCTGCATATGGCTCCGCTCCGCACTCAAATGCACGAGACATGCCAGCCGCCGCCAATGGCTGCTCCTCCCCTTCATCGCCACTTCACTCCCCCGCTGACGCGTGCATCGGGTGATCCATGCTGTGTACGAGGGGCCTCGCCATATGTCAGGCAGAAGCGCTACCCCCGCCCCGCTGCAACTGAAGTCTCATATCTTCAGGCCGATCACGGGCGAAGCATGGCGCGCTCGAACTGCACGATGGAGATGATACCCGGGCGCGATAGGTGACATCGCTGTGCAGCATACGGGCGGAAGGGCAGCGGGATGGGCTCCGGTCTGTGCTGTCACACCATCATCCCTCATCCCATCTCAGGCGCGGAAGAGCGCCAGAACTGCTGTCCTGACCTCTCCAGCCAGCAAGAAAAGCGGAAGCATCGTGAGTGATGCGGTACTCCTGCACTCCCCGAAGACGCAGATAGCTGGATGCCCCCGGTGAGTTCATGCTTTTGGCACTTCAATTGCACTACCAAAAGCGGACACTCCTGAGTGTCCTGATTGCGCATCGGGTAATCTGTTGTCAGCGGAGAGACGCCATGAGATCGGTATCATCGCGATCACAGACACGACCGGCAGAACCGACACCTACATCGCTTTTGGTATCGTCACCCCCGCCATCGCGACCCTATCTGCTACATCCCCCACGATTGGCCATACAGATAGCCTGGCAAGTACTGCAAGCCGCCTGCATCACCGCTGCAGTCACTGTCACGGCCAGCCTCGCAGCTATGCTATTGGGCGGCTGCGGAGGGGCGAGCCCGACCACTGACACGGCTGTGCCGCCTGCAGGTCAGGATGGGCTTGTGAGTGTAGGGCCACTGCAGGTGGGTACTGTGGCTGCCGATAAGCTGCGTGTGCAGTCGCTGCCTGCATCCGGTCAGTGCTCTTTCGCCGCTATCTATGGGGCGCGCGTGAACTATCTTGCCGCCACTGCGCTGCTGGATCGAGTTGTGTTTTCCAGCAAGCGCACCGGCAATTGGCAGATCTACATCTGCAACCTCGACGGTTCAGAACTGCAGCAACTGACCTCCAACAGCATGGATGACTGGTACCCCACCTGGTCATCTGACGGTCGCCGCATCGCTTTCAGCCGCTATAACAGACCAGGGCAATACAGCCCTGAAGATGAGCGTATCTGCATCATGAACGCCGACGGCTCGGGCGTGAGAGCACTGACCACTATCGGTGACACCTGCGCTGCCCCTGGCTTTTCTCCTGATGGCCGCCGCATTGTGTTCCGCAGAGAACGCAACGGCAATCAGGAGATCTATATCATGTACGCTGATGGCACCTGTCAACGCAACCTCAGTGACAGCCCGGCCAGCAGTGAGTGGGACCCGGCCTGGTCGCCCGATGGCACCTGTATCGCACTTGTCAGCGACCGCTCCGGGGGGCATGAGATCTATACCATGGACTTGGACGGGCGAATTCTAACTCGCCTGACTGATGACAGCTATCGCGACGAGCACCCTGCATGGAGCCCAGACGGAGCGCTGCTGGCCTATGCGTCCGACCGTCGTGGGGTGAGCGAAGTGATGCTGATGCAAAGCGATGGCAGCGAGCAGCGCAATTTTTCGGCATCGCCGCACTACGATGGTATGCCATGCTTTTCCGGCGATGGGAAACTGATTGCGTTTACCAGTTCACGGGCAGGCAGCGATGACATCTGGCTGCAGGAGAAAGACGGCCTACAGCGGGCCTGGCCGGTCACCTCAGGCCCTGCGGATGATGACTATGCAGATTTGGGCAGCCCCACGGTGCAAGCTGAACGAGTACTCATCGGCCCCAGCCGGGCCGATCGTGGCTGTGATCCGCTATGGAGCAGCGCCGATGCGGCGGTGGTTGCTTTCGACGGTGACGGATATCAGAGCCTGGTGCGCATCGGTATCGCGCCCGAGCATCTGTCGAGCCTGCGCATGGAGCCACTGGAGCATGTCGGGACAGAATTGGTGGGGCTGCAAGTCATGGCAAGTCGCGTAGCAAATCTGCGCCAGGATGAAGGCCCGGGCAGTGCGCCGACAGTTTGGGAGCTGTCAGGGTATCGCGCTGCGACCGTGCTTTTGTACCTGCACGCCGACAGCGGACGGCTGGTTTCTGCTCTGGTGCTGCAGGAAGGAGTCGCCTCCGCGGGCGCGGCTGCGAACACAGCGGGCCTGGAGACTGCGCCGCAGGTATACAGCACATCTGCGGATAGCAGCGGGCTGCGTTTGAGCGGGCAGTTCGCTGCAGTGTACGACGCATACGGATGCAACCTGGCTCCCGATGGTGCAAGACAGGTGTTGCTGACGACACAGGGCCAGGTGCAGCTGCCGCACTAGCCGGCCAGCGTTCACAAATCACAAGGCAGAATGCCGATGACTGCTATGACGGTGATCGACCGTCTGGCTCTCTTCTGTCCATGCAAGAGCACCTGCTGTGAGCATGTCGGCAAGGCGTATGTGTGCTGCTGATGCCCCCCTTCCCCTCCGCCTCCGTCGTATGCAGTGCTCTCTCCGCTAGCTCCGCCTGCAGTGGGCATAGGTAGATATAGTGCAGGTGCAAGTGCGAGTGTGTGTGCTGCGCGATGCGGCTATAGCGGTGATCGACCGCCTGGCTCTCTTCTGTCCATGCAAGAGCACCTGCTGTGAGCATGTCGGCAAGGCGTATGTGTACTGCTGATGCACCTCT
>JAAYSP010000067.1 GCA_012518355.1 candidate division WS1 bacterium | reverse complement strand
GCGGCCACGGCCCGCCGAGTGAGCAGTTGCGCCAGATAGGCTACTCCGGCGCCGGCCAGGATCGCCACCGGCATGTGCAGGCCCTCCACCAGTTTGCGCTGGAACGAAACCGGCAGTGCCAGGACTGCGGAGTTGGCCACCGCCCAGAGCACGGCAAACATGAGGAGGCGTCCGCAACCGGCTTCGGCTCCATCCACCCATCGGCCATCAGATGTCGGGAAGTGCACTCTAGCGGGGGCCGCATCGTCCGATCCTACAGGCCGCTTGCCGTGTCTTCCACTTCGTACCTGCAGCAGCCCGACTACGGCAAACAGCGCCAGAAGTCCATAGCTGACGGCATAGTTGCCTGCCCCTGCCGAAAGCGTCGGCGTCATCGCCTTCGCCATATATGCCGGATCCTGTTTCGCCGCCCACCATGACCACAGAGGTGCCGGGATGCTGACCAGCAGGATCACCGCATAGCTGAGCGCTGCCTGCCCAATCGCATATCGCCGCGTCACCAGCCCATAGATGATCCATAGGCCGAGCGTGGCGTGGATTGCGAAGATGTCATACGAGTGGATGTTGCCCAGCAGCAGAAGCAGCACTCCCGCCAGTGCTGCCGAACGTAGTCTGCGGCGCTCCAGAGCGATAAGCGCATGTCCCAGCGTCAGACATATCAGCGCCATGGACACCACGAACAGGGGGTTCAGCAGTAGCGAGACAAACGTCACTGCCTCCGGCTGCACCTGCCAGTCCACCCCCACATCCACAGGCCGCAGCCCCGGGTTCAGCCCCATGCCGTCCAGCAGCACCACGACCCAGCCCAGCCCTGAGCCCAGCGACACCAGGCCAAGCGCAGCCCATCGCGTCCAGTAGTCAGCCGTCAGCAGCGATACCAGCCAGTAAAAGCTTGCCAGCATCGCCACACCGCCGAGTAGACGCAGGCCATGGAAAACACAGATCGGCGGTAGGCCAGTCACACGGCAAAGCGCGCCCGAGAGTGTCAGGAAGAGGTTGCAGAAGTGAGGATTCTGTGGCTCGGTGGTGTACTGATTGCCCAGCAGAAGTCTACCCTCTGACGCCTGGCGCATCCATGACAGATAGACGTTGCCATCATCCACCCCCCAGATGAAGCCACCGAACACCTCACCGGGCTCGGCCAAATGCAGCGCAGCCACATACGGCAACATGGTGAGAACCATGACGGCCGCGGCCATCAGCAGCACAGTTCTCATCTCACCAGCGCTCACTGGCCGCATCACAGTCTCCCTCAGCTACGACACCCTTTCCGGCTACTTGCTGATAACGCCTTCCTCCCGCATCAGCAGATGCCTCAAAACCTCTGCACCTTCAGCAGCATCTTCTTGATGCCGCTGACACCAAGCACTGATTGCACTGTCCGCCACAGCCGTTTACGCCCCAGATAGAACTGCAGGTATGCGCTCTTCTTGATCCAGTCCAGCTTTCGGCTGCTGACGGTTGCTCCAGTTTCGTATACCGGAGTCTTGTAGTAGTCGAACTCGGTGAAATCGCGCGCGATCAGGTGCTGAGTCTGCTCATACAGATGAGTGTGTGGAAGCGGAGTGGTGATACTGAAGGTCACATCATCCAGCGGCAGTTCGTTTGCCAGCCGCACTGTCTGACGCAACTCCTCTTCCGTCTCGGTCGGCGCGCCGAGCATGAAGTAGCCGCGCACCTTCAGGCCCAGACTATGTGCATCGGCCACCGCACCACGCACCTGTTCGATCGTGATACCCTTCTGGTACACTTCATCGAGGATTCTCTGGCTGGCCGACTCTATCCCCATGTGCACGATGCGTAGGCCGGCCCGCTGCATGAGCGCCAGGGTGTCTTTGTCGGCGACATCTGCCCGCACGTTGCAGCCCCAAACAATCCCCAGGTCAGCTTCTATCAGCAGCCCACACAGCCGCTCCATCCAGCCGTTGTCCAGCAAAAAGGTATCATCGAGCCACATCACGCCATCGGGATTGTACTCCCGTTTGAGCTGCTCCAGCTCAGCTACTATGTTCTCCGGCGAGCGGCGACGAAGCTGCCTGCCGAAGATCATCCGCAGTGTGGGCTGACAGTAAGCGCAGTTGTACGGGCAGCCACGTGAACCGATGACAGATGTGCCTCGCAGGCCGTACTTGACCGCGTCCAACTGATACCACAGGGCCATGTACTGCTGCATGTCGAGCAGGTCGCGAGCCGGAAACGGCACGGTATCCAGGTCAGATATCGGCGCGGCAGGTGCGTTTTGCACGATCTGCCCATCCTGCCGATACCAGATACCCGGGACATCGGCGAAGCTGCCGCCTGCAGCAGCCAGGTCGGCTGTCACACTCTCGCCTTCACCGACCGCGACTGCGTCCACACCGTCTATCTTCAGAGTCCCCTCCGGCTCTACAGTGGCATGGGGTCCACCTGCGACTATCGGCGCGTCGCTGTACTGCCGACAGATGCGCACCACCTCAGCCACCGCGTCCAGCATCGAGGTCATCACACTGACGCCGATGAGATCGTATCGGCTGCGCTTCAGTTGCTGTTCCAGAGCCTGCAGCGGCCGTCTGGCGAAGGTAGCATCGAAGATCTCCACCTCATGGCCGGCCTCTCGTAGCACCGCCGCCACGTATGCCACCCCCAGAGGAGGGTCACCGGATGGATACTTGAACCTCGGAAAAATCAGCAGAAACCGCACTTACGTTCTACTTTCTGGGCAATTCCGACGGCTGACGCGTGCCGCCACCGCCACCGCTATCATGGCCATCAGGGATAGGAGGCTGAAAAACTCACCGGCCTCCACACTCGCCGGGCGATACACCAGGTCAACTCGGTGATCTCCGTAGGGCAGAGATAGCTGCATGAAGGTCTCGTCGGCAAGCTTCGGCTTTTGCAGTTGCCCACTCACACTTGCGATCCAGCCCGGAAAATAGCCCTCAGAGAGAAGGCACTGCCCTGTCTCTGCGGCTATGTACTCCAATCTCACGCGATTTGCGCCCAACCGCCGGGCCTGAACCGACTCCCAATCGTATGCGGATTCGGCCCTGGCTTCAGTGTCCGGCCGCCATGCCGCATACGGTCTGGCTGTCCTGTCTTCGTATATGTACCCCTCCGCGCTGCTGTACACCAGCCGAAAGCGCTCCGCCCCGTGCAATTCATCCTCGCCAAGCAGCGGCGTGCTGCTAACGTAGTACCGACATATCGGCACTTCGAAGGCGCGCGATATCAGGATCATGTTGCCGTTTGCCGCCGGGGAGGCGATGCCTTGCTGCACTCTGTCCGCGAAACGCCGATATGTGGTAGGCAGCAGTGAGTCATAGCCGTTCACACTGCAGTAGCCATACACTGTAGCCGAGTTGGGTGGCAGGAGCGCCTCAGGCAGATCGAACAGCGTCCACTTCTCCGGCTCGGTTATCTCCAGCACTCGGCCTCTGTTCGCCAGATCCGTCAGGTGCCTGGTCAGCTCCGTAGGCCGATACACCTGCCCCGCCGGTGTGCGCGGATTGAACTGGTAGGCCCAGGGCAGTGCCTGAGTCAGCGCCAGGGCCACCAGCATCAGTGGCCATGCCCTCGCGCACGGCGGGCACGATGTCGGCGAGCAGGCAGTCCGCTTGCCCAACGCATCCACACCGAGGCCCGCAAGCACTGCAGCACATAGTGTGAAAACGGATAGCAGGCGCGAAAAGCCTCCCGCGAGGCCGACTTTTGGTATCCAGAAGTAGTACACATACGACGTGAGGCCACCCATAGCAGTCCACAGTGCCAGAGCACCGATAAGCGCATACAGCCACACTGCAGGGCGTCTATACCCTAACAGCAGTGCCAGAAACACTCCGACGGCACCGGCTACTCCGATGTATGCGCAGTGCTCAGAGTAGCTGATCCGCCATACCGGGTAGTTTTTCCTCACCGGGCTGCCGATGAAGTCCGGGTCTACGGTGGTCATCAGCTCAATAGGCAAAAGCGCCCGCGCACGATGGAACTCGTAGCCCTCCGGCGAGACTCGATCACCACCACGTGGCGACATGCCACTCAGCTCCAGACTGGGCAGCAGTTGCGCCGCCCCAAGCCCGGCACCCAGCATCACCGCCGCGACCAGCGCCACCGCCGGCCCCACTGGCGACGGATGAGTGTCACCAGGACGACGCCGCATCGCAAAACGATACACCAGATGTGCCGCGCCACTACCCAGCGACACCAGCCACACATATGCCGCGATCTGGAAGTGCCCCGCCAGCAGGCTCATGCCCAGTGCCAGGGCCAGCAGTAGCATACCCCGCAACGGTCGCCCTCGGAAAGCAAGCTCCACCCCCAGCAGCCCTGCAGGAAGCCATGCAGCCGTGGAGATCAGGCTGGGAAGATGCGTCCAGGTGACCATGAAGCCGCCGAAGCTGTACACCACTGCGCCCAGCAGCGCCCCGACCCACCCAGCGCCGATGGTGCGTATCAGCAGGAAGGTGAAGAGCCCGGCTAAAAAGTAGTGCAGTGCGTTCAGCAGGCCCATGGCCCGGCCAGTCTCAAACCATGCCAGCAGCCAGTGCGGAGGGTAGAAAAGCCCACTCTGACCGTTGCCGACAAACGGTGCTCCACAGAACTGATGCGGATTCCACAGCGGCAACTCGCCGTGCTTCACCATGCTGCGGTGGACCAGCTCTCGCCACGGATAGAACTGCGCCACTCCATCCCACAGAAGCGAATCCCACTGTCGCTCAAGAGGCGACGCACCGTCAGTATTGTAGGGCGCAAACTGCTGCTGGTAGACCCCCGCCACTGGGACCTGGTCGCCGAAAATACAGTCACCCCAGAAGGCCAGCACCACTGCCGCAAAAGCGACCAGGCACAGCAAATCCGCACTGATTTTCAGACGGCGGGCTATACTCATGGCTGTCATGATAGACAAAAATGCCGGCTCACGCCAGCATTCAGTCGGACCCACGCTCCATTTTTCGGCTCAGCGGTTAGCGACGGACGTCATCACCGGCCACAGTAGTACTCTCGATCACTTCAGATGCCACCGGATCACTAGAGGCATCGCTGTAGCTGACCCCCAGCAGAGCCACGCCTATCAGCACCACAGCCAAGCCGACCAACCGCATGGCAGGAAGCGATTCGCCCAGCAGCCACCACGATAGTATCGCCACCATCACGTAACTTAGCGCAATCAGCGGGTAGGCATAGCTCAGCTCCAGTCGTGATAGGGAGACCAGATAGAACATCGAGCTGACACCATAGCAGAGAAAGCCGATGAGGATCAGTGGCTTGATGACAAACGACTTGAGGATATACGTCGCCGGAACCTTGTCGTCCACCTCAGCGAGTGCCACGCCCTGTGAGTTGGCATAGTCTTGCTTTACCTGAGTGACGCCCATCTTCAGGAAAATCTGCCCCACTGCTCCCAGGGCAATCGCCACCAGTAGTACGGTCAGGGCTACAGCCATAGCCTTCCGCCCTCTCTCTTTCTCTGACAATCTCGCACCTGCTCTCGTCCGCTTTCGGCTCAGCTCACCATTTGGTCCGCCGCAAACGCGCCGGGCCGCCGGTGTCGGGGTCGAGGTCACGGGCGGCCCGATGCTTGAGAATGGCTCTTCATCAACGCAGCTCTAGAGCGCTGCAACCGGTCGGCTACAGGAGGCTGTTGGCAAGATCAACAGCGGAAGCTGCGTCAGCTGCGTAGCCGTCAGCGCCGATCTCATCGGCAAAGCTCTGTGTCACCGGCGCGCCACCGACGATGATCTTGACATCGTCGCGCAAGCCGGCTTCCACTATGGCGTCTATGGTGTCTTTCATCGCAGGCATGGTGGTGGTTAGCAGTGCCGACAGTGCGACTATCTGCGCCTCCTGGGCCTGTGCAGACTCTACAAAGCTTTCCGGCGCCTGGTCCACACCTATGTCTATCACGTCATAGCCGCCGCCCTCGAGCATCATGCCCACCAGGTTCTTGCCTATATCATGCAGATCACCTTTCACGGTGCCAAGCACGATCTTGCCCCGTGAGATAGATTCTGATTCGGCCAGAAGTGGCTTGACGATATCCATCCCGGCGTGCATGGCGCGGGCAGCGATCAAAACCTCGGGTACATAGAACTCGTTCGCTTTGAACTTCACTCCTACCACGTTCATGCCGGCGATGAGCCCCTCGTTTATTACGTCTTCAGGGGCGGTGCCTTCGTTTACCGCTTCCTGCACCAGCGTAGATACAGTGTCGCGGTCCCCACTGATTACAGCCTCGGCAATCGCTTGCAGATCGGCCATTTCACGTCCTCCTATTCGGTGTGAAACGACAAGCCCAACAGTAACACATTGCTGCGGCATCAGGCCGTGTAGTACTCAGCTGCAATTATAAACCAATTGTCAAACTATGCGAAGAGCATAGTCTCCATGAATTTGCTCTGGAAACCGGAAGATCCGGCCAATTCGATGTGTTCGGCTGTGCGAGCCAACTCACAGGCTAACTCCCGTTCCTGCTCTGAGCACAGTGCCAGCACGGCTCCTACTCCAGCCGCGTTGCCCACCGCCCGAATTCTATCCAGCGGTATTTGCGGTAAAATCCCCATCGCGACAGCGCTCTCAGGGCGGATATGATTGCCGAAGGCCCCCGCCAGCAGCACTGCTTCCAGATCATCGGCCGCCAGATCTGCTTCCTCCAGCAGCGTCTCTACACCTGCCCGCAGCGCGCCTTTTGCAAGCTGTACCTCTCGGATATCACGCTGGGTCAGGTAGATAGCTTCTCCATGCTCCACCGTGTCAGCGTGTGCCAGCAGGATCCGCCGGTCGGTGCCCTCTCCTGACAGGCGGGCTGCGATGTCGGCGGGCAAGCCATCTCCATTTTCGGCCAGCCTGCCGTTGATGCCCAGCGCTCCGGTGGATAGCAGCGCGGCGGTGATATCGAACAGCGCTGAACCGCATATGCCCCGCGCGGGACGATCGTCTATCGTGTGCACCTGCAAATCGCCATCTACTACGTCCACTCGACTGATGGCGCCAGGGGCTGCGTACATGCCCTGACTGATGCGCGCCCCCTCGAAGGCGGGACCGGCTGCAGTTGAGGCGCACAAAAGGCGCTCTCCCGACCACAGCACGATTTCACCATTCGTGCCGATATCCACCGCCAGAGTAGGCCCACGCTTACAGATATCAGCGGCGGTCATCACTGCGACGGTGTCGGCGCCCACAAAGCCTGCTACCAGCGGCAAGACGAACACCTGCCCACCTGCGTGTGCAGCTATGCCCACGTCTGAGGCGTACAGGGTGAGCGGCTGGGAGACTACCGGGACATACGGAGCCTGAGCTATATGGCGAGGGTCGAGACCTAGAAGCAGATGGTGGATGGCGGTGTTGCCCACGACCGCGACCTCGTATAGCTGCTGTATGTCTGCACCGACTTCTGTCAGTGCATCTGCTATCAGACGGTTGATGGCGCCTACAGTCTCGGTCCGGAGAATTCGGAGGCCCTCGGGCTGCTCCATCGTATACTGGATACGCGATATCACATCTGCGCCATAGGCTGACTGAGGGTTCAGAGTAGAGGCGGTTGCCAGCAGTTCGCCGGTGAGCAGATTTACCAGGTAGGCAACGACAGTTGTGGAGCCGACGTCCACTGCCGCCCCAAGAGGCTCTCGCGCATCGTCCAGCGGCTCTACCTCCACCAGCAGATCATCGAGCATGGTGCCGCGCACCCGATAGCCGCTGCTCCGCAGCACCGATGGCAGCCTGTCGAGCACAGGCAGCAGTGCCCGGCAATCGCCCTGCCCCAGCCCGGCCGCCTCCCACAGACGCAGCAAATCGCTGCGCTGATCTTCGACGGTAGGCGGATCAGCGCAGGCCTGCCACTGCTTCACCCGCGGGTTCATCTTGAAGGGCCGGACATGCGCCTCGGATATGTCTTTGCGCACTCTTACCGGCTGCGCTTGCAGCAGTTCGACCTCCACATCGCCCAGTGCACGTGTCTGGCAGGCCAGGCGCTCCCCCAACGCAAGCTGCGCTTCTGTGAGTGCTTCGCGCTCAGCCTCGGTGACATCGCTGACTTCCCCATGGCGGACGATCAAACGGCACTTGCCGCAGATGCCTTTGCCGCCACAGGGGCTTGTGATGGAGACACCGGCCAGGCGGCCTGCCTCCAGTAAGTCAACACCGGCGGCAGCTTGCGCCGTCTCGCCGGTTGGGTGAAATCGCACACGAACTAGTTGCATGGTTGCTCGTGTCACCTAACGCTGCAACCACTGCCCCAAGGTGCTGTGCAGGGGGGGTGCATACGCTAGTAGTAGGTGAGTTGTGTGGCCGCTTCGCCGCCCTCGCGTGATCCCGGATCCAGAGCGACTACCTGCTCGAAGGCCGCTTTCGCTTCATCATCCATGCCCAGCATGGCAAAATGCTTGCCCAGGTCGAGCACATAGCGCTGGTTGTCCGGCTCCAGCTCGACAGCCTTTTTCAGGCACTCGATGGCCTCATCGAACTCGCCCATGTTCATGATGGTCAGGCCCATGCCCCACCAGGCTTCGGCACAGCCCGGAACTGCCTCGGTCAATTGGATGTAGCCATCCCGAGCCTGCTCGTAGCTGCCCGCGATCCGACACTGATGGGCCGAATCCATCCCCGCCTGGTCTATCTCTGACATCGAATCACGCTACCTATCTGGCCACTTCAGTGCATATCGGCCGCAACACGCCAGTAGTACAGGTTCAAAGCAAGATAACCCAGCCTGCCGTCATCTGTCAACCTCAGAACCAAGCCTCATCCCCCGCTGCACGCGCGCACCCCGCAGCCACTCGGCTCCACTCATCTGCCGACTTCCCTCAGCCTGCAGCTCCGTCAATAGCAACAAATCTTGCCCCGCCTGCACAATTGGTCCACGTTCAGAGTCAGTTTCGACAATCGTACCCGGTTCACCTGCCTGCAACTGCTCCTGTTGCAGCACCTGCGCCATCATGATTTTCAGACGTCGATCGCGCAGGAAGCAGTACGCCCCAGGGCGCGGTGCCAGAGCCCGGATCCGATTGCGCAACTGCCATGCACTGTGCGTCCAGTCCAGGCGCTGGTCGGCCTTGCCTATCATCGGGGCAAAAGTCGCTTGAGAGTGATCCTGTGGCTGTGCGGGCAGATCGCCGGCCTGTATTCGCGGCAAAGCTGAGCGCACTAACTCTACGCCCGCATCGGTCAGCTTGCCATGAAGCGTCTCTGCGTTGTCGCCCTCGGCGACAGGCACCTCTCGCTGCAACAGTACATCGCCACTATCCACTTCGAAGGCGATTTTCTGCAGAGTGACACCGGTCGTCTCCAGGCCTTGCAGCAGCGCATGCTGTACCGGCGCAGGGCCTCGCAGCTTCGGCAGCAGCGAGTAGTGCACGTTCAGCGCCGCCATACGAGGCAAATCGAGCAACTCCTGGCTGAGTATCTGGCCGTATGCTACGACCAAGAGTATATCGGGCTGCAGTGTCTCCAACTGTCGGAGCACCTCAGGAGCTTTGACCCGCTCCGGCTGCATCACCGACAGCTCCATCTGCTGGGCCATCAGTTTGACCGGCGTCGGCTGCAGCTTGCGTCCCCGGCCACGACGACGGTCAGGACGGGTGACCACCGTGATGACTTGCACTCCGGTATCTCGGAGAACCGGCAGATATGTTGCCGCCCACTGGGTAGTGCCCATGAAAACCGCTCGCATCAGCCATCCGCCTTCGCTCGGTCTACCAGCCTCTGAAACGCCTCCAGAGCTTCCTGTTTGGAGACGGTGTTCAGCCGGTAGCCCCTGT
>JAAYSP010000166.1 GCA_012518355.1 candidate division WS1 bacterium | reverse complement strand
GCGCCTGGATTAGCTTCCGGCGTTCCGACGTTCACTATGCGGCTTGAGACGGCTGCCGAAGGCGATAGGCACCTCACAAAGCAGCCCCTCTGATGGCTCCGGAGCCCGACTTTGCGCGCGTTTCGGAGGCTCAATGCGTTCTCAAACGCCGGCCGGAGGGTCAGCGCAGCCTCGGCGACGCCAGTCATGAGACCGGACTGCCTGGCCTGGCTTGGCCTGGCCAGGCTTAGCGGAGAATGGAGAGCGGAGACGTCGGCTGATTCGCATGCAGCGGCAGGTTCAGTGCCAGTCACGGGCACGCTTGCAGAGACATGATGTGGCGCTCTTCCATCTGATGAGAAGTCGAAGAGTGATAGCCGTGCCAAAAAAGGGTATACTATATGCTGGAGAGTGGGTTGGGTCATCGCGGATCGCCGGGGATTATGTCTCCGATGGTCTGAGGAAAGTCCGGACTCCACAGGGCGAGGCGCTGGGTAACTCCCAGAAGGGGTGACCCTACGGAAAGTGGCACAGAAACTATACCGCCGCGCGCATCGTGATGGTGCGACTGCGGCTGGCAGGGCCTGTCATCGGGCAGGCTGTTACCGGCTGTGGTGCGGCAAGGGTGAAATGGTGCGGTAAGAGCGCACCAGCGGCATGGTGACATGTCGGCTGGCCAAACCCCGCCTGGAGCAAGGTCACATAGGGGAACGCGCACTTCGGTGCACAGGGCGGCCCGTCCAAGTTCCCGGGTAGACCGCTACAGGCGTGCGGCAACGCACGTCGCAGATAAATGATGACCGCCGTCCAGCGGCACAGAATCCGGCTTACAGACCCACTCTCCGCCCTATAACTCCGGCAAGTACCGATTATCGAGTGCTGGGAGGCCGTTTTCACTTCGGAAATCAGTTATGCCATGTCTACACGCGTGCAGAGTGTGGGAGTGGATCCCCAACTGCGCTTTAGCGTATAGAGCCGTGAAACAAGGACCGACGCTCCTGCCAGTGATACCCTCCACGTTTCGGCTGAGCGGCGATGAGGCTCCATGCGCTGCTGCAGATCTGATTGACCAGTGTTGGGCTAAGGGGTTTGCAGGCTCTGGCATAATCGGTACGAAGCGTTGCCTGACCAC
Organism: candidate division WS1 bacterium; assembly: GCA_012518355.1. Taxonomy (GTDB): domain Bacteria; phylum Armatimonadota; class Zipacnadia; order Zipacnadales; family UBA11051; genus UBA11051. The sequence continues at coordinate 2,614 of JAAYSP010000166.1, read as the reverse complement.
CTCTCGCGGACACGGTCAACTGTGGCAGGTCGATGGAGACCGCATTCAGGCACTCGCCTCCTGTCGGCAGCAGTCATGCAAAAAAGACGTGTCGCCCGCAGCATACAACAGTCGGTAGTGCTCAAGCGATACCGATGGCTAACCTGTCCTGGTCTTGCCTCACCGTCAATTCATCACATCAGAGAGTAGTCCCATCAGCCTGGCAGGAATTCCAGAGGTCGTGGTTGTATTTCGCGGCAGTAGCCAGTCTGTAACTGCCTCTGACATCGTAGCCTCTAGCGATAGGGATAAATGCGGCGAATTATATGCTGTCCAACCCCGAACTCACACTTGCAATACCTGCAAGACGTCTCCAACCCATGCGTATCCTGTTGTGCCTACGGCGCACTCACATGGTACTCGTCAGCTCTGTCAGTAATACTTCTCAATCGCCATGCTTTCTTCTCGTTTTTGCAGCTGCAATGGCACAGCTTCATACAGGAGATGGATGGCTCTAACGCCAACTGTATAGTGCCATTCGCACATCCGGAGCTCTATCAGCAGGCACTTGCCCAAATCCGTACACACCCCGACGTAGGTCGGCGATGGTTTCACTGGGGCATGGCGCTGATGGCGTTTCCTCAATTCAAGGCAGCCTCCACCATCCTGGGGAGACTGCTGGCAGTGCAGGGAAATGTGCGATTGGCACAGGTTCAGCAGCGACTATACGAACAGCTAGGCCATCGCTCGACCCTGGAGCGGGCATCCCAGCGCGTCCTCAGCAGCATGGTGGACTCTGAGCAGAACCGACACGAAAGGCGAGTTCGACAGAAGCGCAAGCGCCTCCGAAGTGTCCCACACGGTTGAGCTCTGGCTTGTGGAAGCAGCCTTCAGGGCTAACGGTACCGAAGAGATGGAAGTAAATCAACTTCTAACTCATCCGATGCTATTTCCGTTCAACCTCACCGTCGGAACCGACGATCTGCGAAGATCTAAGTGCTACGTAGTCCACCGACAGAGCATAGATATGGACGTTGTGGCCCTGAGAAGCCCGGCCCTGAAAAACCCCTAACTGAGACACGCAGGCCACTGTGGGACAGGCTCTCCAGCCTGCGCAATCTCCGCACCTGCGAGCCGCGCACACGACGCGCAACCCGCAAGCCGAGTTACGCGATGAGGAGGAGCGCACACCCCTCACGCCACTTCTCTCTCCCCCACCGCGCCCCGTACAACTACTCGTGATACCACCGGGCCACATGCCGCACGCGCCGGTGCATGCCGTGTCGCCACACGCCTCGACCGCACGCTCCCGTCTCGACAGGCCATGCACACACCAAGCCGCCGCAGAGCATGATACGATCTCCCCCATCATGCCAGATGCTGTCCGCGCGGTCACCGAACTGAGGCTACAGATACGGATGCATGATCACCTCCGCGAGACGCAGGGGCCGTATGCCGCAGCCGCAGGCAGCCGCTGACGCGAATGGAGCTGCTGCAAACTTGTGTTCCCCAGATCACTAGAGTTGCTCGAAGAGGGCCTCTACAAGGAAGTCCTCGACGCCTTCGATCAGGCCATCAAACTCAACCCTGACGCTGACGCCACGTGGTTTGCCAGAAGCATGATGCTACGCGATTTAGGCCACTATCAGGAAGCACTGCAAGCTTTCGACAAAGCAATTGAAATCAATCCCCAGCACGACTTAGCTTGGGCTAACAAGGGCATCGCACTCAGCGGTTTGGACCGCCGTTTAGAGGCGGTGGAAGCGTTTGGCCGAGCACTCAGCATAGACCCCAACGACATCAAAACCTGGTGTGACAGAGGAGTGATGTTGGAACAGTTGGGTTTGCGCCAGGAAGCATTGGAAGCTTTTGAACAAGCAATCAAAATCAACCCCAAATCCGGCGAAGTATGGTGTGCTAAGGGGCTGACGCTATGGTGTCTGAACAGCCACGCAGATACCCGGGAGACGCTTTATACAGCTCTGGAGTTGGGCTGTTCTGAGGCCCGTGATTTTCTGGAGGCCCTGCGTCGTGAAGGCCACTGACATCTTCGGGTGGCATTGAGGCTATCTCTTTACAAGTGGAGACACAAAATTCGAAGAAGGTATACGGCCGTTCCACAACGAATAACTATGGCATCCGACTGCCCATCCGGCTAGAGCCGGGTGGGCAGGCTGCAGTGTGCTGACACGTCTGACAAATACCTCGGGGGATGGCGCATGGGCTAGGCAACTGGGGGGCGTTTGATATGGCAGAGCTCGTGCATCAGGGACCCTTTGCATCCAGTAGCGAAGAGCGTACCGCCCGTCACCTGGCTGAAAAGCTCCCCGATAAGTGGCTGATCGTCTGCAACAAGCTGTTTGTCTCGCCCAGAGGCGAACAGTTCGAAGTAGACTACATCATCATGGGCCGCCACCACATATTCGTTGCGGATGAAAAAAATATCAGCGGGCAGGTCCGCAGCAACGAAAACGACTGGACACTATCCTCAGGCCAGTTGCGGCGTAACCCCCTCAACAAACTCCACCTGATTGCCGGCAGGCTCGCAGGCTACATCAGAGACCGCTTCCCGCAACTGCGCACAGAGCTCGCAGGGCATTTCGTCGAAGCTGCTGTGATCATGTCAGCGCCAGAT
>JAAYSP010000034.1 GCA_012518355.1 candidate division WS1 bacterium | reverse complement strand
TAATGTTGAGCTCACCAGTCGTGAGTAGTTGGCGCATAAGGGTTGTACTCGGAAAGGACAATATGGCAAGCACGATAGCCACCACTACCGCCTCTCGAAGATGCGGCCTCAGCTTACCCGATGCTATTGTCCCCACGAGCAGTCCCGGGATCGCTAGGGTCACTGCGGGATGTGCGTATGTCCCCAGAGCCAGTAGCGCACCACACACTATGGCGGCAACTATACTGTGCTGCTGCCAGGCCAGCACTGCGAAATACAGGGCCCACGCCACAATGGGAAACGCCAGCGCGGGTTCCCAACCGATACGCCCCCCCATGACAACAGACAACGGCAATATCGCCGCCGCTGCTGCAGCCATCAGCCCTGCCCTCGGGCCCCATAGTCGACGGGCAGTGAAATAGGCCGCCAAAATCGTGAGCAAACCATACACTAACGACGACAATCGCAGGGCAATTATCGTATTGCCCAGCAACGAGACAAACGGCATTTGCATCAGAACATACAGAGGAGAAAAATATGCGCGAACGCCTTTAATGTGCGTGAGATCATCGGCAAGTCCACGTAAGGCAAGTACACCCGGCGCCGCTTCATCCCCGTATAGCGGCGGCCAGGAGCCCAATTTCCACACGCGCACAAAAATCCCCAGCGCCAGCACGAAGACTAAGAGCGCTATGCATAGCCTCTCGGTCCGCTTATTTTTCGTTGCTGATGGTTTCCCGTCCACTGTGCGAGCTAAGCCCATCGTGCATCTCCTACTGTACATCGCCAGGTGAATGCATCGTAACACAATCGTTCGCTCACAATCAGTTATCCATTCTCAGGCGTTCCTCCCGCTGCGCCAGGCGTTTCAGATAATCATCAACTGCCCATTTAATGGCAGTTTCCGGTTCACGAGCCAGCCATATAGTATAACAGCGACCTGCTGCTCCTGATGCAGGCCACAGGCTAACCAGATCTGCAGCAAATGGCGGCGGTTCGATGTCCCCGCTTCCAATCCACCATACCTTTCGTTTGCTCGTCGACTCGGGCAGCACGACGTCTTCGTTCTCGAAAATGACCAGATCTGATGTGAAAACGGGCAGCGTCTCGGACGAATAGTACGCTAGAGGCCAGTAATGCCACCAACTGCATAACACGAGGTCACTCTTCGTGTCTGCATGACGCGTAAAATAAGCGGCAGCGGCCTTGTTCGGATCACCCACCGAGGTGGTCATGGTCCACACCGTACCTGTTATGTCTCGATGGATGAAACTCAACATCACTGCTGCGACACCTATCCACATCGCGAAGATGGTGAAGATAGCAGGTCTTGCCAGACGTGTCAGAAGCGCGCCATCATACTGCATCGTATATGTTACAAGTAAGGGAATCACTGGTGCTACAGCCAGGATATAACGTCCTTTTTCGGGTAAGAAGATGAACGCCGGATTGCCCACATGGGCGGCGGCAAATAGACCGGCCAGATAGCCTACCATTGCACGTCCTGCGGTGCCTTTGCAAAATGCTACAATTAGAATGAACAGCCACAACCCAACACAAGCCGCCCGAAGCAGCTTGATTGGACGGCTCCAGGGCCCTTGCAGCGACCCCAATAAGTGCTGGGCGGTAACTGCACCAGTGCAGTGATCAAGACTGCGAAACAGATTAGTGCCTATAGCAGTCGGCGAAAAGGTAGCTATGTGACGTTGCTTATCCATCTCCGGAAGCGCATGGGTGAAAATACGAGTGTTCGTGGAGCCGCCGGCTGCAAGCTGGCGCATAAGAGTAATGCTTGGAAATGACAGTGCCGCAAACACAAGCAGAACCACTGCACCCTGTCGAAGATGGGCTCGTACTCTCCCTGTCGCGAGGGTTCCGACCATCAGTCCAGACACTGCCAGACCTGCCGCCGGATGTGCGTATGTCCCCAGAGTCAGTAGCGCACCACACACTATGGCGGCAACTACACTGCGTTGCTGCCATGCCAACACGGAGAAATACAGGGCCCACGCCACAATGGGAAACGCCAGCGCGGGCTCCCAGGCGATGCGCCCACCCATCACGACTGATAACGGCAAAATTGCCGCCGCTGCAGCAGCCATTAGCCCTGCCCTCGGGCCCCACAGCCGACGGGCAGTAAAATAGGCCGCCAAAATCGTAAGCAAACCGTACACCAGTGATGACAGTCGCAGGGCAATTATCGTATTGCCCGGCAATGCCACAAAAGGGACCTGCGTAAGTACATATAAGGAGGACAAATACACTCGATGGCTTTGAGCATGTGACGCCCCGTGAGCCAGCACACGCATGGCACCTACCCCAGGCGTGGCTTCATCCCCGTATAGTGGTGGCCAGGAGTCTAGCTTCCACACGCGCACAAAAATTCCCAGCGCCAGCACAAATAGCAAAAGCACGACGGTGAAACGGTTGACTGTCTCAGTCGACCGTGAAGTCAGTTGGCATTCTGATGATGGATCCGCAGCCAATATGCCCCCTCCCTCAGAGCCGGGGCACACACGAATCGTAGGTCTCTATAGACTACAACAGTTCGGAATTATAGGACAAACAGGGGATGTCGGCAATAGTCCGTAGGCAGGCTGCAATAGGCCTGGTGGCAGTGCCAAACTCGATACAAGTGTTGGTGGCACCGCAAGCGCAGGGGGTGTGCTCCACTCAATCGAGCTTATGCAATAGTGCGTCCAATCAATTCACTGATCGGAAATACGCGAGCGCACCAGGTCGATCAGTTGCGTGGTGGAGCTCCCACTCAGATAGGGGGTGATGATGACCTCTCCACCAAGCCTCTCTACCGTTTCCGTCTCAACCATATCTTCCTTGCTGTAGTCGCCACCCTTGACATGGAAGTGTGGTCTGACGGCTTTTATGGTCTCCACGGGGTCAAGCTCATCAAATACGATTACGAAGCTCACCGCGGGAAGCGCGGCCATCATCCGGGCACGCTGTGGCGCAGCCAGAAGTGGCCGCCCCTCTCCTTTAAGCTGCCGCACCGATTCGTCGGAGTTGATGCCGACTACCAGGGCGTCTCCGAGGCTACGCGCAAAGTTCAGTAGACTCATATGGCCCACATGCAGCAGGTCGAAACAACCGTTGGTAAACACGATGCGAGAGGTCTCATCCAGACTGTCGCGCAGGTCGCAAAACGCTTCTCTTGTCACTATCAGACCCATGTGACGCTTCCTTTGTAAGCTCTGGCATGATATGTTGCCGCACTACTGGCAGGTGACGCCTGTCCAGCGACGCCTACCGTTTGAGCGGCACAATCATCTGGCTGCACTGTCCATCCGCTCCCAGAGCACGCAGCAGACACAGGTAGCGCCCCGATGGTGTAGCAGCACCATAAGCACTGCGCCCATCCCAAACGAGGGTCATCAGTCGCTGCGAAGTAGCCTCCTGTTTCAGTTCTACAACGGGGCGACCTGCTATGTTCGTAATACATAACAACACATCGCAGTCAGATGAGACTCGATAGGTCAACTGCACCATGCCACCAGGCAGCATCTGTACCGACGCGGCGGTGATGGCCAGAGCAGGTCTGGCATCGTCCGACGCCAAGCCTGCTTCCCCCGGTCCGGATCCACATATCTGTGCGATAAGCAGCTCGCCCATATCAGGATTGTCGTGATAATCATACGTAGCCGCTCTGATCTCTGCCAGGTCCGTAGTACCCCACCAGTTGTTGTGCATGTAGATGTCATGTGGGCTCAGGTTGTACACCTGATATGATCCATTGTCGTGGATGTGATTGAGGCCGTAATCGGCCGGATCAGCGTTTTCAGTGTTGCCGAAATTTGGCTGGGCGGCGTCACCTATGTAGACACCATATCGCCCGTTTTCTACCGTCCAGGTACCGGTGACCACGGATTCGGATGTGCCGGAAAAACGCATACCGTCATACTTGCAGCCTGCGATATAGCACTCTTCGAAGCGCGGGCTTGCGGAGTGGACTTCTACTCCATGATTGGCATGGCGAATGTCAGCGCCGCAGATGGTCCCCGTTGCCCCAGCATCGAAGAAAAGTCCTTCCCAGTCACCAGGCTTCGGGGGTTCTGTGGCAGCACCGAAGTAGCTCCGTTGGATCTCGCTGCCAGACACGTCAAATTGACCTCGGACATGGATACCACCGCCCAAAACGGTGGCTCCAGAGCCGATATGCAGGCTGGCCTGGCTTCCTACATGGAGTATTCCTGCGTCGCCACTGCCCTTCAGGTCGAATGGTACAGCCTGCGCAATCCATTCGTGATAGCCTGACGGGAGGTCAGGATCGAGATGGCAGGCAACACCGATGCGCTGCCTGCTGTTTGCATGGTATTGGTTGCCGCCGCCAAGTAGCCTGATATCGGCAGCATGGGCATACACCGGATAACGCTGGTTGGCGGCAAAGCTGCAATTGCGCACGGCTTCGCTGGTGTGATCGAGCCCTTGCAACCGCAGGCCGTCTTGACCGTTGTCATCGAAATCACAGTCGGCAACATCAAGTAGCGTACCACCGAAACAGCGCACCCCATCGTAACGATTACCGACGATAGCGCAGTCGGCCAGTACCAGTCCGGCACCGTCAGCAGTCAGTGCAGTTTCAGCATCGCGAACAGTCGTGTGGTAGAGCTCTGCCTGAGCACCCTGGTGCAGAGTGATCCCTGTCCAGCTTCCGGGACTCGCTGTGGGGCCGACAAAAGTGATAGGCTGTACATCAGTCCCGTCAGCGTACAGGCTGCCTGTGACCTCGATAGCAGTGCCGATGATGGTGATACCAGCTTCGATCTGCAATACACCACTGATTTCCAGCAGTTTGTTGCCAGTTCCAGCCGTCAGATCGTAGGACAGGCCGTCCTGGTCACACCACAGGTCAACATCGGTGATGTCATTTGCCGTACTGCAGCTCACACCTATGCACTGAAGCCCGTTCTCAGTATAGCGGTTGCCTCGACGAAGCATTTCGGCACAGGTGGCCTTAGCAAAAACGGGGTATTCACCGTTTCCGTGAAAGTGACAACGCCACACACTGCCTACCGGTGTAGTGGTCTCAATATATAAGCCGTGACGCGCATTGTCTGCAAACAGGCAGTTGCTCAGATGGATGTAGGAATTGCCGTACACATACATACCGTCGGTTTCAGCTCGTTCAACGCAACAACCGGCCATTCGTAGCACTCCGCCGCCCATCATGACGTTGGTTTTAGCTCCGCGGATAGTGCAAGCCTGCAATTCCGCCCGTGCAACGGAATACAGCACCAAGCCTTGCCAGGCTCCTACGCTGTCGTTATCGGCGGGGCGGAAGATAATTGGTGCTTCATCCGAGCCTGTCGCCAAAAGGGTGCCCTGGACGTACAATCCATAGTTGTCGTTGGAAATCACTTCTACACCAGGTTCGACGCGGACTATGGCACCTGCAGCAATTATAGTGTTGCCAACCAGATAGTATGGACTTGAAGCAGAGGTTAGAGTAGTGTCGGAGGTGATGTGTAGTGGTAGGTCGGAGGCCAACGATACTGTACTGAGCATGCTGAAACTGATGATTGCGGCAAGCAGCAGATGAAATCGGGTGTACTTCATGACAATTCCTCCCATCGGTGCATGGAGAGGAGAAATTACCGCGTGTGTTCGACCGTCACTTATAGCCCACACGCCATTGGGCACACCAGTCCTTTCATCCACGGCCATGCGTTACGGCTTTCTATCCTCGCCCAGCGTGACTACTTCAGTCTCCAGCCATAAGCCGAAGTGCTCATGAACGCGCTGGCGCACCAGCGTAATTAGTTGCAGAACATCCGTTGCGGTCGCGTGATCACGGTTTACGATGAAGTTAGCGTGCTTTTCTGAGATCACTGCCCCTCCGACGCTCAAACCTTTTGCTCCGACCGCTTCTAACAGCCTGCCGGCGTAGTCGCCTTCAGGACGTTTGAACATCGACCCAGCGCTGCGTCGAGCGACAGGCTGTTTGCCGCAGCGCTCTTCGATCATCGAATAGATCCGGCTGCGGATTGTTCGATGATCACAGGGGGTTAGCAGGAAAGCCGCACAGGCGATGATCATACCATTGTCCTGGAAGACGCTCCGACGGTAAGACATGCCCAGCTCATCACGGTGCAGCGTCCGTTGCTTGCCGCTCCTCTCGATGGCCGTCACCCACTCTACGACATGAGCCATCTCGCCATCGTATGCCCCTGCGTTCATCACCAGTGCGCCACCGATCGAACCGGGGATGCCAGATGCAAACTCCAGGCCGGACAACCCCCATTCGCAAGACTTGCGGCACAGCGAAGGCAACCGCGCTCCTGCCTGAGCGATGACGCGGTTTTCTTCGCGTGACACTGCGGCCAAATTGCGCCCCAGCTTGAGCACAACGCCCCGGATACCTCCGTCTCGTACTACGACGTTGGTCCCTTCGCCCAGGACGCACAAGGGTACTTCCGCAGCTGAGGTCAGTTCTATCACAGCACACAGTGCATCTAGGGAGCCGGGTAAGACGAATACATCGGCAGGTCCGCCCACGCCCAGAGAGGTGTGCCGGCATAGCGGTTCATTCAGTCGGACCTCGAGATGCTTTATGCTCTCCAGGGCCCCAACAAACTCGGTGGCTATCAAAATCCCGTCTTCTCCTAAGCCTCACTGGTGCATAAGTACGCTTATCAGAGCCCATCACTCTGCATAACGTCCTATGATTCCCGATGAGTATCGCCCCGGCACCACGCGGCTATTGTGTATCCTCCGACGACTCGTCTTCTTCCTGCTCAACCACGTCATCTTCAATCGGCGTCTCCTGGTACTCCTGTGGCGAAGCGTCGGAATCGCCGGCATGCGTGTCGGACTGTCCCTCGGTTTCTGTCTCTCTATACTGGGCTGATATGGTCTCGTCCCCCACTTCTTCAGCCGCTCCCTCAACTACTTCTTCGGCGGGCTGACGAGCC
>JAAYSP010000124.1 GCA_012518355.1 candidate division WS1 bacterium | reverse complement strand
GTTTCTGGTGCTGAAAGACGAGAAGATCTGGTGCCAGGATGACCTGCGCCTGTCTCCCTACGGCATGGGCAGTGCCTGGGTGTCGAACACAATGCACCACTACTGCCTGAACTTTCGCAAACAGTAGCCTCCTATCTCGCGTGTGCCTTACAGCCACAGATGATAGCGCACCGTGACCTATAGCTTTCCTTTGCAGAGCACCGAAAAGAGCCGCAGACATGACTCCGAGCGATGACAACCGAGGCGGCAGTGACAGCCGCCACCGCCGAGAAGCCGACCTAGAGGCAGCCACACAGCTTCTGGATATGCCACTTGCTGCCCGCACCCGCGCTCTGCTCGCCCGCTACGATCTACGTCCTCGCAAATCGCTGAGCCAGAACTTCCTGGTAGATCAGGCGGCTGTGGATGCGATCGTGAGCACGGCAACCGAGTATACCGATCCCGATAGTGTCATCGTAGAGATCGGAGCGGGGCTGGGCGCGCTGACCGTGCCTCTGGCGCGGACTGGCAGACGGCTTATCGCCTACGAAACTGATCCGATGCTCATACGTCCTCTGAGGCTGCTGACTGCACCGTTTTCTGATGCTACCATCATGCATCGCGACATCACCGAGGAGGATCTGGCGACCGTCACGCCGGGGCATCGCCTGGCAGTCGTGGGAAATCTGCCCTATCATCTCAGCGGCCTGCTGTTGCGGCGCATCATGGAGATCGGCCACCGCTGCGACGTGGCCATCGTGACCGTCCAGGCGGAGGTGGGACAGCGTCTCCGCGCATCGGCCGGTGACAGCCAGTATGGCCTGCTGTCGGTATTCGCCCGATACTACCTGGAGAGTGTCGAGCCCCTGCGGCGCATCGGTCCCGGAGCGTTCCTGCCGCCCCCGCAGGTGTCTTCGATGGCACTAACTTTGCATCCGAGACACGATCCTGCTGCCGACGCAGGCAACCTGGCGGCTTCGCAAGAGTGTCTACTTTTCGACCTGATCAGAGCCGCGTTCGGCCACCGACGCAAAACCCTGCGCAGGTCTCTGCTCACCAACGAGCATCTCGGACTGAGCCGGGACATACTGGAGGAAGCGCTCAGCATTTCCGCAGTGGATGGCAGTCTCCGCGCGGAACAGCTAGACCTGCACCTGTTTGTCCAGCTTGCACGTGCACTCTATGATATCTGCGAGATCCACCAGGATGAGGTGTCGCCATGACTCAATCGTCCAGTCTCAGCGTGAAAGCATGCGCGAAAATAAACCTGGGCCTCGAGATCACGGGCAAACGCGATGACGGCTTCCACGAACTGATCACCATCTTCCAGACTGTGGACCTGGCTGATGAGTTGACAGTGTCGCTCACCGACGCCGGTCTGCAACTGAGCGTGTCCGGCGACTTCCCGGTGCCCTCTGATGGCAGCAATCTATGCCTTCAGGCGGCCGAGGCCTATCTGCAGGCGGCAGAATCCGAAGCCGGCGTCAGCCTGCACCTACTCAAACGCATACCGGTTGGCGCCGGATTGGGCGGGGGCAGTTCGGATGCGGCTGCGGTTTTGCGAGCGCTCCATAGGCTCATCGGCGCAGAAGTGGATCTACATGCTCTGGCGGCCAAACTGGGCAGTGATGTGCCGTTTTTCCTGCATAGCGGTACAGCACTTGGCGAAGGGCGCGGCGAACGGCTCACCCCATGCCCCACACTGACGACAGGCCACATCGTGCTGGCCAAGCCGCAGCTTTCGATTAGCACTCGCGAGGCGTACAGCCTCCTGGAGCCGGCTGATTTCTCCGACGGCTCCCGCACGAGGCAGCTTTTCGATTATGGCTGTAGTGGTGAGCAGTTGCTGGATCGCTCTTACCTGATCACCAACGGCTTCATGTACCGCCTCGAGAAGCGCTGGCCGGAACTCCTGCGCCTGCGAGAGGCGATGATGGACATGGAGGCCAGACTTGCCATGCTGTCAGGAAGCGGCTCGTGCGTTTTTGCCGTCTTCCCCACCCCCTGCAGTGCCGGACGCTGTGGTGATATGCTGGCAACGAAAGGCTATTGGCATCACGTCGGAAACATGGTACACTGCAACCCCGACGACAAGTAGCAGCCCATCGGAGAGAGATCTGAAGGATGTCTGATGACCCACAGCCGCGCTTCGGGGCGGCGGTTTTGGCTAGCGGTGCGGCAGACAGGCTGGCGCAGAGTGTCGGCGTGCCGCACAAGGCCCTCATAGAGATCGCCGGGCGCGCGATGATAGACTATGTCATCGAGGCGTTGCAGGGCTGCGCGGAGCTGGACAGGCTTGTGGTAGTGGCTTCAGATGACGGTGCCGCAGAGCATCTGCAAAGCGACCTGACCATCGTCAAGCCTGAGGGCAGCAGCATCCTGGACACGATAGAAACTGCCGCTGAGGCCCTCAGCGATTGCGACTACTTGATACTGTGTACATGTGATGCACCAATGCTCACCCCTGAGGCGGTGAGCCATTTCATCAAGACCTGCCGCAATCGGCCCGGCGCAGACTTCGCTCACTCGGTGGTCAAGGCCCCGGTGGTACGTGCAGCACTACCGGATGTCCGCCGTACGGTTGTGCATCTGGTCGAGGGTGGATTTGTCAGCGGCTGTATGTCTGCGATGACTCAGAGCTTCGTGGACAACAACATGGACCGCATCCGACAGTTTTTTGGGGTCAGGAAGAGCAAAATTGCTCTGGCCCACTTGCTAGGTTGGCGATTTCTGGGTAGACTATTACTGAAGCGACTGTCACTGGTTGGTGTTGTAAGCCGCGCCGAGGAGCTGTTGGGCTGCGAGGTTTTGCCGGTCATCAGCCCATATGCCTCGGTAGCTTTTGATGTGGACAAGATGAGCGATCTGCAAATCGCCCGGCAGTGGGCTGCCAATCGCTGAGCAGCGCCGGGTGCTTGCGGTTGTGTGGACGATGGTTTGGGGCGTAGCCAAGTGGTAAGGCACGGGACTTTGGATCCCGCATTCGAAGGTTCGAACCCTTCCGCCCCAGCCAATCTAGCGTACCGCGCTTACCTCTGATGTCAGGATTGCAACTGTAAACCCATACTGTAGTCCGGCCACCGGTAGTGGCGACATGTGCCCAGAAGAGCGCATGTTCGCAGCAGCCGAGTTCGGGCGGATGGAAGACCGAGCTACGGCAAGGTCGGCCTCAGGAGGCTGAATTAGAAATGGAACAGATTACTCTGGCGGCGGAAAAACGAGATGGACGAGGCAAGATCCACGCCAAGCAGCTGCGCAATGCAGGCAAAGTACCCGGCGTGGTTTACGGCCTGCACAAGGATCCCATAGCTTTCGCGGTCAACAGGCGCGACCTGTACCATGTACTTGACAGCGAAGCTGGAGCCAACGTGCTTGTCGCCTTGCAGATCGAGGGCGTCGAAGTCGACTCCGACGTAGCTGCACTGGTCAAACAGGTGCAGTGGTCGCCGGTGCACAAAGAACCGCTCAATGTTGACATGCAATGGATTTCGCTCACGGAGACGGTCATCGTTCAAATCCCCGTCATCCTCGAAGGCGAGGCACCCGGAGTAGATGAGGGCGGTTCGATCAACCAGATCCGCTATGAGATTGAAGTGTCATGCCTGCCTACCAACATCCCCGACCAGTTGACCATCAGCATCGATGGGATGGAGATAAGTGAGACGCGTTTCGTCTCAGATATCGTGGTACCCGATGGCATAGAGATGCTGTCAGAGCCCGAAGCGCCAGTCATCACCATAGCTCGCCCCATCACCGAAGAGGAGCTGGAAGTCCGGACGGACGAAGAGCTTGCTGAGGGTGAACTGGAAGCCCTGGAGCTCGAGGAAGAGATGGAAGAGCTGGAAGAGGAAGCTCTGGTGGATGAAGAAGCCGAGCAGGCCGAGCAGCCTGAGGACACTGAGCAGGCCGAGTAGCCCGAATCGGGGATATCCATGCACTGCATCGTAGGCCTGGGCAACCCCGGGCAGGAGTACGGTAATACCAGGCACAACATCGGCTTCCGAGTGATAGATGCACTAACTGAAGCGCACGGGATCCCGGTGCAGCGGCGGCGCTTCCGCTCGCTTTTCGGCAAGGGCATACTTAGCGGCCACCAGGTAATCCTGGTGAAGCCACAAATCTTCATGAACAACAGCGGGCAATCAGTAGACCTGGTTGCCCGCTTCTATGAACTCGACCCCTCGCAATTGCTGATAGTCTATGATGACATGGCTCTCGAGCTTGGGAAACTGCGCGTCAGGCCTGGCGGTAGCGCTGCAGGACATAAGGGCATGCGAGATATCATGGACCGCCTGCGCACTGACCAGATCCCACGCTTGCGGCTGGGCATCGGCGCTGCCCCATCCGGACAGGACGCCCGTAACTATGTGCTGTCACCCTTCAAGCGCGGAGAAGAGAAAGTCGTCGAGGATATGGTCGCTGAGGCGGTGCGATGTGTGCGGATGGTACTCGACGACGGCCTCGAAGCGACCATGAACCGGTTCAACTGAGGCGTTGTCGCGCCCCATCCTCCGAGACGGTGCTGCCATGATGCGGATGCCGGGTCAGGTCACGATGAGCCGGAGGGCGAGAGTCTCGGTAGCAAGGCGAATGTTGGCGTTCTGCCCAAGCTCACCGCGCATATCCTGCAGATGGCGACTGGCAGCCTCACACTTGGCGACATCGTAACGGCCTGCCAGCCCACGCAACTGCTCGCCGCGATCTACGTTCAGCAAGCCATCTGCCTGTGGCGATGAGGACAGAAGCAGCAGGTCGCGAAACCACGTGGCCAGGATGTCGAGTATGTTGTACATCGAAGTGCGCAACACCCGGTCCCGACTCGCTTTGAGCGCCCGTTCAGCGATCTCCTCGTCCGTAGTCGCCAGCCACCAGCGCTCCGCCAGATCCACGATAGCTTCTCCGGCCTGAAAGCACTCTACCCAGTCTGCACCCGGCAGTCGTGCGCATAAGTCCAGCAGATCTGACCGGATCTGTAGCACCTCGGGTTGCTGTAGCAGTCTCTGCGCCCACCCCAATCGCCCCGCAGACATCGCCACGATGGAGTGTATGTCCGCGCTATCTGCCTCGGGATGGCGTGAGCTGAGATATGTGCACGCTTCATCCGCAGGCACGGGATGGAAATTCACCACCTGGCAACGCGAGACGATCGTCGGCAGCAGCGATGCCGGACTACTGGTAGTGAGTATGATAGTAGTAGCACCTGCAGGCTCCTCCAGTGTCTTCAGGAACGCGTTTTCCGCGTGCTGGTTCATAGCATCTGCTTCGGTGATGATGTACACCCGTCGCCGCGCCTGATTTACCTTGAGTGCCACGCTTTCGATCAGGTCTCTTATCTGCTCGATGCGGATCTCGGCCCCTGCCATCGCCACCAGTTCGTCAATCTCCTCGGCTTTCAGGTGTGCGGTGGGATAAACCAGGCGAAAATCAGGGTGCGTTCCCTTCTGAATCCGAGTGCAGGCGCTGCATCGGTCACACGGCTCGATATCATCCACCGATTGCGGATCTGTCACTTCTTCGCAGTTCAGTGCCTTGGCAAGCTCTGTCGCCACCAGCGTCTTGCCGACGTTGGAGGGGCCGACGAAGAGATAGGCATGTGGGACACGGCGAGAGAGCACTGCCCGCTTCAGCAGCCGAATTGTGCCCTGATGGCCCACTATATCTGAAAAACTCATCGCTGCAGCACCCTCTCTACGTGAGTGAGGATCTCTGCATGCACCTGTTCTATAGAGTGCGTCCCATCCACCACCACCGCGCGGTCGCCTAGCATCCGCGCATACTGGATGAAGCCGAGGCGAACACGGCGATGATAAGTTTCCGCATTCTGCTCGATGCGGTCAGGGCCACCTCGCCCGTTAGGGTCAGGACTGGCATACTGCTGCGTCCTGGCGGCATGGGGTCCGGGTGTGTCGAGCACTATCAGCAGGTCAGGCTGCAGTCCACCAGTGGCCATATCGTTGAGTTGATGCATCGTGCTCCAACCCAGTCCGGCCGCGTAGCCCTGATATACAGCGGTAGAGGATGCGTAGCGATCACAGACTACCACCTGCCCTCTCTCCAGCGCAGGGCGCAACACCTCGCAAACATGCTGAACTCGATCCGCACAAAACAGCATCGCTTCGGCCATGGGATGCAGATCGCCAGTGGCCGGGTCGAGCAGCATGCGGCGGATCTGACGCCCTACAGATGTAGCTCCAGGCTCACGAGTGAGCAAGACGGACAACCCACGATCGACAAGCATATCTGCCAGTAGCCGCGCCTGTGTGCTCTTGCCGCAGCCATCAGCACCATCCAGGACTATGAAACGCCCCGACATTCTCTCCCTCATCAGATGCGTGATTTCAAACCGCCTGCATTATAGCACACCAGCCACACAGGGGGCAGACAGCACAGCCACAGTCAAGTCGTATGCTGTATACCACAGGCACCACAGGTGTCCGCCCATCCCTGAAGACGGCCTACCCCTGCCTCATCGCTGGCCAACTCCTATCGTCACACGGAGGCCCGCATATCGGCTTCGCACGGCTGACCGGCGGTGTGCATACCAGAGGTGCCACACACAGAGCCGCGCGCATCAGGCTGTCTCAAGCGGTGAGGTGTAGCGGTGCGCAAATCGGAGCAGTGGGCAGAGAGATCGATGTGTGCGCTGAAAGGGCATGTGCTGAAAGCAGGGGTGCGCTTAGCACAGAAGGTGGTCTGGATGTGAGAGCGCCCAGCGTCCGGACTGGACGACGACGGATGGTGCCTCGATACATGCGCGTCAGTCTGGGTAGATCATCACCCGGCGTCGCGGCTCCTTGCCGACGCTTCCGGAGCGCAAATTGTGGCGTGCGGCCATCTCATGTTGCAGCCGTCTGATATAGGCATTCTGCGGGAGCAGCTCCATCGGTGCATTAGAGTGGGCTATCTGGGCTATGGCGTCCTCGACCTGGCGCAGCGCGAACTCTTCGATCGAACCGTTCGATGAGCCGAACATCTGGCGGATTGCCTCGTACACCTGCGAGTAGGTATTGCCACGCACCGCGTGCACCTGACAGTCGTCACTACTGTATGCCGACATCTCAACGGCATGATTTTGCGTGGTCAGCACCGTGTCAGCCAACGATACATCGTTTACTAGTACTGCATCGGCGCGCAACTCGCGTAGGGCTCGCTCTACCTTTGAGCGTGTCAGGCCCCTGACGAACAGACGACTGCTGCCACTCGTACTCTGCGCCTGACGCATTTCGCGGCTCAGACAGCCTAACTGGGGTACTCCGGAGACGAGCGGAACACTCTCCCGACTACGCTTGACGATCTCGATCTGCCCGTCGCTGCCGCGTAACCGGACCTCCGGAGTCACCTGCATCCCCAGCAAGATCCGATCTACGGTGTCGGCCACATCGTGATACACTACCAGCCGATCTATACCCTCAAGCTGGATGGTGACATCGAAGGTGGGAGGTGCCTGGCGCTCCAACACGACCTTTTGGGTACCACGTCGACGCGCCTCTTCGTCGCCTAGCGTGACCGTCTGGATGCCTCCGACCAGGTCTGCCAGCGTCGGGTTGGCCATCAGGTTTTCCAATTCATTTCCGTGAGCAGTCGCGACCAGTTGCACCCCGCGTTCAGCGATGGTACGGGCGGCAGCGGCCTCGGCTTCGTTTCCGATCTCGTCTATGACCACGACCTCAGGCATGTGGTTTTCGACCGCCTGGATCATGATGTCATGCTGCTTGCAGCCGTTGGGTACCTGCATGCGGCGAGCGCGACCGATGGCGGGATGGGGTATGTCACCATCACCGGCAATTTCGTTGTTCGTGTCGACAATCACCACGCGCTTGTCGAACTCTGAAGCCAGCACTCTGGCCATCTCGCGCAGCTTGGTGGTCTTGCCAATGCCCGGCGGGCCCAGCAAAAGCACGTTGTGACCAGTCTCGATTACGTCGCGGATCATGTCTATGGTGCCATACACCGCTCGGCCCACACGACACGTCAACCCCACTACCTCGTTGCGACGGTTCAGCATGGCCGAGATGCGGTGGAGGGTGCGTTCGATACCTGCACGGTTGTCACGGTCGAAATCGCCGATCCGCTGGACTACGTGCTGCAGGTCTTCGTGGGTCGCGGCCTGCTCGCCGAGAAGCTCGAAGCCAGTCGCAAAACGCGCCTCCATGATCCGCCCCAGGTCTATCACGATCTCGACAAGTTCGCTAAGGCGAGGATGCTCAGCCAGCTTTGTGCGGGCAGCTTCGGGGAGAACCGCGAGGAGTTGCTCCATGTCGTCGGTGATGATCTCCTCAGGAGCCATATCGGGTACATCAATCCTTCCGTCCAACACTATAGCACTATAGAGGGTATCTGAATCGAAATATGTGTCGCAGCAAACACTCACTACGACACTTATCGCGGCAGCAGACTACATGCGGGATGTCAGGTGTTGGCCCCCCGCGCTGTGATCTGCCATATATCGCGTACATGTCCATCCTGTATGACGTACATGAAATCGTATAAGTTCAAGCAGGTGCAGATGCGTGGGGGGTAGATCTCCACCCTGTCGCCGATGGCCAGGTCGGCCTGTAAACGCCTGCGATCTATGTAGCCGTGCTCATCGTTTATCCGGAACACGTTTCCGCCCTCGTAGCCCTTCACCCAGCCGAAACCCTCGGTCAGATCGCTGACTGCCTGATCTAGCGCCTTCGTACCCGCGTCACAGATGATACGGTCATCGGCGGGGATGCTGATGACGGTGCTCAAGACGGTGGCAGCGACGTCAACGGCTGTGCACGCTCCCAGGTCAACCTGGTTGTAGTCGTTTAGGCAGTACGTGCCACAGCGCACTTCTGTCAGGCCGCAATCCCTGCGGTATCTGCCCGCAGTGGGAGTGCCGCCTCCAGAGACCACCTGGATGTCGAAACCAGCATCGCGGAGCGTTTCGGCGGTCGCACTGAGCCTGCGCCCCTCCTCGGCAGCGCTCGCGACACGCCCCTGCTCTGTTCGTGCGTCATACATCAGGCCACCAGCATAGCCCATGATGCCACGGAGCTTGAGGGCAGGCAACTGCTGCAGCTCTCGCGCGAATTCCACAGCCTTTTCGGGCATAACTCCGGCTCGACCGGAGCCGATCTCCAGTTCGATAGACACTTGAAGCTCCATCCCCGCAGCGGTGAAGGCGTCGTTCATCTGCTGCGCGGACACGATGCTTTCGACCGCCACCGAGAGCCGCGGCACCTGCCGGGCCAGTGCCACCAGACGGGCCATCTTTGGGGTCCCGACAAGAGAGTTGGCGATGAACAGATCCTCCACACCAGCGGCGGCCATAGCTTCAGCCTCTCCCAGCTTCGCACAACTGAGGCCGATGGCACCGGCACGAATCTGCATGTGGGCAATCTGCGGCGTCTTATGCGCCTTCATGTGTGGCCGGACAGCGAGACCGGCCTGGTCGCTGGCACGCTGCAGTTGCAGTATGTTGCGCTCGAGGATGTCATAGTCCACCAGGAGTGCCGGAGTGTCTATGCACTCGACCGGTTTGCCGATGAGGGACGAATTGCACACGCCTGTCATATGTCACTTCCCTGCTTTCGCAGTGCAAGATAGGGCAACAGGTGATGGGGATAAGCGCTGCGTTGTGCTCAGACGCCCCGGCGTGGACACAGGTCATAGACCACACAGTGTTCACATTTGGGCTTGCGCGCCGAGCAGACAGCCCGGCCATGCAGGATGAGGACGAAAGACAGGTTCCAGTCCTCGCGGGGATAGATTTCCATCAGACGACGCTCCACCTTGTCCGCATTTTTCCATGTGGATGGCACAAGTCCCATACGGCGAGCCAGCCTCTGGACATGAGTGTCTACCACTACCCCATCGTGCGGGCCATCAGGTTTGATGACCTCCTGCAACACCACACTGGCGGTCTTGCGCGCTACACCACGCAAAGTGACCAGTTCATCTATGGTCTCAGGCACCTGGCCGCCGAAATCGTCCATGATCTGCTGGGCCGACTCCTGAATGGCCTTCGCTTTGTTGCGATAAAAGCCGGTCGAGTGCACCATCTCCTCGAGGTCAGCTCGCTCAGCTACTGCGAAATCAGCGATAGTCGGGTACCTGGCGAATAGCGCCGGGGTGACCTTGTTCACGCGCTCGTCAGTGCACTGAGCCGATAGTATCGTGGCGACCAGAAGCTGCCACGGATCCTCATAGCGCAAAGCAGTCCCAGACTGTGGGTACTCGACACGCAGAATTGCGAGGATTTTGCCGGCTCGTTCGGCTAACTTTTGTTTTGTCTCCGGTGGCATGTGTCCACTCCGTTTTCTGCCCTGGAGGACGGGAACATAAATGCTGCATGAAAGCTGTAGGTCACTCGACCTTTAGCAGTATCTGCGAGTTGATACGGAAGCTGTTGTCGCCTTCGATAGTGTTACGCGGGAAATACAGGAATTGTGTGGTGCCATCATCGGCGAGGGTGAAGCCCGGATCGTCGGCCAGATGCAGGATGCTGCCATCGCCCTGTAGCTCGGCACCGGCGATTTCGTAGCCGTGTGTGGTGCCGTCGCCATGAGTGACTATGACCCACTGGCCCGCCATGACATCTCCTGACGGTAGCTGGCCATCGACCACGAATGCGAAACGCCCTGCAGCCTCATCTCGCTGCACGCCAAGTATCTTGCCGGAAAAACTGGGAGTGTCAGTTTGCATAGAGAAATCGCCATAGCGAAGAGTGGTGCCGTCGCACAGGTAGGCCATGATCGGTTGCCCATCACGCAGGCGCAGGATGCCAAGCCGACCGTCGCAAGTGAACTCCTCGCCCGCGATTTGCACCGACATTTCCGCGCCTCCCTCCGGCGGTGATGACATGATGTAGTCTGTGCCCGCTTCGTGGGCTACCGCGAGCGCCACAGGAGCCGCCACATCACCGTCGGGGGGCTGCAGCAGGCTGGTCACGGACTGTACGAAGCGCCGGCCCACGTACGGCTCATGGATTGCCACGTACACCGACGCCAGTCCGTCGGCCCCATCGCGTCGGGCTATCACCCCGGGCATATAGTACTTGTCCAGCTCAGCATCGTTTTCCTTTGCCCGACGAATCGAGGGTGACATGACCTGATAGAGTGTGGTATCCGGCTGGCTCAGCACCGTGGTGCGGAGCTGGATTTCCGGGTCATCTGCCATCGCAAACTGGATTGACCAGTCATCCTCAGTCTCAGCCTTCTGCAAATCTTTTATGAAAGCATAGGCAGGGCTGATCCCATCCGGAAACTCGCCGCTGTCTGACTCGCCACGAGGCAGGCGCACGACCGCATCAGGGCCCAGCAGCGAGCCTGCGAGCGGCTCGGTGGGTAAGCTCAGAGTTGCAGTTTGGTCGTCATCGGCGCTTCCGTGAAGGACATAGTCGTGACGGGTTCCGCCCGCTACCCGGAAGATGTCCAGTACATAGGCGTCGGCCGGCGAAACGCCGACCACCATGATACGGCGACGGTACTCGCTGGCCACATCGGGATAGGCAACCAGCGCCTGAGCCTCGACCACCTGCAAATCGTCAGACACCGGGGCGTACAGTGTGAGGTTGCCTCCGGTGCCGCGAGAAACCTGGTCAGTCACGTTGACCGTGACTGTGTTGTGGGCCGGTGTGCGTGTAGTCCAGGTGCGCCACGCGCTGTGAGTGTAGCCGATATCAGAGAGCAGCTCCCGTCCCTTAGCCCACAGGACCAGGCTCAGGTTGTCGGCATGCTGGTGGCCATAGCCACCGCTGAAATGCAGATGTGCCTGCATGGCGGTAGCATCTTCACCACGTGCCAGTCTGGCGTGCCCCATGCCGGATAGAAGTTCAGGAGTGTTGCGCTCAGTGGGCTTTCTGCCCGATCCGGCCCAGTCATCATGAATCGCAACCGCTTTCCCGTCAGGAAATGCCAGAACACTGACGGCAGCGATTGCCTTCCGGGTGAAGGGCAGGTCAGTTTCCATGTCGAGGTTATCGAAGCGGACTCCCGTGTCGGGATGGCTGTAGCCCGGAGGGTCGCTGTAGCCGCGGGCCGCCGTGAAAACGTTGCTCAGCAGGCCGATCGTCTGCCTGTGATACGCTCCACTGCCTTCCTGCCACATGCCGTCAAAGAAAAACTCGTTGCGCAGCAAATCAGCAGCCCGCTGGATGCCGTCATGCACGTAGTCAGGTTCGTTCAGGATGCGCCCGTACTCTATCAGGCTGCGATAGATGATTGGCGACATATTTCCGTAGTACTCTTTGTAGGTGCGCAAAAACTCGATGGAGGCATGCAGCATGTCCTGCTCGATAGCCTGTTTGACGTCCAACCCCAACTGTGCGCCGAGACGCTCAAATGCACCACTTTCGTACAGCCGATCATACGCGAGTGCCACATGCGCCGGTGCATCGCCGTAGAACCAGCGGCTCCATATGCCTCCCCAGTACTCGTACGGTGGCTCTGCATCCGGCATCGGGCCATCTTTGCCGGTGACCCTGTCCAACACAAAACACCAGCCGGCATACCGCTGTGATATATGGTAGAGAAGCTGAGCACCGGCGTCTGCATAGCGGTCTTCACCGGTGACGACATACAGATCAGCCAGGTCCTGCACCAGACGGCCTACATATGCCTTGCGTTCATACCGCGCGCGAGCGTCAAAGTAGTGTGGCTCTCCATCAGGTGACTCGTAGTAGCGCCACTCCACCTCTTCGCCACGCCTGTTTTTGAACCTGAGCACCCTGTCCATCGGGTACTTTTCAGACGGATACTGATGGCCGCAGAACCTGCAGTGCACACCGTCAGGATCGTCTATGCCGTTCCAGGCGATCTGACCCGCTTGAGTGCCCTGGTCACAGTTGGGGC
>JAAYSP010000122.1 GCA_012518355.1 candidate division WS1 bacterium | reverse complement strand
TCTGCCGCAGAGTGTCACGCAGCTCTGAAGAGTTGCTGACCAGCTCCAGTGCCGCCATAGCAGCGGCGGCGATCGAGGGTGTCACCGAGTTGGAGAACAGATACGGCCGGGAGCGCTGGCGGAGCAGCTCGACGATTTCGGCGCGCCCACTGGTGAAGCCACCGGAAGCCCCTCCCAGCGCCTTGCCCAGCGTGGAGGTGATGATATCCACTCGCTCCATGACCTGATAGTGCTCAGCAGTGCCACGCCCGGTCGAGCCGATGAAGCCGGTGGCGTGCGAGTCGTCTACCATCACCAGCGCATCATAGCGGTCGGCCAGGTCGCAGATCGCATCGAGCCTGGCGATGTATCCGTCCACACTGAAAACCCCGTCAGTGGCGATCAGTTTGATGCGACAGTCGCTGCAGCCGCGCAGAAGGCTTTCGAGCTGATCCATGTCGGAGTTGGCGTAGATCTCGCGACGCGCTTTGCACAGGCGGATACCGTCTATGATGCTGGCATGGTTCAGCTTGTCGCTTATGACCGTGTCTTCCGGGCCCAGCAGGGCGGAAAACAGCCCTATGTTGGCATCGAAGCATGAACTGTAGAGGATGGTGTCTTCGGTGCCGAGAAACTCGGTGAGCTTCTGCTCCAACTGCTTGTGTAGCTGCTGGGTGCCGCAGATGAAGCGTACCGATGACAGCCCGTAGCCCCACTGCTCGAGGCCGTGGCGTGCTGCCTCCATGACCTGCGGATGTGAGGATAGCCCCAGGTAGTTGTTTGCGCAGAAGTTGAGCACCTCACGGTCGCCCACACGTATGGTGGGCGCCTGTGGGCCCTGAAGCACCCGCTCTTCCTTGTACGTGCCCATCTGGCGTATGGTGTCGAGCTCTTGAGTGAAGATGTCTCTGACGCTGTCATGCATCTGGGCATACCTCCCGGTCCGGTGGCATAGTCGTGGCCTGCCACCTGCTGGTGACTTGGGGATGGCTTATGGTGTGCTTTCGAAATCGTGTATCTGACGCTCCTCTATCCACCCGGCGTTCATGTCGACGGCAGTGCCTTCACAGCCGCCGCCATCACCAGTTGGAGAACGCTGTCTGAGATGCGAGCCGCCTCTGGTTTTCAGTCTGCAACACTGATGGCATATAGTGGCACATAGTGTGGCCTTGGCCCGCAACATGCCGGCGAATACCTGTCACTGCTCGGGCTGCCAGCGCAGCACCGGCTTGCGCGCCGCCTGCAACTCGTCCAGACGCCCTACGGGGGTCTTATGCGGAGCTGACTGGAGCACCTGCGGATCGGTGTGTGCTTCCTCATGCAGCGTCAACATAACCTCGATGAAGCGATCCAGAGTGGCCTTGCTCTCGGTCTCGGTGGGCTCGATCATCAGCGCTTCCTTGACCACCAGTGGGAAGTACATGGTGGGCGGGTGGATGTCGTAGTCGAGCAGGCGCTTGGCCAGATCTGCGGCGCGTACGCCGGTTTCGCGCTGTAACTCCTGGGCTGAGAAGACGCACTCATGCATGCATGGACCCGGATAGGCCAGCTCGTAGGCGTCCGCCAGGCCCTGTAGCAGGTAGTTGGCGTTGAGCACCGCAGCACGGCTGGCCTCTCGCAGCCCCTCGGCGCCGAGGCTGAGGATGTATGCGTAAGCCTGTATGGCGACCAGGAAGTTGCCATAGAAACCATGCACCAGCCCTATGGATTGTGGCCTGTCCCAGTCCCACTCGAAGCGGTTGCCCTCACGGCTGATGCGTGGTACAGGCAGGAACGGTTCGAGGGCCGCTGTAACTGCTATCGGCCCTGAGCCGGGGCCGCCGCCGCCATGCGGAGTGCCGAAAGTCTTGTGCAGGTTGTAGTGCATCGCGTCGAAACCCATGTCGCCGGGCCTGCCGTAGCCGAGCATGGCGTTCATGTTTGCCCCGTCGCAGTACAGCAGCGCGCCGGCATCATGAACCGCCTCAGCGATCGCGACGATGTCGGTTTCGAACAGACCCAGAGTGTTCGGGTTCGTGAGCATGACTGCCGCGGTGCCATCATCCAGAGCGTCCTGCAGTGCCTCCAGGTTGATGCGTCCATCGGGGCCTGATTGCAGTGGCCGTGAGCTGTAGCCACAGCGGGCCACTGATGCGGGGTTGGTGCCATGTGCGGTGTCGGGCACGATGACGGCGGTGCGGGCATGATCGCCACGGCTGTCATGGTAG
The DNA here is from genome assembly GCA_012518355.1 of candidate division WS1 bacterium. Lineage (GTDB taxonomy): Bacteria > Armatimonadota > Zipacnadia > Zipacnadales > UBA11051 > UBA11051. The sequence goes on along the minus strand of JAAYSP010000122.1, from coordinate 1,367 downwards.
GCACGGAAGACGCGCAGGCAGGTGAACTCCCCGGCTGCTCCTGCAGGTGGCTGCAGTGACACTGCAGGGAGGCCCGCGATCTGTGCCAGCATCTGCTCCAGCAGCCACATGATCTGCAGGGCACCCTGAGCACAGGACGCGGGTGTGGCCGGATGCAAGCCAGTCCATCCCGGTAGCGCTGCCGCCTGCTGGATGGCCTTCGGGTTGTACTTCATAGTGCATGAGCCCAGCGGGTAGAAGCCGAAGTCCAGATCGTAGTTCATGCGCGCCAGAGCCGCATAGTGCCGGGCGATCTCGGCCTCGCTCACCTGCGGCAGGGCAGGCGACGTCTGACGCACCTGATCAGCTCCCAGAGCTTCATCCGCTCCTATATGTGGGACGTCGCTTTCGGGAAAGCGTACACACCGTTTCCCGTCGGCAGACATGTCGAAAAGTGTGGGTCTTCTGGACATGGATTGTCCTGTCTCCTCGCTATGTAGGTCAGGCTATGCCAACTATAGATCGGCCAGGGCAGCCACGAGACCGTCTATCTCATCACGGGTGCGCTGCTCGGTGGCCGAAAGCAGCAGGCAGTCGCGCAGCTCGGGATAGTCGCGGCCGATTGCGGGCCCCACCAGGTAGCCCTTCTGAGAGAGCTGCTCGATGAGTTGCTCGGCGGGCCGGTCGGCCTGTACCACGAACTCGCCGAAGAAGCTGCCGGAAAAGCGCGACTGCACAGGCAGGCCTGCATCGGTGAGCCTGCCCCGCAGGTAGTGGGTCTTGTCGAGGCTGAGCTGAGCCACCTCGCGCAGCCCTTCAGGGCCGACTGCAGCCATATAGACGGCGGCAGTCAGTGCGCATAGCTGCTGGGCAGTGCAGATGTTGCTGGTGGCCCGGTCACGGCGGATATGCTGCTCACGGGCCTGCAGAGTGAGGCAGTAGCCCGTGCGGCCCTGCTCGTCAGTAGTGCGCCCACTCAGCCGGCCTGGCATGTGGCGCAGGTACTGCTGCTTGCATGCCATCAGCCCCAGTAGCGGCCCGCCGAAGGAGATGGGCAGGCCCAGCGGCTGGCCCTCACCTACGACGATGTCAGCATCGTAGGCACCGGGCGGCTGTAGCAGCCCCAGCGAGATCGGTTCGACTGAGGCGACGAAGAGCGCTTCCGCTGAGTGTGCTACCTGTGCTGCGGTGGCCATGTCTTCGATGATGCCGAAATAATTGGGCTGCTGTAGGGCCACACAGCACAGCTCGTCGTCGAGCAGATCGCCGAGTGCCTCCACGTCAGTGCGACCGGTGTCAGCGCAGTAGCCTACCTCGATGATGTCGACTCCCGATGCTGAGCATGCGGTGCGGGTGGCAGCGCGGGCAGCGGGCGATACGGCTTGCGA
>JAAYSP010000009.1 GCA_012518355.1 candidate division WS1 bacterium | reverse complement strand
CTGGGGGAAGTCAATCCGGAGCGCAACACCGTCATCGTGCATGCCGCCATCGCCGCCCAACATACCGAGGCCTCGCGCGGCAATGTCACCTTCACCCACGACACCTGGGCACAGATCAATTCAGAAAAGGACAGCGAGTACCCGGACCTGAGCATGGTCGGCTGGTACCACAGCCACCCTGACTTCGGCGTTTTCCTATCCAGCTACGATACCTTCATCCACCGCAACTTTTTTAGTGCACAATGGCAAATCGCCTATGTACTTGACCCGGTACGCGGCGATGAAGGCTGCTTCGTCTGGGAAGGAGAGGAGCTGATCCGCGTGCCTGACATCAAGCTGTACATGGACATGAGCGCTCGCGAACAGACACAGAGCGAAGTAGGCAGTGAAGAAGAGGGCCAACCCATCCCTTTCACCGCTGCTGCCGACCAGGGGCGACGCGGCCCTCGCCTGGGCACAGGTGAGAAGTGGGCGCTGGGCCTCGTGACCGTGCTGATCGCCATGACACTGATGCTCCAAACCTACGTGGTGGGCGAGATCCTGCGCATGCGAACCGAGCTGGGGGAGGTCAAGTCTGAGCTGAGCACTCTGCCCGTACAGCTTGCCGACATGTCACCCCCGACTGTTCCCGAGCCGGACAGCTCTGCCCCGGATCTGGCCGCACCTGCCCCGCCTTTGCAGTCCGAAGCGCAAATGGGGGCTTCAGACGCTGATAGCACTGAGACACTACTGTGTGACCGCTATCAGATACTGCCTGGAGACACTCTGGGCGGCATCAGTAGTCGATTCTATGACACCCCGGAGAAAGCCTACCTGATAGCGGATGTCAACGGCATCCCTCGCACTGCCGAGCTGCAGGCCGGCAACATACTTCTGATACCCAGGCTGCCTGACACTGCAGTGCAACCTGACTCGACACCGGAGCCCGAACGATGAACGCCCGTTTACGCAGGCTGTACGCCGACTACCAGATGGTGCGCGATGAATTCGCGGGCCACCCGCTGATACAAGTCACTCCCATATCCGGAGATCCACCCGAGGCCTATGAAGTGATCTATCGCGTCAGGGGGCTGGAGCTCGATGAGCGCACGCGCCAGGTACGCGAACGCGACTACCACAAGGCGCGCATATATCTGCCCCAGTCATACCCACGTGACACCCCCAAATGCACGCTGGAGACGCCGATTTTTCACCCGAACTTCGGCTCGTACATCTGCATAGGTGACCACTGGGCGGCTGGTGAGACGCTGGTTGATACCATCATCCAGATCGGGCAGATGATCCAATACCAAAGCTACAACCCCAAGAGTCCGCTCAACGGCGCCGCTGCGGTCTGGGCGCAGCAAAACAAGCATCTGTTCCCGATAGACAACCGAGACCTGTACCAGCCTGAAATTGACATCAGCCTGTTCGATAGCGACGAACCGTCTGCAGACGACGAACTCGAAATCGAGCTGCTGTGACCTGAGCCCTGCAGAACTGATGCCCTGACCTGCGAGCCATCTGTATGGGCGGGAAGCCACAGAGCCTGGCCCCTCGACACCGTGACTGTAGCGCGCGGAGACTGTGATTTCTAACTGCGTGCATCCTCGGTGCATGTAGCGAAACGCATCCTATGCCTGCTATCCTGCCGTTGTCAGGGCCCTATGTCGCCACAGAGGCTCTCCTCGCCTGCACAGACAGCTATGCCCGGCCGCACAGGGAAAACAGCACTTCTGCAGGAAAAGCTGCCTGCGACGAACTCGAAATCGAGCTGCTGTGACCTGAGCCCTGCAGCACTGATGCCCTGACCTGCGAGCCATCTGTATGAGCGGGAAACCATAGAGTTTGACCTGTAGAGACCTGCGACTGTAGCGCGCAGAGACTGTGATTTCTAGCTGCGTACACCCTCGGCGCATGTAGCGAAACGCATCTCATGCCTGCTATCCTGCCGTTGCCAGGGCCCTATGTCGCCACAGAGGCTCTCCTCGCCTGCACAGACAGCTATGCCCGGCCGCACAGAGAAAGCAGCAGCACTTCTGCAGCAAGCTACCTGCGACGAACTCGAAATCGAGCTGCTGTGACCTGAGCCCTGCAGAACTGATGCCCTGACCTGCGAGCCATCTGTATGGGCGGGAAGCCACAGAGCCTGGCCTCTCGACACCGTGACTGTAGCGCGCGGAGACTGTGATTTCTAACTGCGTGCATCCTCGGCGCATGTAGCGAAACGCATCTCATGCCTGCTATCCTGCCGTTGCCGGGGCTCTATGTTGCCACAGAGGCTCTCCTCGCCTGCACAGACAGCTATGCCCAACCACACAGGAAAAGCAGCGCTTCTGCAGGAAAGCTGCCTGACGGTGGCGAATATCTGTGTGCAGAGACACGGTTACATGCTCTGCCTAACTGTGCGGAGTGGTAGCCGATCGAGGTGGGCAGGAATCTATCATGGACGCGCGTGTGCGACAGTTCATCGCCGAACACGCCAGGAACCTCGTAGGCCTGGATGTGGCTCTCTTTTTCCAGGCCAACCCCAGGACTTTTGACACCGCTGAGGGGCTGGCCCAGCGCACTCACCGTGATGTCGAGCAGGTTCGTGCCGCTCTCGATCGCCTCGTCGAAGCCGGTATCCTCGAAGTGTTCAGCCGTGGTGAAGGCCGCTACAAATGCTATGCACTGGCAAAAAATCGTGCCGTATGGAGCCTGCTTTGCCTGCTCAGCGAGGCCTATATGGATGACCTTGACGCACGCAAGGAGATAGTCCGCATACTGATAAGTGCCAGTGTTGAGGCCCGACGCGCGTCACAGAGGACCGGTGACAGCGCATAATTCGGGTATCAAGGCCCAGTCATGGGGTTGCCCCGACTGCTCTCGTGCGACAGGTCGGGTTAGTTGGTAGCAGTACTATCGCCGAAGTCTTCACCGTCACACAGGATCTCTCCAGCTTCGGAAGCAGTGCCGTCGGTTGGTACTACTATAGGCTATGGCTATGCCGACGACGCGACTGGCTGGTGCTGCTGAAAACGCCACAGCACATGGCGGTTTATGCCACCTGCGATATCGGTTATGGTGCTGTGTGACAATCCGCCATCCTATGACTGCATGTGCTTCTTCTGTTGCGTCTACATGCTGTACCATGCGTCGAGCTTGACAGCCTTGCCGCCCCGCGAGTATACTGATGACCGGTTTGGCTTTCATGTGCGCACAGCGACCTTTGCGGTGCGCAAAATTCGTGTCACGGTGCTCTCCGCACCGACTACACCGTCCTAAGCGAGTGTCTTCATGGATGGATTTGTCATAGCCGGCCTCGTGGTAATCGTCGTGTGCGCTGTACTTGCAGTCCATCTTCGTGACTTGCTCAGAGCCGCTATCGCACTGGCTGTACTCAGTGTGGCTTTGGCGGCTATTTTCTTCAGACTGGGAGCCCCTTATGCCGGGGCTTTCGAGCTTTCCGTCTGCGCCGGTCTGATCACCGTGTTGTTCATAGCCGCGATTTCCTCAGTCGCACCAAGGCGGGAATAGACCATCATGGGTGGCAAACTGCTTTTAGCTGTAGTCCTGTCGGCAGTCCTCCTGGCTTCACTTTACAGCATGGTCATATCGGGTATCAGTATGCCCACTGCGGTACAGGTAGCTGATATGATGCTACGCAACGCCTTGTGGGAGCATCGTACACTCGATGTCATGGGCCAGCTCGCCCTGCTGCTCACGGGAACATACGGGGTACTGGTACTCATCAGGGAGAGACAGTAGCTCATGTGGAGCATATACTGGAGTGTCGTCATCCTTCTGTTCTGCCTGGGAATCTACACTCTGATTTTCCGGCATAACCTGATCCATCTGATAATAGGCATCGAAGTGATGGCCAAGGCGCTGTGTCTGGGTGTCCTGGTCGGTGCCTTCCAGCATGGCGGCGGAGTGTTCAGCGTCGGACAGTCCATCGTCATCACTATCATCCTGATCGAAGTCGCCACCACCGCCATCGCACTATCACTGGTGGTCGCTGCCAGCCGGCACACCGGCAGCATAGATATCGCCCAGTTGCGGCAGTTGAAAGGGTGAGTCAGCCACGAGCATCCACAGCCTGGCCCTCATAACCATAGCAACACCTATAGGCGGAGCTTTGCTGGTATGGCTTGTCGGCATGGCCAGCAGCCGCTTGATGAAGTGGGTGGCCTCTCTAACCGCACTGGCCACCGGCGGTCTCACTCTCAAGCTCCTGTTTGCTTTACCCGTGGAGCCTGTAGAAGGCGTCTTCTGGATACCCAACGCTGCCGTCAAGATCGGCCTGAACCTCACCGGCCTGGGCGTGTGGGTGGCTGTAGTAGCCGGCTGTGTAGGCGCTGCGGCGGTCATCTTCTCGCTCAAGTATATGGAGGCGGAGGAGAAGCAGTATCCTCCCACCCGCTACTACTTTTTCACCATGCTGTTTATCGGCTCGATGATCGGATTGGCGCTGGCAGATAACCTGATCATCATGTACCTGTTCTGGGAGCTCATCGGGCTGTGCTCATACTTCCTGATCGCGTACTTCTACATGGACCCCAAGGCCGTCCGCTCAGGTACCAAGGCCTTCGTAGTCACGCGTTTCGGTGATATCGGCTTTCTGTTTGGCATAGTGGTACTGTGGAAGGCCACTGGCAGCACCAACGTTTTCGACATCCTGGCCATGGCCAACGCGGGTGAGATATCCATGCTGATGGTCGGGATGGCTGGTGCGGGCTTCATCGCCGCGGCAGTAGGCAAATCCGCACAGTTCCCGCTTCATGTGTGGCTGCCAGACGCCATGGAGGCCCCCACCACCATCAGCGCCCTGATCCACGCCGCATGTCTGGTAAATGCGGGCGTATATCTGCTGGCTCTGACCTATCCGATCTTCATGTATCTGGGATGGTGGGCCCCTGTCGTGCTGTGGATTGGCGCGATCACGGCCCTGCTGGCCGGAGTGCTCGCCGTGATGGAGTTCGATATCAAGCGAGTGCTGGCATACTCGACGGTCAGCCAGCTGGGCTTCATGGTAGCAGCGGTCGGTGCCGGCGGCATCTTCGCCAGCCAGTTCCACCTCGTCAACCACGCTGTCTTCAAAGCGCTGCTATTTCTGTGCGCAGGTGCAATCGTGCACGCCGTAGGCACCCGCGATCTGCGCCAGATGGGCGGCTTGGGCGCCAAGATGCCGATCACGAAGGTCTGCTGTTTCGTCGGTGTGGCGGCTCTGGCAGGCATCCCCGTGCTCAACGGTTTCTGGTCAAAAGACCTGTTGCTCGATAGCGTGATGATGGCCGGTGACTGGGCCGCAGTACCGCTGATCATCCTCATCGTCTCTGCCGCATTGACGGCCATCTACTCGCTACGCATGTACTGGATGGTCTTTTCAGGCCCCAAAGCCTACGAGGCTCCAGCCCATGACGGCCCGTGGCAGATGAGTGTGCCTCTGGTAGCTCTGGCACTTGCCGCACTGCTGATGTGGCTTGCAGTCGGCTTCTACTGCAGTCAGGCCATCGCCGGTGTCCAGTTCCATATCGTCCCGGTCGAGATGTCACTGGCCGATATGTTCCATCACACCGTCACCAACCCGCTACTCGCCGTCAGCGGCCTGGTAGTACTCATCTGGATAGTGCTAGCCGTGTCGTGGTCGCGTTCAGGCAAGGTTCTGTCCGTAGAGGGGCGCGGTGTGACCGCTCTTACCGAGACCAAGTTCGGTTTCGACCCGCTGTATCAAGGCGTAATCGCCTTGATCGGAGGCTTTTGCCGGGTGCTGCGACGGCTGCAGACCGGCGATCTGAACTATAACGTAGCTTCCGCGGCCGTAGGTTTGATCATCATTTTGCTGCTGCTGGCCGCCAGGTGATCGTCTGCCGGCCCGGCTCAGTGCTTATCAGGCTCACGATAGCCGGATTAGTGGAGATGACTAGCGCGTGATAGACTTGGTGCTTCCTGTTGCCATACTGATGGCAGGCTCCCTGCTGGTGTACGTGGTTGCCCGACTGACACGCTCCAAGGCGGCCACCGGTGTCGTGGCACTTATCCTGCTGGCGGTTTCCGGATACATCATGTATCTGCTAGCCGCGCCAAAGCCGCCACTCGATGAAACGGCGGAAGCGGTGCAGGCTGTGCCTCTGATGGCCGTGTTTGACCTCAACCCGCTCGCCATCTTCCTGGCCGTCATCAGCCTCGGCCTGACTGCCGTGGTCGCTCTCTACTCGATCGGCTACATGCAGCAGAAAAACATAGGCAAGTACTACGCGCTGCTTCTCATGATGACCGGCGGGATGGTCGGCATCGCTCTCGCCGGCGATCTGTTCAACCTTTTCGTGATGTTTGAGATCATGAGCCTCGCATCCTTTGCCCTGGTCGCATTCGAAGACAACTGGGAGCCGGTAGAGGCGGGCGTCAAGTACCTCATACTCAGCGCCATGGGCTCTATGGTGGCGCTACTGGGCATCGTGCTGGTTTTCACCTGGACGGGCAATCTCCACCTATCCGTCCTGCACGACAGCCACCTCGTGCCGCCTGACCTGGCTCTGGTTGTCGCAGCCCTGTTCGTAGCTGGTTTCGGCGTGAAAGCCGCCATCGTGCCCATGCACACCTGGCTGCCCGATGCTCACAGCGCAGCCCCTAGCGGCATCAGCGCCATGCTGTCGGGTATCGTCATATCGGCTGGCCTGATCACTATGATCAAGGCGATTGGCGTACTGCCCGGCACTCTCGTCGGCCTGACGCTGCCACTGCTTGCGGTGCTGACCATGTTCGGCGGCAACCTGATGGCATGGGTTCAGACCGACCTCAAGCGGATGCTTGCCTACTCGAGCATCGCGCACATGGGATACATACTCGCCGGTGTTGCAGTTGCGTTTGCTGCACCTGCCAGCGTCGGCTTCGACGGAATGCGCGGCGGCCTGATGCACATCATGAACCACGCGGTCATGAAGGGCGGCGCATTTTTGTGTGCAGGCGCGATAATCATGCTGGTCGGCACCCGCGACCTCAAGCAGATCGCCGGTATCGGCCGCAAGGTGCCTCTGCTGGGCATCAGCTTCGGCATCTTCGTCCTGGCCCTGGCCGGTACGCCTCCGTTCAACGGCTTCATCAGCAAGCTATTCATCTGCAAAGCCGCCATCGGATGCGACAATTGGGGCTGGGCCCTCGTGCTCATCGTAATAATCAACAGCTTCCTGTCGCTGTTTTACTATCTGCCTGCACTGAACAAGGTCCTACTCGCCCGCGAGCCGTCTGAACAGGTCCGCAACGCTTCGGATCAGCTTCCTGCATCCGTCGTACTCGCCATTTTCGTCCTGGCGCTGCTAACTCTGGCTCTGGGTATCCAGCCCGACATGGGCTTTGGCCTGGTAGACGGAGCGGCCCGCTCTGCTGCCGCGCTAATCCGATAGCGCTGTCTTACTGCGCTTCAGTTGGAGCCTACATGTGCGCAGGGCTGCAGAGCTAAAAATTCGTGCGGCCCATAGGTGTCCATAGGCGTGGAAGTTCGCAGGCCTATAAGCGCAGAGTGTGTGAGTGGCAGGATATGAGCAGCCTGGGTGCATGAAGTGGGCTGAGAGTACATGAGTGGAGAACAGGATGTGTGAGCGCGGACTGGGTGTGGAGCGGACTGGGTGTATGAGTGGGCAGATGCAGTGTAGACAGAGTGTGTGAGTAGACTGTAGGTGTGTGAGCGGGCAGGGTATGGAGTAGACTGTGGGTGTGTGAGCGGGCTGAGTGTGCGAGTGAGTAGGGCGTGTGGGTCCGCGATTGCTGGCGCGATGTGCAATACAATTGCATGTCGGCCACGTAGCGATAGCGTTGTACAGCAGTACTTGATGCGGTTGTGTGGCCGAGTATGTTTTCAGATGGCCTCCTGGCCGCCGAAAAGATTGACGTAGTTGGATACCGGGGCGCACAAATGCCGTAGCACCGCCAGGTAGTTCGGTGTCATCGTACAGGCGGGCTGAGGGTAAGCGATCCGAACAAGGTGAAACGATAACATGCCAAATATTCTATATCATCCGGCTATCGTGTTCGCGCTGTGTTTTGTCTGCACATGGATCATCTATCAGATCGGGAGAAGTCTCTCGGTCGCAGGCAAGCCGGCAGCAGGTAAGACCGAAATCTACGCATGCGGTGAAGACGTAACCGTACCCGACAGGCCTGCCTTCAACTGGTTTCATATCGCTTTCGTCTTCACACTGCTCGATGTCGGTGTACTGATGATCGCCACGATCCCGACGAACGTATCACTACCGCTTGCCGCCGCCTGGCTTATCGGCGGTATCGCCGCGATCTGGATGCTGCTGCACGATTAGCAGTTAGCACTCAGCAGTCATATATGCATATATGTAACTGTCAGGTGGCAGTCAGGTGATAGTCAGGTAATAATCGAGGAGCAGTCAGCCCGGTCAGAGTATGTTTACAGACCCGGCAGTCGCATTTTGCTACAATTTACAGGAGTAGTGCTCTGATGCTCAAAAAATTGGCCCACTGGGCTCTGTGCAAGTCGCCGTGGGTATG
>JAAYSP010000073.1 GCA_012518355.1 candidate division WS1 bacterium | reverse complement strand
TGCATGATTTTCGACCGCAAAGCGCCGCTGCGTGGCGCCAAGGAGGATACAGCAATATGCTGAGGCCAAACGTGGAAGAGTACGCCAAAATCCGCGTCGTTGGCGTCGGCGGCGGGGGCTCCAACGCCGTAGATCGGATGATCGAGTCCGGTCTGATGGGCGTCGAATATATGGCCATCAACACCGATATCCAGGTGCTGGAGCTGAGTGCTGCGGACAAAAAGCTACAGGTCGGCGAGCAGTTGACGCGCGGATTGGGTACCGGAGGCAATCCTGATCTGGGCAAAGCTGCAGCCGAGGAAAGCCATCAGGATATCATGATGGCTCTCGATGGCGCTGACATGGTTTTCATTACCTGCGGAATGGGTGGAGGTACCGGCACCGGCGCCAGTCCGGTAGTGGCCGAGATCTCCAAGAACATGGGCGCTCTGACCGTGGGAGTAGTCACCAAGCCCTTCGCCGTCGAAGGCCGCAAACGTGCCCGTCTGGCCGATGAAGGCATCGCCCGGCTCAAAGCAAACGTAGACACTCTCATCGTCATCCCAAACGACCGGCTGCTGACTATCGCCGAGCGCGATATGTCCCTGCAGGAGGCCTTCCGCATGGCCGACGCTACCCTGCAGCAGGGTGTCAAGGGGATAAGTGAAGTCATCGTCGTACCAGGCCTGATCAACCTCGACTTCGCCGACGTGCGTGCGGTCATGGCCGACGCTGGCACCGCCATGATGGGTATCGGCGAATCCTCCGGTGAAGATCGTGCTTCGGAGGCGGCCAACGCCGCTGTCTCCAGCCCGCTGATGGAGACCAACATAGAAGGCGCCAGTGCAGTGATGCTGAACGTCACCGGTGGGCCCGACATGACGCTTTCGCAGGTGCATGAGGCATCCCAGATAATCCAGGGTGCGGCATCCGGCGAAGACGGTGTGGACCTCACGCTGGGCGCGGTGATAGACGAGTCGATGGAGGGCCAGATCCGTGTCACGGTGCTGGCCACTGGCTTCGACACCGAGTACAAAGCCGAAGCACCTGCCACACCTGCACCAGCCGTGGTTGCCCAGCCTGCTTCACAGGCTGCCGAGCCCCCTACCGGCTTGCCATCTGTACCCGTAACCCCACCTGCGGCAACTCCGTTCGAGCAGGAGACGCCTACGTACGACGAAGACGACGTAGACATTCCTGCGTTTTTGCGACGCAAGGATTGAGCCTCTGCCCAATTCGGGCGATAATCTGTGCCAAACTCATACAGCCCCGAGGCCGCATCGGCCCCGGGGCTTTTGCATTCATATTGCCTGGCCGTGAGCCTGGCATGGTGGAAGGTGAATGCTACGGCATGGCGAAACTGGCCTATGACACACCAGGTCGAGGCTGCTCACCACAGGCAATGCGCGCAAACGGAGGGAACAGACCATGTCATTTGACTATCGGGACACGCCGGGCAACACCGACTGGTTCATCCACGACCGGTTCGGTATGTTCATCCACTGGGGAGTGTACGCCGCTGCCGGGCGGCACGAGTGGCTCAAGAAGATGGAGCAGATGACTGACGAGCAGTATCAGCGCTACTTCGACCATTTTGACCCGGATCTGTACGATCCCGCGCAGTGGGCGCGTATGGCCCGAGAGGCGGGCATGAAGTACTTCGTCATCACCACGAAGCATCATGACGGCTGCTGCATGTGGGATACCGCTCTTACTGACTGGAAGGTCACCAACACACCGGCCGGGCGAGACCTCATCGCACCGATGGTTGAGGCGTTTCGCGCGGAGGGCCTGAAAGTCGGCTTCTACCACTCGCTGATAGACTGGACCCATCCGCACTATACTCTGGATGGGATACATCCTCGCGCCACTGATGACGAGTATGTGCGAGCAAATCAGAACCGTGACTGGGACAAATACGTCGAGTTTCTGCATGGCTGCGTGCGCGAACTTCTGACCAACTACGGGCGGATTGACTACCTGTTTTTCGATTACTCTTACTCCAGCCGCCCTGCCGAAGGTCTTCTGGGGCCGGGCAAGGGCAAGGACGACTGGCATGCCGACGAGCTGATCGCGCTGTGCCGCGAGCTTCAACCGGGGATCATCATAAACGATCGCACCGAAGTCCCACAGGATGTCACCACTCCGGAGCAGGTGCAGACGCCTGCTGCGCTGCGCGATGAGGATGGCAAGCTGATCATCTGGGAGTCGTGCCAGACCTTCTCCGGAAGCTGGGGCTACTATCGCGATCAACTCGACTGGAAGAGCCCGGAGACCATCATCAAGCTGCTGATAGACGGGGTATCCAAGGGTGGAAACATGCTCTTCAACGTCGGGCCAAACGGCCGGGGCCAGTTCGAACCACGTGCGGTAGAGAGGCTGCAGGCTGTCGGAGAGTGGATGAGCCTCAACGGGCGATCGATCTATGGCTGCGGTCCCTGCGACCTCACCCCGCCACCAGACGCACGCTTCACACGAAATGCAGCCGGTGACCGCCTCTATCTGCACATGTTTTCCTGGCCGTTCAAGCATATCTGGCTGCCCGGCCTGGCGCCGCGTGTGGACTATGCCCAGCTTCTCAGCGACGGCTCAGAGCTCAAGATAGTGCCATCGGACAGGGTTAGCCATCGCTTGCCTGCGGGGGCCGAGGACACGCTGGTGCTCGAGATCCCGGTGCAAAAGCCGCCTGTGGAGGTGCCGGTCATCGAGCTTTTCCTGAAGTGATGGCAGGTATCTGGAGCGATTGCTGCCTGGCATGAGTAACACAGTTGCGGGGCCAGTCGAATTGCGGATGCGTACAGCTACCGTGAGGCTGGCTCCGACATGTCTCTGCTCCCACGGGCAGCACATGGCTTCTGAATTCGGCCCGTCTCGACTGCCGCTGCTTGCTCATCGACTCCCATCATCCACATGCCGCGCTTGCTGCTGCCCAGCGGGCGCGGTCGCAGAGGGTATCAGTAGTGCTGGATGCCGAGCGGATCGAGCCACATCTGGACGCTCTGCTAGCGGTGGTGGACTACCCTGTTCTGCCTGAGGACTTGGCGGCGCTCACTGATTGCCGCGACTGTTTGGGAGGTCACTGTGGAAGCAACATATGACGTCTGTGCACTGGGCTGTGTATGCTGGGATCTGGTCGGCACGGTTGAGCACTATCCGGAGCTGGATGAGAAGGCGCCGATAGGTCGATTTGTGCAGCATGGCGGTGGCCGTGCGGGGACAGCGGCGGCAGCCGTCGCAGCTTTGGGCGGCGAGGTAGCGGTGTTTGGCCGCATCGGTGATGACACCTTCGGCCAGTACATCCTCGATGAGTTCGCCAGCACGGCTGTGAACACCGATGGCGTGGAGACAGTCTCCGGAGCCCAGTCTCAGTTTGCCTTTTGCGTGGCCCATGAGGCCACCGGCAAACGCACTATCTTCTACAAGCACGGCTCTATGGCGCGGCTGAGTGCCGATGATGTGGACCTGGCGGCGCTCACCGACTGCCGCTGCTTGCTCATCGACTCCCATCATCCACATGCCGCGCTTGCTGCTGCTCAGCAGGCGCGGTCGCAGGGAGTGCCAGTGGTGCTGGATGCCGAGCGGATCGAGCCGCATCTGGACGCCCTGCTGGCGGCGGTGGACTATCCCGTCCTGCCAGAGAGCCTCGTGGCGGCTCTCGGCGATGACGACGAGGCGTCCGGTATCGAACAGATCATGCACCACCGGCCTGCGGCGCTGGTGGTCACTCGCGGGGCGGACGGGGCAGAGCTATATAGCGCTGACGAACACCTGTATCAGCCTGCATTTGCGGTACCCCAGGTGGTGGACACCACAGGTGCCGGTGATGTCTTCCATGGGGCATTTGCCTATGCTCTGGCGCTGGGCCATGATTTGCAGGAGTGTCTGAAGCTTGCCTCGGCGACGGCGGCCCTGAGCACCACCGCACTGGGCGGCCGTGGCCACCTGCCTTCGATGGCCGAGACACGCGCACTGTCCGAGGGTATGTGCGGCCTGTGTAGCGGTTGAGCAGACTGAGCGGGCTGAGCGGCGCTGGTGGTCACTCGCGGGGCGGACGGGGCAGATCTGTATAGCACTGACGAACACCTGTATCAGCCTGCATTTGCGGTACCCCAGATGGTGGACACCACAGGTGCCGGTGATGTCTTCCATGGCGCATTTGCCTATGCTCTGGCGCTGGGCCATGATTTGCAGGAGTGTCTGAAGCTTGCCTCGGCGACGGCGGCCCTGAGCACCACCGCACTGGGCGGCCGCGGTCATCTGCCTTCGATGGCTGAGACACGCGCACTGTCCGAGGGCATGTGCGGCCTGTGTAGCAGTTGAGCGGGCTGAGTGGGCAGGCAGCTACGCCTATGGATGGGGCGCACTGTTGTCGTATCCGCGGTATATGGGCTGGTGATGGTAGCTGCGGTCTGGATCAGGGGTGACACAGAGGTAGATACTCGGCGGCGCTGTGCATGTGGCAGTACACGCTCACGCAGTGGGAGGATGCATGGTGGTAGCGAGCTTCGCTCACACTTTCCACCTGTGTCCACATGCCTGACAGACCATCTCGGTATGTCGTTCGTGCAGAAACGGGATCAGCAGCAAGATCGGCCACCAAAACAGGCAGCCAAGGCAGCAGGCTAGCGACTGGCAGCCTGCGTCCCCCTCGCTGCGCTGGGCCATGATCAGGTTGCGGCTCCCGCAGTTGAAGCATATGCCCAGGCCGGTGTCTGTCTCATACAGTTCGGCCTCGCGCTGCTGTCGCTCCAGCTCTTGCTGTTCTCTGCGCAGTGCATCCTGTTCTTGTTGCCACTGTCGCTGCTCAGCCCGGCGTCTTCCCTCCTCGATACGGCGCAGGCGTCGAGCGACATCACGGCCCATCCTGGCCACAGTTGAGCACCTCTTCCTGCTGCCACATAAGCCGCCGACATGCCTCACCAGATGATGGTGCCTGAGACGCGCTCACTGCCCGGCGGCGCTATCCGGGCGCATCATTCTCCGTCTGGTACCTCCAGCGGCGGTGGTGGTGGCATCTCCGACAGGTCCGCGAACGTGTGAAGCGTTCTGCCCTCAGGTATGGTGATATCCGCGGCGGCAAGTGCCGGCTTTGTCCGCGCGGGGAACTCCTCGGTCACCAGCCATGTCTGGGTGGGAAACACTGCAAGTGGCACCCGCACACTGGCCGAACTGCTAGAGCTGCTTTGCAGGTAGGCGGGGCCGGCTTTGGGCAGATGCGCGGGGTACAACTCCAGCATATCATCCACCACCTGCTGCACTACCTCCACCGCTTTTGTGCCATCTCCGGCCACAGCAAGCGGTACCTCTGCTATGTAACTGACATGCTGCTCGGCATATACCGTCACTGCCGCGATCGATCCGTTGGGGATGTAGTGATACTGGTTGTCGGGCGTCTTGAGTACGGT
>JAAYSP010000112.1 GCA_012518355.1 candidate division WS1 bacterium | reverse complement strand
TACCACATCCGAAGTGAGCACCTGCTCTGGAGCCTATCGCTGTCGTTCACACACATACCTGCAAATCTTGCTCCCGCCCACATGAGAAGTGACGCCCTATGCTGCCCAGATTAGCCACCGAGCTCATGAAGTCCTGCGTCCGACTGTCTGCCCACCCTGCCTACGTGCCTGATCTGCCTGTGTGCTTCTGCTTACACACCTATTTCATGCATGTTGGATAGCTGAGAAGGGATTCTCGTGGCATGTGGAGAACGTAGACGTGCTGCTGACAGTTTCTGAGCGTACACCCCTCGCTGGAGGGTATGTTGGGTTATAGCACCCAGGTCAACAAGCACACAAGGAGGCTACAGACAAATGGCATTCCAGCCTGCCCTAGCCAAGTTTCTCGACTTCCAGGACGCAGAGGCGTGCGCGCGAGTTCGCGCCATCAAGAAAGAGGACATCACCAAACACCCCAACCCCGACTTCAAGATCCGTGTCATCGAACAGTCTGAGATCTTCTACGCTGAATTCGCCCTTGACATCGTCTCACGCATCGTCAAGGCTGCCGAGGAAGGCCGCAAGTGCGTGCTGATTTTGCCGGTCGGCCCGGTGCCGCAGTACGCCATCGCGGCGGGCATCATCAACACCATGCGCATAGACTGCTCGCACCTGGTCACCTTCAACATGGACGAGTATGCCGATGAAAATGGTCGGACTGCCCCCACTGACTGGGAGGGTTCCTTTGCCACGGCAATGCGTGCCAACTTGTTCGCCCGCATAGACGAAGATCTGCGCCCGAAGGACGAAAACATCCACTTCCCGGATAGCGAAAACGTAGACCGTTACTCAGACATGATTGCCGAGGCCGGTGGAGCTGACTGCTGCTATGGCGGTATCGGCTGGTGCGGCCATATCGCGTTCTGGGAAAGCAGCCTGGGCCATGAATTCGATAGTGACGAAGAGTGGATGAAGGCCAAGGCACGCATCGTGGAGCTCACACCGTTGACCGTCTGTCAGAACGCGCTGCATTCGTTTGCCGGCGACTGGTCATGGGTGCCCCCGAAGGCCGCCACCATCGGCGTGGTAGATATCCTTAGCGCCAAGCACCGCAGCTTCTGGCTTGATGGCATGTGCGGACCGGCTACGACCATGTCCTGGCAGCGTTTCATCGCCCGTCTGGCTGCCCACGGGCCGGTCACCCGCTTTGTGCCCGGTTCAGCACTACAGACCCGCCGCACCGACTATACCATGATCGGTGCTCTGACAGACAACGTCGAGATCGGTATGTCGTAAGACGATACGTTCGCGGTCTGCCCGCTGCCTCGCCAGTCGCGGGCCGTAGAACTGCCCGCGAGAGCGGAATGGCTTGCTGTGGGGCGTGGTCACTGCGATCACGCCCCGCAGTTTTGTGGCTGTAGATGCGATTGCTTTGCCGACCTCGTACTACCTATCGCCTCTATCGCCTGCGATCGGGCTACGCCCATGTTCTGGCAGCGTTTCAACGCCCGCCTGACTGCCACGGGCCGGTCACCCGCTTTGTGCCCGGTTCAGCGCTACAGACCTGCCGCACCGACTATACCATGATCGGTGCTCTGACAGACAACGTCGAGATCGGTATGTCGTAAGACGATACGTTCGCGGTTTGCACGCTGGCTCGTCAGTTGCGGACCGGCGTAGGGGAGAGCTGCCTGGCGCAAGATAACGCTCCAACGGTAGTGCCGAATTCAGACCCTCCGGTTTGAGGTGGCAACCTACTGTCTCTATCTCCTACCCTGCAGCATCAAGTCTCCGACACGATTAGTTGCTACGAACAACTAGAGCGTTTGCCCGGTACGGGAAAGCGAGAAGCCAGATCGCAAGCCGGACGCCGGGTGCACGTGTTGCTGATGGCTCCCAGCATGTCTCCACCATACTCACTATGTTTGGGCATAGCGCAGGTACTGTCTTCCCTCCGGGGGAACCGGCATGTATGGCCGACAGACTGTGCATCTGCACATCAGGCACGGGCCGTGGCTGGCAAGACTGGTTGGCGATGCTGCTAATCAGTGGTGTGCTGCTGGCCGCAATCATACTGCCGCAACTCAAGAGTACATACCCTCTCACATACGACGAACTGGTCTATCTGCGCAAGACACGCGCGTATGACCAGTGGCTGCGAGATGGTTGGGCGCACGCACTGTCCGGTCAACCGCTGTGGCTGTTTTCGCTTGAAGCGGTACAGAAAGCGGAGCAGTTGCCTGACATGCATCCCGGTGTGGTCAAACTGGTGGGGCTGTTGCCACACTGGCTGGTGAAGGCTACACTGCACCGTGAGGGCGGGGCGCGATTGACCGGGGCCGCATTTCTCGCACTCGCGTGTTGCGTACTGTACTGGTTTTCGGCACCTCGTGCAGGCCGCGTATTCGCTGTCGCAGGTGCACTCGGCCTGGGATCTATGCCTCGACTGTTCGCACATGGCCACTTTCATGCCCTCGATGTGCCCATCATGGCCATGATTTTCCTCGCGGCACTGCTTTTCCGCCGTGCCGCACTGGACAATCGCTGCTCAACGGCTGTGGCATTTGGGCTCGTTGGTGGTATAGCGCTGGCCACCAAGCTCAACGCTGTCGCTCTGTTTCCCCATCTGGTACTGTGGACGGCTGTCTATAAGCCACCCGGGTGGAAAAAGACACTACTCGCGGGGCTGTTAGTATCGCCACCCGTCTTCGTAGCTCTCTGGCCGTGGACTTGGTACAGTCTGCCCGACAAGATTTCGCAGTATGTGGCTTTTCACAGTGATCACTTCTACATCGGCGGGTTATGGTTCGGTCGCCTGTTTGGCGGGCAGACCACGGGGCCGTTACTGTATCCACTGGTCATGCTGGTAGTGACCATGCCGGTGATCTGGCTGGCTTTGCTGTTAGGCTCCCTACCGCGCACTCTCAGTCGCCGCAACGAAGCGGATGTGTTTCTGGCTCTAGGACTGGCGACTAACGTAGGCTTGCTGGCGCTGCCAGGTGCAGCGCGTTATGGTTGTGAGCGTTTGCTGATGCCGGCATTCGCATTTGCGGCTGCGTTGGCCGTGATGTCAGCGGTTCATCTGCAAAAGTGGCTGAGTGATCGTAGCCCATCTCTCCGTGATTTATCCCTGCTGCTCATCTGTGCGCTGATGGTAGTCCCCAACATATGCGGCATCGTGTCGTACTATCCATACTGTCTGTCGTACTACTCCTCGGTCGTGGGCGGATTGCCCGGCGCGTCACGTCTTGGCCTGGAGGTGACCTACTGGGGAGACGCCTTTGCCGGTGCGTTAGTGTCTCTCACGGATCCGGCAAATCGTGGCGATACGTTCTATGCGTCAAACGAACTGGCCACCGGCGTGCTGGACGCCATGATGGGAGCCGCGGGCCCCGAGTTACGGCACCACATGTGGCAGCGTTTTGTGACCGATCAGATCCCTCCGGATGCGGACTGGGTGATCGTAGACAACTCGCCGGGCACCTGGGCACCGGCGGTGTGGGAGCTTCGCCGGATGCACCAACCAGCTATCACGATTGAGCGTGCGGGCGTGCCCCTGCTGTGGCTATACCGGCTGACAGGTCCGGAGGTGAAATCGCTGCCCGAGAGGGGCATAGTCCCCTGAAGAGGGCCGCTTGCGCTCACGGGTACTGAGGTGTACTGCACGTGATATCGGATGCGCTGTGGCGAAGCGCGAGTACGGCTTCGCTATTGCCGCTGCGGTCCTGGCAGGATATAATCAGATAGCATGTGTTTGTTGCAGTAGGTGGCTCGTCGTAGCCGACAGCCACCAACACTCAAGCGTGCCGGAGTGGCGGAACAGGCAGACGCATGGGACTTAAAATCCCAAGTCCTTCGGGACGTCCCGGTTCGAGTCCGGGCTCCGGCACCATCTCGCTTACTGTGATATACCACTTGTGATCCTGCTGCTTGCATCGTGCGTTGGCTGCCAGGGTCCAGGCGATGTGAGATTTTGTCACCGTGCATTCAGTCATGACTGGCCTATCGTGGCCATCCTCTGGTTGGTGACACACCTCGGCCCATGACTCTGCACTGTCGTCTGAAACCGCCCTCGAAGACCGCGTCTCGCATCCTGCAACGAAACCCGGACAGATCTGCAGCCAGGTTGTGAGTATCGGCGGTCATGCCGCATACACCGTGACTACACTGCCTGCAGGCTCTCGTATGTGTCCGGGTGCACAAAAACATGTGCCACATGATGGCAGGTGTAGCACTCTTCTCCCACGAAACTCTACTCGCAGAGACTGTAAACTTGCCTCAGTACTGCCTCAGACTTACGGAGGTGACAGCGTGACACGTGATAACGCTATGCAGGTGCTGACCGAGCATACCGAGAGCCCCAACCTCATCAAGCATGCCCTCGCGGTTGAGGCGGCAATGCGAGCCTATGCCGCGATGCTGGATGAAAACGAAGAGGTGTGGGGCGTAGTCGGCCTGCTGCACGATTTCGATTATGAACTGTACCCGGACTTGGAAGACCATCCGTTTAGAGGCGTTGAAATCCTGAAGGCTCGAGGGTGGCCTCAGGAAGTGATAGATGGTGTGCTGGCCCACGCTGCTCACACCGGGATGGTGCGAGATACGCTGCTCAAGCGCGCAATCCACGCGGTGGACGAACTCACCGGTCTCATCACAGCCTGCGCTCTTGTGCAGCCCGACAAAAAACTGGCGAGCGTGAAGGTCAAATCGGTGAAAAAGAAGATGAAGGACAGGGCATTTGCGGCTGCAGTGGACCGCGAGTCCATCACGATAGGCGCCGAGGAGATGGGTTTGAGCCTGGACGAGCATATCGAGATCGTGTTGGGTGCGATGCAGCAGGTCAGCGATGAGCTGGGGTTGTAGGCGCCACGCAGCTTAGCACTGACCTACGGCTTGACGATCCTGCGTGCATGCCCGATGAGTTACCATGTGCGGGAAGTGAAGTAGTGCGAGCAAGACGCCTGTTCAGCGGTTCAAGACATGCTGCTGCCCGTTTGCTTATCGATGTGCCGGCCGATGTGGTGCCGTCTACACCGGGATGGTGCGAGGATACGCCGCTCAAGCGCGCAATCCACGCGGTGGACGAGCTCACCGGCCTCATCACAGCCTGCGCTCTTGTGCAGCCCGACAAAAAACTGGCGAGCGTGAAGGTCAAGTCGGTGAAAAAGAAGATGAAGGACAGGGCATTTGCGGCTGCAGTGGACCGCGAGTCCATCACGATAGGCGCCGAAGAGATGGGTTTGAGCCTGGACGAGCATATCGAGACCGTGTTGGGTGCGATGCAGGGGGTCAGCGATGAGCTGGGATTGTAGGCGCCACGCAGCTTAGCACTGGCCTGTGGCTTGACGCTCCTGTGTACATGCCCGATGAGTTACCATGTGTGGGAAGTGAAGTAGTGCGAGCAAGACGCCTGTTCAGCGGTTCGAGACATGCTGCTGCCCGTTTGCTTATCGATGTGCCGGCCGATGTGTTGCCGTGCAAGCGCGGTCGGGCCTGCGGCCTGGCAGACTGCCTCGATTCGGCATTGCAGCTGTGCTCAGTGTCGCCCGGTTACGCTGAATTGATGGGGCTGACAAACGCTGCCTTCATGCTTCGGGTGGATGATCGGCTTTCATTGGACTCGACGAAGGAAGACCGGTGGTATCGAGTGGTTCCGGTGCTGGAGCGGCTGGGCTTCGGACGCGCAAGACTCCATGCCGGGCCTGATGCTACCGAAGTGGTGGAAGGTGAATTGCGTGGGGGCAGACCTCTACTGGCGCTGGGGTGGGGTGAAGAGAGCCGTGATTGGGCGCTTATCTGCGGACAGTCCGCGGATCGCGAAAAGTGGTGGGGTTATCACTTCGACAGCAGACCAATTCTAGAGGAGGCTATCGGAGCCTGTCGTTTGCTACTGTCTCTGGGCCCGCAGACTTGCGAGCCCGATCTGGCGCAGGTACGCCGGGATGGGCTGAGTGCCGCTGCAATACTGCCGGATTCACAGCGTGATCCTATTCCGCAGTATCATCGCTGGATGGAATTGATGCGCAGCAAATCTGCTATCGCCGAACCGCAACAAAGCCTCTCAGTCTTCCGCCGCCACGAGTGGATGGTCGAAGTGTTGCTTGATGCTCGAACGGCTGCTGCCGATTTTCTGCAGATGCTTTCCGAGGATGAGCCGGATGAAGCCGGGCTGCTGCAGGTTTCTGATACGTATCTGCAGATAGTAGACATCCTGGAGGCACGCGATCCACTGTGGTACACGGAGCATGGCTCTCTGTTGCTGGAGAGTGCCGAAGAGCGGGCAGTGTGGGCCGAGTTGCTCGACGAAGCCATGCGGATGGAGCGTCATGCTTTGTCTCTGCTGTCAGCAGTAGGTGGGCGAGGCAGGTGAGGGGCGCGGTGCCAGGCCAAAGCCCTGGTCAACAATTCTCGCACCCGTAGTGAACATGTACGTGACAATTGCGTCATCAATGCAGTATCCGGGTGGTGCAGTTGTCAGTTATGCCGGTGTACCTACGCTGGTATAGCCACGCGGTACACCCACGCACGAAAAACATGAAGCTACAAGTGAGGGAGATGAACATGATAGACAGCAAGATGGCAGATGCCCTGAACGATCAGATCAATGCAGAGCTGTACTCCTCGTATCTGTACCTGGCCATGGCAGCCGACCTCAGCTCCAAGAACTTCAACGGATTTGCACAGTGGATGCGAGTTCAGGCCCAGGAAGAGCTGATCCACGCCATGAAGCTGTACGACTATCTGATACAGCGTGGCGGCGCCGTTCTACTGGCTCAGGTGGACGCGCCTGCGACAAGTTGGGACAACGTACTCAGCGCGTTTGAAGATGCCTACGAGCATGAAAAGTATGTAACCGGCCGAATAAACAGCCTGGTAGACCTGGCCGAAGAGCTCAGGGATCACGCTACCCGCAGTTTTCTGCAGTGGTTTGTTGACGAGCAGGTAGAAGAGGAAGCCACTGCAGATGAAGTGGTCGGCAAACTCAGGATGGTGAGCGACAGCGGCAACGGAATGTTGATGATGGATCGCGATCTAGGGGCTCGGGAACCTCTACTGGTTGCCAGCGATGATGCAGACTAGGAAAACGAGATAGTGCCTATGGAAAGCCTCTGGTAAAAGTCCCGCGAAGTGCTTGACAAAGCGGAAAACCTGTGGAATAATTAGTAGCAATTCCTAATCAGTAATCATTCTGATTTGGATGGGAGTGCAGAAAATCGATAGGCCACTGCTTCGCTGCGGTATGTGACCAATTGCACTTGACATATGCTGAGTTGAGTCCGACAATTAGATGTACCATTACCAAGAAAGGGAGAGTGTTACACTATGTGTACGGAAGAAACTGCAAAAATGCCGTTGATCGGTGAAAAAGCTCCAACGTTTGAGGCCGTGACCACGCAAGGCGTTATCAACTTCCCCAAGGACTATGAAGGCAAGTGGGTCATCTTTTTCTCACACCCGGCAGACTTCACCCCTGTCTGCACGACTGAGTTCATGGCTTTTGCCAGCATGCAGGAAGAGTTCGAGAGCCTCAACGCCGAGCTGCTCGGTCTCTCCATCGACAGTCTCTTCAGCCACATCGCCTGGCTGCGCACCATCAAAGAGAAGATCGAATACAAGGGCATGAAGAACCTCGAAATCAAGTTCCCGGTCATCGAGGACTTGACCATGGAGGTCTCCAAGGCTTTTGGCATGCTGCAGCCGGCAGCCAGCACAACCCAGGCTGTTCGAGCCGTATTCATCATGGACCCCGAGGGCATCGTACGGGCTATCCTGTACTACCCGATGGCCAACGGCCGGAACATGGAAGAGATCAAGCGCTTGTTGATCGCCATGCAGCACAGTGACGAGCACGGTGTTGCTACACCTGCCAACTGGGAACTGGGCGAAGATGTCATCATCCCGCCGCCTGGTACTTGCGGCCTTGCCGAAGAGCGCGTTGCAAGCCAGGAAGATGAAGGCTACTACTG
Organism: candidate division WS1 bacterium; assembly: GCA_012518355.1. Classification (GTDB taxonomy): domain Bacteria; phylum Armatimonadota; class Zipacnadia; order Zipacnadales; family UBA11051; genus UBA11051. The sequence continues at coordinate 6,888 of JAAYSP010000112.1, read as the reverse complement.
TCTCGACTGGTTCCTCTGCTTCAAAAAGTGCTGCCACGGAGAGTAGCAACGTATCTGAACTGACACGTGGAGAACGTGAAATGAAAAAGTACGAGTGCATAGTATGTGGATACATCTACGATCCGGCTGAGGGCGACCCTGATGCCGGTGTGGAACCCGGAACCGCATTTGAAGACCTGCCTGATGACTGGGTGTGTCCAGAGTGTGGAGTAGGAAAAGACGAGTTCGAGCCGCTGGACGAATAAACGCTAGAAGATAAAGCGGCTTTGCCAATCATAGGCCCCGAAGCTGAGGTTACAGCTTCGGGGCCTGCTACTTGGGCATGACAGAATCGGTGGTTCGACGCTTCCCGAAACCTGGCTGACTTGACAGTATATGAGGGGCGTGCCACACTGAACGAGTATCCGGTAGCTGGTGCATCATCTGCCTTTAGGAGGCATTACCCATGACCACTTCGCGTTCAGACTGGGCCCGCATTGAGCCCACGGAGATTCCGCAGCTAGTAACTGAGACTGTGCCTGGGCCGACATCAGAGCAGTACAACAGGCGCGGTATGAGCCACATGGTAGGCTACTCCAGCCAGGTCCGCCTGTGCCCGGTGGTCTTTGCGCGGGGGCACGGGGTCACGCTGACTGATGTTGATGGCAACGTATACCTGGACTTTTCCAGTGGCATATATGTGACCACACTTGGACACTGTCACCCGAAAGTTAGTGAGGCCGTAGCAGAAGCAGCCCAGACGCTGATGAACTGCCATGACTTCAACACTCCGGTGAAAGTCGAGCTACTGGAGAAGATGGCACAGATCCAGCCCTGGAACTTGACAGGCATACAACTGTACGACAGTGGTACCACGGCTGTCGAAGCCGGTTTGCGTGTGTGTCGGGCTGCCACGGGAAAAAGCGAGTTCATCTCATGCTTCATGGATTTCCACGGCAAAACCGGCCATGCAGTCAGCCTGGGCAAGATGACCCCGGCCTCTGGTGCCGGACGCAGCCAGGGCTTCTACATGGTGCCCCGCCCGGATCCATATCGGCCACTGTTTACGCGTGAGGATGGCAGCATAGACACCGACGCCTATCTGGCTCTCTACGACCAATTCATCGAGTGTGCCACGACCGGCGAAGTGGCTGCTTTTGTACTCGAACCTGTGCAGGGCTGGGCCGGATCGGTGTTTCCTCCGGAAGACTTCTTCCCGAAGCTGCGCCAGTTCTGTGATGAGCGAGACATCCTGCTCATGGCAGACGAGGTGCTCACCAGCATGGGGCGCACGGGGAAATACTTCTGCATGGAGCACTACGACACTGCGCCAGATGTGGTGACTCTGGGCAAGGGCTTCGGCAACGGCTTCCCGGTCACAGCCATGATGGTGTCGGAAAAGTATCGTGACGCCATAGACGCGATCTCCGCTTCCACAAGTTACGGCGGCAATCCCATGGCCTGCGCTGCGGCTCTGGCAAGCATCCAGGTCATCGAGGAGGAGGGGCTGCTGGAGAACGCGCTGGATTTGGGTGAGTACTTCGCAGACCGCATGGAGACCATGAAGCAGGCACACCCGATCATCGGAGATGTACGGGTGAAGGGCTGCCTTGCCGGAGTTGAGCTGGTCAAGGATAGAGACACCAAGGAGCCCTTCCCGGAGGCAGGAAAGCTGGTCTATCAGCGTGCTTTCCAGAAGGGCCTGGCATGGGTGCCGGCGGGCCATATACTGCGCATGTCGCCGCCGATTGTTATGGATCGGGCGGTTGCCGCCAGGGGCATGGACATCATCGAGGAGGCCATCGCAGAGGTCGCAATCGAACTCGGTTACTGATGGTATCTGCGCGTGCCAGTGCAGCTTACTGCGTGGCCCCTGTGCTTCTGTGTTCCTGTGTTTTTTTGGCTGATGCCTCAACGTTGAACTGCTACGCTTGTGACCACAGTCGCCTGTGAGCCGTCTGTACGGCGCGCGGTCAGGGTGCAAACGTATAGTCCGGGAGGAACCGCAGCTCCAGATGTGTTGCGCAGGTTCCATGCTGCCGAGTGAGTGCCCGCGGACTGCTGGCCGCAGTCGAGTGAGGCAACCAGTCGCCCCGCGATGTTGCGCATATCAAGGGTCACGTGTGCCGTCGCGCTGAGTGTGTATACCACGGACATATGCCGTCCGGACTGCTGGGCGGTCACACTTGCGACGCTGAGCGCTGTCGGGTTCACCGCCAGCCTCCAGACTGTGACCGGCAGAGAGTACTCTGACGGGCCGGTCTGATTGAAGACCCGCACTCGGTACTGATATTTGCCGTCGCCAGGCACGCTATCGTCCAGATGCTGAGTGACGCCTCCGGCCATCCATACTATGGTTTGCCAGTCGGACCATACACCCACCTGTCCCAGTTGGCGACGACGCTCTACCTTCAGGTAGGTCTCTTTGTCCGACTTGGAGCGCCAGGTTAGCAGGATGTCGGCTCCGAAGTTGCGGCCTTCGGCATGCAGGTCTACCGGCCACAGCGGGGTTGGCTCACAGCGCACGGCAGCAGCGGAGACCGTCCATTCGGAGGCTCCGACATGGTTGACCGCACGCACCCGATACTGATACGAAGAACCGATTGAGATTTGGTTATCTATGAAGCTGGTGACGTCCGCATCAGTGGACTGTTGCGCTTCCCAATCTGACCATCGTTCCGTAGGTAGCCATCGCCGCCGCGATAGCATGAAGCCTGTTTCATTGTCTGAACTGTCATGCCACGTGACGCGAATTGCAGTAGAGTTATCCACTGCCTGCAGCTCCACACTGCTCGGCGCGCGCGGGGGGCGTGCCAGAGCCGATACCATAGCCGAAGGCGACCACTCTGACGCCCCATGATCGTTCACGGCACGTATCCGGTACTCATAGACCCCATGCTGTGGTGTGGTCAGGTCGTCCCACTGTTCAGTGTTGGCTGATGGCCACCCCACTGCCTCCCAGTCACCCCAGGTGGGGCCGTCCATCTGCCTGCGCCTATGGATCTCGAAGCCAGTTTCATAGTTGGATTTGTCGTGCCATGTCAGTTGCACGCCATCGGTAGGATCGCTTTGAAACGCGTTCAGGTTCACGGGCCACAACGGTGTCGGTTCACAGCGCACGCCGGTAGAAATAGTCCACTCTGACGGTCCCACAGAATTCACTGCACGCACCCGATATTGGTATGACGAGCCGATTGGGATTTCTTTGTCGGTGAAGGCGGTGAAGTTAGGCGCAGTCCACAGCCGCAGTTCCCAGTCTGACCAGGCTCCCTCTGGCAACCAGCGACGCCGTTCGACCTTGAAGCTAGTCTCGTTGCTGGAGTTATCTTGCCACGTGACTCTCAAAGCGGATTCATCCTCTACCGGCCATATCGTCATATGGCTTGGAGGGGTGGGGATCGGTGGGGTGACGGTCAGGCTCTGTGAAGTCGCCCAGTAGCTGGAGCCGGCGGGGTTGAAGGCTTGAACACGATACTGGTAGCTGGCTTTGGCGGTGAGCGTTTCGTCACTGTAAGTCTGTTGATTGGCGGACAGGCTTGCGATTGACGTCCACTGTGCAGGCCACGAACCATCCGCGTTCTGGCTGCGTCGCTGCAATCTGAAGCCGTGTTCGTCTACAGACGCGTCGGTCCAGCTAAGCGTCACATGGCCTGTGGCAGCGATTGCTGCCGTGAGGGCGATCGGTGTGGAAGGCGGTTGTGGCGCTAACTGATCATCGCACCACACTTTTACGCCCCTGTCCCGCAAGGCCTGGACAGCTATGCCAGCCGACGTGTCGGTGCCCAGCACCAACCAGTTTCTGTCAAGTATCACCACATCGTCGACATCGAGACCGGAGTTGGCAACTAGATGACTCGGATCGGCAATCATATTGTGTCCCAGGTCTATCTGGTCAAGACTATGCAGACCTGACAGCGGCGAAAGATCGCTGACCGAATTCTGTGCGGCGTACAGATACTGGAGCAAGGGTAAGCCCGCCAGCGGCAGTAGATCAGAGATACTGTTGGCCGAGATGTCAAGAAAGCGTAGGTTGGCCAGGTTTGCCAGCGGCTGCAGGTGGACTATGTCGTTCGACCACAGGCTTAGGTAGTGCAGCTCCGTCAGCCCTGCCAGTGGTGCCAGGTCGGTGATGGCGTTGAAGCTCAGGCCCAGCATCTGCAGTCTACTCAGGGCAGCTAGTGGTTGCAGGTCCGATATGAGGTTGTGTTCCAATCCCAGTTCGCTCAGAGATGTGAGGCTCATCAGTGGCTGCAGACTGTCCAGGTGGTTTTGTGCCACGTCGAGGATCGTGAGGTTGCCCAGCCCGGATAGGGGTGTGAGGCTGCTGATGAGGTTGTCCCAGAGGTACAGGTGTTGAAGAGCCGTCAAACTGGAGAGTGGTTGGAGGCTGACAATCTGGTTGCCCCCCAGCCATAGCTGCTGCAGGTTGATACAGTGTTGGATGCCCGACAGGTCGCTTATACCGCGGTTGGTGGCTTGTAATTCGGTTAGGTCTTGCAGGTCAGAGCCATCTATAGTTCCTGTGGGTTTGCCGATGGCTTCACGAATAGCCACTTCCAGATTGCTGTCAGCGAAGTTGACTGTTTGAGCTTCCACGGGCGCTGGTGACATCCCGAGTGCCAGAGCTGCGCACAGTAGCATCAACACAATTCCATACGCAAACCTCCTCATGTGCTGCACTTCAGAGAGGGCCTCAGCATATATGGGGCGATGGGCAGAACATGGTTTGCATTCATAGGGACGGTACGTAATGTAGATGAGCGACACCCACTTCCAGGCTTGCGATTCAGTGTTCTCTCTTCCACGCGGGCTCAAAATTCAGCGGCTGCCAGTCGCGCGGATAGTTGTATATCCTGTACATCAGCTCTATGATATCGTCGGCTTCCATCTCACGAGTATGTGCATCAATCACAGTATACTCGCCGGGCTGTTCTTCATCGAAGGCGGCATTGACGCGCTCATCACGGAAATGCACGGGCCTCTCCAGACGCAGAGGTTGCACTTCGGTTATGGCGGCCATAGACTTCATCGCTGCTTCGCGTATCCGATCGCACGCTTCCTCGCGCGACAACGTCAACGCCGACAGCCTGCTCGTGCCGAATTTGACCGGTGCAGTGACTACCCCTGGTATCAGCTCTTCTGCCTCCAGGCAGGCATGGGCATCACCGGTGCATAGTGTGAACGGCACCCCGTAGTGTCCTGCGATTGCTGCCTGCAAGCCCAGTTCGCCCATAGAGATATCGTTGAAGCGCCAGTCACGTATTTTGCTGTTCATGGTATGACAGAGGTTAGCATTCGGTGTGCCTGCTTTGGCGTGCGCGCCTATCAACCCTGTGGCTGCGCAAGTTTCGTCGAGAAACGGTAGCCAGAACGGACGCTGCTGGCCGTGAACTACGGTGGCGCGCGGATCAAGATGCTCCAGGTCTATGGTGTACCCTGCGCCGTGGCCGTCATTTACGATGACCTCAGTGGCTCCACCGGCGAAAAGCCCGTCCACTGCAGCGCTTACCTCTTCTGCCAGCCATATGCGCTGCCGAGAGCGGCGCTCGTGGTTTTCCAGGCTTTCGTCGTCACGGCTCTCCCACTGATATACACCGGCGACGCCTTCGAGGTCAGTCATCAGGTATACTTTCATAGCGATCCCTCCAGATCAGGTAGAAGGCTGACGGCCAGCTTTTCATCGGTTTTCCAGATGGCGCGATAGTTCGGGTCAAAGCCGTACATCTTGTTCATGAAATCCACCATGTCATCGGCTTCGATCTCGAAAGTGTGGCTATCGAGCACTCGTTTGCCCGGTGGCGGGTTCTCTGGATCGAGGGTTGGCTGGTAGTACTCGCAGCGGAAGACGATGGGCGGGTCGAGGTGCAGCGGTTTGATGTCGCCCACTCGACGCATAGCTTCCTGAGCCCCTTCAGCGATCATCTCACGTGCCTTCAGGGGGTGGACCGTGAGCGCAGATAGCGTCCCGAGGCCCTCCTTGACCGCGACTGTAACGCATCCGGGCACCAGCTCCTCCATCTCCTTGCAAGCGTAGGCATCACCGGCGCAGAAGATGAAGGGTACACCGAAATGGCCGGCGAGAAACGCCTGGTAGCCGGTTTCGCCGACGTCAATTCCGTTGAGGCTGTATCGTCGGATGGAGCCTCCCATAGTGTGGCTCAGGTTGCCAAAGCGTGTCCCGGCCATGGCATGGGTGCCTACACTGGCCAATCCTGCGCACTCTTCGTCCAACCCTGTGCAGTAGTCCGGTCGCTGCCCGCCGTGAAACACACGAATGCCACGGTTCACGCGGGAGATATCCATAGTGTAGCCGGCACCATGGCCGTCGTTGACCCAGACTTCACGTGCGCCGCCGTCAACGAAGCCCTGTGCGGCGGCGTTGACCTCTTCAGCAAGCCATATCCGCTGGAGGCAGCGACGCTCATGGTTTTCCAGGCTTGTATCGCCACGGTTTTCCCACTGATATACACCGGCGACGCCCTCCAGATCGGTCACCACGTATACCCTCATACATCTTCCTCCGGTACCGTGCGCAGGTTGTTCACACACGGGAGAATAAGACGATAGACTGCAGCACCACGCTGAGACGTGAGTGTATACTTGGCCGACAGAAGCTTGGATTCCTTCGTAGCGCGAGAGAAACACGTCAGAGTAGGGCAGGATGCCATCGCTTCGGATGGATTTGCACTTACAGGTAGTGCATCCCCATGGTATGCCATTCGCCGCAGGCCGTCGTCTGTGGGGGGGCATGTCCACGAAGTATGAGGCAGCCCTGGTATCAGAGCCCATGAAATCGTGTGAAACTGTTATAGCAGAGAGCTCAGCCGGTACACAATCGTGCAGTGCTATATGAGGAGGCTGGGGCCACCGCCTCTTACCCGACTGCTCGCAACTGCATCGGACCAACAG
>JAAYSP010000118.1 GCA_012518355.1 candidate division WS1 bacterium | reverse complement strand
GCGTGGCAAATCAGAGCCTGTGCTGACCGAGTAAACCCCGTAAAGTAGCGGCAGTGAGTGCCAGATGCCCGGCATCCCACTGCCGCTGAGCTTTCTGCAACTGCTGTAACTGCGCTTGCGTCCCATCGGTACGCACGGCCGCCACCATGTGCGCCAGCATCAACTCGACGGTCACGTCCTGGTAGTAGCGACGTGCCTCATCGCTGGCGCGCAGTTGCTCCATGTCCGCCCGCCCCTGCCCGGTACCATGATGATAGTAATCCATGGGCGAAGACGGCAAAGTCAACTGCAGCACACCTGCAACTTCCGTCAGCAATTCCATGACAGTCTCACCTTCAGACAGTCGCTTCTGGAGTGCTTGCGGCCAAAACTCAGCCAGTTCCGGGTAGCTGAAGGTGAGCAAAACGGGCTCGGCAGGTCGCTGTTGGCCAGGATTTGGCGGACGGTAAATCAACGGCCCCTGTACTCGTCTGCGCGGCAGCTTCGGATCCGCATAGGTGATAGTGCGCCGGTCGAAAAAGCCATCACCGGTGGTGTCTTCATACTCGATGACCATATCCACCCGGCCATCGTAATCGTAATCTACTTCCATGGTGCCGTGTTCGGCCCCATGCAGATGCAGACGACCATCGCCCTGCCAGTAGTACAGCTTCATGGCACCTGAGAAGTCGCGGTCAAGTTCATAGCGCTTGTTCAGCCTACCGCATGGAGGGCCGCCTTCCTGCGGGAAATCCCGGTAGCGAGAATTGAGAATGCCTTCCCAACGCTCGCGACCCGGGTCAGATGAAGCCACGTTGTGGTCGTTTTCGTCCCATACCAGCAGAGCTCTCGCCCAGTCCGCTTCCCGCACCACCTCTCTGGCGTGATCCGGATCCAAAAACGCACCAGTTTCCTCCCCACTGCGATGGACAAAGCTGGTCAGTGCATCCTCCGGCGCCTCCACCCGGCCCAGGCAGGTGATGCCCACATCGTAGCCGTAAAGCTGCCCTGGCGGGCGGGTGTCGGTGACGTTGATGCTATACCGAGCTGTGCGAAGTGTGGTATCGTTGGCCACAATGCGCACGGTCTCTTCAGGGAAGCCATCATCATCGTGATCATAGAAGCAGAACGGGTTCTCGAACGCTGCCACCCAACGCTTCTGCGCCTCGTCACGGCGAAACATGGCGAAATACCCGTTGCCCGCGAAATCACAATGCCACTGGCATTCGTGCTGCCAGTAACCGTAGTCATGCAGATGCCACAGACGCAGAGGATGACTGTGCAGCGCGCGGACGAGCACCATGAAAGGCCTGTTGCCCCAGGTACTGCTGTGCAGATAAGTCTGCACCATGGTATCTACCAGACCGTCACCGGTGGTATCCTTGTAGTCAAGAGTTCGGTCGAGAAAGCCGTCACCATCGCTGTCCAGAGCCATGATATCGTTTGGCCCGCGACTTCCACCATCAGCGACAATGCCTCTGTTGCCTATGTTGCCTTTGTCGTCCCCTTCGTGGCCCACAACCACCGTATAGCGACCATCCCGGTAGAGGGTGGCTTGAGTGCCGTCAGCTAACCGGTGTGATATGGTCTCCTTTTCTGGCGCATCTTGCAGTTGGCGCATGATGTCGGAGACACCAAGCAGTGCCTGCAGATGAGGTACGCCCAGTAGTGCGGTTTGTGATGCGGCAGTAGGACGCAGCTTCGCCCACTGCATGCCAAGAGGCCCCTGGCGGCGGGCGCCCAACTGGAACGCCCCCACTTCCACCAGATGATAGCCTTCTCCTACCGCCGAACTGTGCGTGAACCGAAGCTGCAAGTGGGACGCCTCAACAGGCGCAAAGCGATGTATCTGCCAGCCCGACACTCTGTTGCGCGCCGCATCAGCCACTGGTTGCCATGTCTGCCCGTCCAGAGACACGCTGAGATGGTACGAGTACTTGACCGGAGGGAAATCTGTCGTGATGACTTCCACTGTGTCTATCGTAACCGGACGCGCGAAGCTGATGATGGTCGGAGTCGCCAGATCAGCCCAGGCATAGCCGTGATTGGGGCCATAATCGCCAACTTGCCCGTCGATTGCACAATTGACTGGGCCTCGACTCATAGAGGCATTTGTCGGCCCGCTTATCGTGGCACCGTTAGTAGCTGCTGCATAATCCACCGGCGAGGGACTGCAGGTGCAAGAAGTCAGAGCGCATAGTAGTACCCACACCAGGAGCTGACAGCGCGACCAGAGTGCCACCGGTTGCATCCGAAACTGCTCTCCCTCCGATTTGCCTTGCAGGCATCGGCTTGATGTAAGCAGCATCTACCACGGGTTAATCGCTTGTGATTATAACTCAAAAGCATACCTGCCCAAAGCAGTTTCCCCAACTGGTTCGGCTGAGGGTCATACGGTAAACGGCATACTTCATACTTGCTGCTCCTGCAAATGTGTGCCTGATGTAGGATTGTGCTGGTGTGACAGCGAATATATCTCCCGACGATTTGGGTTGCAGGCACAGGAGACAAAGCTAACGTGTGCCACAAAGGGAAAGCCAGAGAGAGGGGTCCACAGATGAAGTACGAGATAAGAGGAACAGTGATGCAGTCGGTGGAAGTGTGGTTGGAAGCCGGGGAGACAGTCTACACCGAATCGGGCGGCATGGCGTGGATGAGTGACGGCATCAGCATGGACACCAACATGAAGGGCGGACTGCTGAGTGGCCTGAAACGAATGGCCAGCGGTGAGTCGTTGTTCTTGACCGACTACACATGCACTGCCGCGACAGGGTTTGTGGTCTTCACCCCCGGCGTCATGGGAAAGGTCATCGCCCTGGAACTGGTCGAAGACCAGAGTGTCATCATGCAGCGAAACGCTTTCATGTGCGCCCAGAGCACTGTTACGCTTGAAATGCACACTCACAAACGCCTAGGAACCATGTTTTTTGGAGGCGAGGGACTTTTCCTGCAGAAAGTGACCGGTCCAGGTGTGGCGTTCTGTGAAATTGACGGAGAAGTCGTCGAATATCAATTGCAAGAGGGGCAGACGCTGAAAGTTGACCCCGGGCATGTCGCCATGTTTGAGCCAAGCGTAAATTTTGACATCACGCGGGTACAGGGGGTCAAAAACATGTTTCTGAGCGGAGAAGGCATTTTTCTCACCACCCTAACAGGCCCTGGCCGAGTGTGGCTCCAAAGTATGCCACTGCCCAATCTGGCAACACGTCTGATACCGTTTCTGCCCAAGTCCAAGGACTGACAGGAGCACCCGTAGACCGTGCGGGCGAAATGCCTGACAGGCCCTGGAAAAGGAGAGCTGTCATGAAAGTAGGTCTGTGCAGCATCATCTGGAAAGCGCGAATGGATATCTTTGAGGTGATAGAGATGGCTGCGCGGGTCGGTGCCGAAGGTATCGAGGTGTGGGGCCAACCCCCACACATGCCGGACGAGGATCACCTGCGTCATGCCACGGAAATCAGACAGGCCATGCAAACACGCGGCCTCAGTGCGCCTCAATATGGCGCATATGCATGTGCCGGAAAGCCTGACTTCGCTGATGACATATCCCGATCTCTGGACATCACCGAGGCCCTCGAGGCGCCGGCCTGCCGCATCTGGGCCGGGCCTGGAGATGCTGAAAAGCTTACTGCTGAGCAGTGGAGCCTGACCATAGCTGACCTCAAGAGCGCCTGCACGCAAGCCGCTGAGCGTGGCCTGCTAGTCACTCTGGAGCGCCACAACGGCAATGCCACTAACAGCCTCTGGGGATGCTTCCGAGTTCTGGAGGAAGTGAACAGTCCAGCCCTGCGCATCAATTTCCAGACGATGCGGCGAGACAGCGAGGTGATCGCTGAGGAAATCCGCGCCCTGGGGCCCCACATCCTCAACTCCCACGCAACTAACGCTAACTACACCGAAGAGGGGCGTTTCCCAACGCGGTTGAGCGAAGGTGAAGTAGACTGGGCCAGCCTGATCTCTGCACTGAAAAGAAGCGACAACCAGGGCTTCATCGAAATAGAGTTCGTGCAGCGTGGCAAGCAGGAGCTGTCGCTTGAGGAAACCGAAAGCGAACTGGCTGCTGACGTGGCATTTCTGAAGAGCTGTATCGCCGGCTAAGCTCACCTCTTGATGTCGTACTGAAGAGAACACATAGCACAGCGACAAACAGGCCTGCCCGGAAGCCCGGGCAGGCCTGCTGACTACTACTCGGAGAGCGATTAGCTTTCGCTGCTACAGCCTGGCGATTATCGCGTCAGCCATCTCCGATGTGCCGACCGCCGTGGGATCATCACGGTCCGGCTTCAAGTCATAGGTGACTGACTGACCCTCAGCGATGACCGCTGCAACAGCATCCTCCAGGCGCCGGCCTGCGTCGGCTTCGCCCAGATGGTGCAGCATCATGACGCCTGACAGGATGGTGGCCACTGGATTGACCTTGTTTTGGCCCGCATACCTGGGAGCACTGCCATGAGTGGGCTCAAACAGTGCACATCCTTCGCCGATGTTAGCCCCTGGAGCCAGCCCCAGGCCGCCCACCAGCCCTGAACATACATCGCTGACGATGTCTCCGTACAGATTTGGCAGCACAAGTACATCGTAGAGCTCCGGCTTTTGCACAAGCTGCATACACATGTTGTCCACGATCCGGTCTTCGAACTCTATTCCGCTGTCGACATACTCTTCTGCCACCTGGCGAGCGCAGTCCAGAAACAGCCCATCTGTATGCTTCATGATGTTGGCCTTGTGCACAGCGGTGACTTTCCTGCGCCCGTTGGCCACAGCATAGTCAAATGCAAAACGCACTATCCGTTTGGAGCCGGTCTCTGAAATCGGCTTGATGGATAGCCCCGAATCCGGACGTATGGTCTCTCCCGACAGCTCTGATATGGCCTCGATGGCGCGGCTGCACTCGTCGGTGCCGCGCTCGAACTCGATGCCGGCATATAGATCTTCGGTATTCTCGCGCACGACGACAAGATCGGCCTCCGGATAGCGCGATTTGACGCCAGGATAGTACCTGGCCGGGCGCAGGCATGCATACAGATCCAGTGCCTTGCGCAACGTCACGTTCACACTGCGAAAACCGGTACCGACAGGCGTGGTGACCGGGCCCTTGATCGCTATCTTATTCTTTCTGATGGACTCTATCACCTGGTCCGGCAAGGGGGTACCATACTGCTCCATGACGTCAATTCCCGCCTGCTGGACGTCCCATTCGATTTCGACACCGGTTGCCTCGACGCAGCGGCGCATAGCCTCCGCTACCTCAGGGCCGGTGCCATCACCAGGTATCAGTGTGATGGTATAACTCATATAGTCTGTCCTCCTAGACCGGTCTCTTGCTTCACATCGCACACTCGTACCACAGTGACCAGACACAGTACATCAAGCCACTGAGAGAGCCCTACGGATGCGATTGATGCCTTCTTCGATTTGCTCCATGCTGCAGGCAAAACTGATGCGGAAATAGCCCTCTGCACCGAAACCGCTACCCGGCACGGCACTAACCCATGCCTCGTCCAGCAGGTAATCGGTCAGGTCCTTCGAAGACTGTATATCGCGTCCACCAAGCTTCTTCCCGAAATAGGCCGATATATCAGGGAAGACGTAAAAGGCTCCTCCGGGCATAGTACATTTGACGCCCTCGATATCGCACAGAGCCGCTACTATGTAGTCACGACGCTGTTCGAATGCCTGACACATATGCCGGACGGCATCCTGTGGTCCGGTCAGTGCCTCCAGAGCCGCCCACTGAGCGATGGAGTTCGGGTTGGCCGTCATCTGGCTTTGCAGGTTGCTCATGTTCCTGATGAAATCGACAGGACCAAGCGCCCACCCGATACGCCAACCAGTCATCGAGTAGCTTTTGGACACTCCATCTATAATTATGGTGCGCTCTCTCATGTCAGGAAGCGTTGCCGGGCTCGTGTGGCTGCGGCCATCAAAAAGTATGTCCTTGTAGACTTCATCGGTGAGTAGCACCAGGTCTTTTTCGACGACCAGCGCGGCCAGATCGGTGAGTACATCACTACTGATCACTCCACCGGTAGGGTTGTTCGGGCTGTTGACGACAATCGCCACAGTTCTGTCGGTGATGGCACGGGAAATGTCCTCCACACATGGCTGAAAATCATCCGCGCCCGTGGTGGCCACCTCTACCGGCACGCCATCAAACAGACGGATCAGGTCTGGATAGCTGACCCAGTACGGGGCGATGACGATGACTTCGTCACCGGGGTCGAGCATCGTGCCAAATATATTCGCCAACGAGTGTTTGGCTCCACTGCTGACACACACCTCGGACGGCTCGTAGCTAAGTCCCAGTGTGTGCTGAGTCATATCGCATATCGCACGCTTGAGTTCGTCAATCCCCGAGGCGTTGGTGTACTTGGTTTTCTGCTCATCCATCGCACGTCTGGCAGCTTGAATGATATTTTCCGGAGTTGGAAAATCTGGCTCGCCGACGGCAAATGACAGTACATTCTTGCCTTCAGCACACATGGCACGTGCTTTACGATCGCTTTCCATGGTTGCCGACGGTGGGATACTTACGACTCGCTGCGCTACCTTGATCATACACAGTCACCTTTCGACAGTCGCAAGCCAGCGCCCGTTAGGGGGTCGGCTTTCACACACGAATCGGTTGGGGCAATTCCCATCCTAACCGCTGTAACTCCTCAACGGCAGGCTGGTACTGGGGGTCGTATTCCAGTGCGTTGGCCAGTGCCTTCGCGGCCCGGCGAGTGTAACCCATCCTGGCGTAGACTGCACCGAGATGATAGTACGTCTCATGATTGTTCTGTGCACCGGCCAGGCGGACAGCTCGCTCCAAATAAAACATGGCCTGCCAGTACTGGCCCATGCGGTAGTAGGCCCAACCCAGGCTGTCTATGAAGGCAGGCTCCAGCGGCTGAAGCTGCACTGCTTCCTGCAGCAGAGTAATCGCTCGGTCAAGCTCGGCACCTGCGACAGCATAGGAGTAGCCTATCTCGTTCAGGTAGATCGCTCGCCGATACCGTCCCTGAGCATCTGCAGGAGTACCGGAACCGAGTCTCTGGTAGGCATCGTGCAACAGCTCCAGCCCCTCTACATGCTGCCCTGCAAGCACCAGGCAGTGGCCCAGATGTATGTCCTCACCCAGATCACGTCCGGGCTGATGGCTGAGATGCTGTACGGCCTTCTCATATGCTTCGGCGTACAGGTACACGAGCCCCGCCTGGCTGGTAAGTGGCTTGTTTTCGGGCGCCAATTCAAGAGCCCGGTCAACCATAGCCACAGCTCTGGCCCGGTTCACGGGCTTTTGCTGCAAGGCTTCGGTGGCGCGCTTGAAGTAGCGCATGGCGACGAAATTCCGCCGCATACCGTCAATGCCGCGCCCCAGGCCGAGAGGCTGCCATAGTAGCGCTGCCAGCACCAAAGCAGCGAGTACGATCCATATGCTCTTGCTCTGCCGCGTCCCACGCACTTTTACCGGTCCCGGGCCGGGCACTCGCACCCGAGCCGGCCTGAACCTAATCGCTCGCATCGGCGTCCGCCCTGAAAGCCACCAGGAAATAGTGCTCAATGCCAACGTATAGCGTGTCACCCACCACCGCTGGGGTGGAGTACACTCCGTACAGAGTTTTGTGGCTCCACACAATCTGACCACTCTCGAGATCCAGTGCGTACAGCAACCCGTCTATGGAGCCCAGATAGACGTAGCGCCCGGCGATGGCCGCCGAAGCCAGTATTTCGTCTTCGGTTTCGGTCTGCCACCGTATCTGCCCGGTGTCATGCTCCAGAGCATACACCCGTCCATCCAGACAGCCGATGACAAAAAGGCTCTCGGTGGCAGCAGCCGAAGAGCGGGCGAACCCCCCGACAGGACGTCGCCACACCAGATCTCCGGTCGCCAGGTCGATAGCGTAGACGTTGGCATCGTCAGATCCGCCACAGACCAGCCCACCCTGTATGGTCAGGCTTGAAGCGACAGGTCCCTGCGTGGAGAATCTCCAGCGCAACTCTCCATCAGCCGTATCGAGGGCGTAGATCTCGCCATCCCAGGAGCCTACAACCACCGTATCACCCGCCACAGCCGGGCTTGCGGTGATCTCATCATGAGTCCGGAACTGCCACACCACCTTGCCCGTGTCAGCAGCCAGGGCATTTACCCGTCCGGCCCGGTCACCAATCAGCACGTTCCCACCGGCCACGACCGGTGATGAACGGATACTGTGCCCCAGTCGGGTTTTCCACTGAAGCTTTCCAGTGTTGGCCTCAGCAGCGTACACGAAGCCATCATGTGAGCCGACGAAGATCAGGTCACCACATATGGCCGGGGTGACCTCAATCTGATCTTTAGTGGCCAGCTTCCACTGCTGAGTTCCGCGAATAGTATCGACTGCATACAGGTTGCCATCTCGAGAGCCGATGTACACTAACCCTCGGCTTACAGCCGGTGAGCTGAAGATCGGCCCTTCGGTTTCGAATCGCCAGATTGTCTTCAGCGGAGGCCGCAGTTCGGTTTCGGCAAGGCCAGTGTGAGCCGTGTTACCCTGGAAGCAAAGCCATGTTTCAGTGCTGTCACTGAGCCGCGTCTCTTGCATCTGCAGCTCAGAAAGCGCGGCCGCAATCTGCCGGCTACCCTGCGAATCGCTCTCAGCAAGTACGGCCGCTTTCTGCAGTTGCTCCTGGGCCAGCCCCAGTTGGTGAGCGTACATGTTGGCCATCCCCACCGCATAGAGTGCCCTGGGATCGCGTTCAAGACGCTCCGCCTGCCGCCTGAGCTTGATCAGTACTTCCTCATCGTGGGCAGCCAGTGCAGCCAGAACATGCGCTCCGGGCCATGAGATCCCTTCGCGACTGACCATACGCCGCAGGAACATCTCGTGAGCAGCCGGTTCTTTCAGTGCTATCAGAGCGTCGGTGATGGCGTCTCGCAGCACATCGTCAGCGGTAGCAACTACCTCCATCAAGCGAGCGATGGCGCGTTGACTTTTGATGGCCCCCAGTGCCCGAACCGCCAGGACACGCACACGATTGTCGGCACGACCCAGCAGGTCAATAAGAGGCCGTTCCAGCTCATCGAGTATATTGATGGCAGTATCGGCCAGATGGATGTCGCCCGAATCGAGCATGCGGACCAGATCAGGAAGATAATAAATTTGTGGCGAACGGCCCAGAGCTTCAGCGGCAATCAATCTCACCTTGTTGTCGTTGCTTCTGAGCAGCGACTTCATGAGCGGCCGCTGTCTGTCACCGAGCTCCTCCAGCCGTCCGAACCAGAACTCTACCTCCTCGCCGGCCTGCGCGCTGCTGCGGAGCACCAGCTCCAATTCCTCAAGTGACAGGGCGAGGTCCTCGTGTTTGTCGTGGATAATACGTAGCTCTTCAACGCCAATCAACACACCGAATTTGTGGTAGTTGTTCAGCTCGCGGGCCACTAGATCCTGGACATCCTTGACCTCAATTTCGCTTTCCGACATCCACCCTTCTATTTCGTCAGCCAGGTACTCATGAACCAGCTCATAGTGCTGGCGCCGCTCTTCTTCCACGGCACGAAGCAAGCGCAAGTCCAGGAGCTTGGCCATAACGCGCTCCACTTCATCCTGTTCGTACCCCAGCTGCTCGGCTATCCGTTCGATGGGGCTGGTGACCACCACTTCGGAGGATGATGCCATGTACTTGAGTATGTCGCGACCCACCCGGCGATCCTGATATGGGAGCTGGGACAGGGCGTGATCGAGATACTCACTTAGGATTTTTTGCACTCGCCCCAGGCGTAGGTATGCGTGCAGGCTGATCATATGTTGGCCCATCGGCTTGGCCTCAAACAGCCGGTCACAAACGATCTGTAGGTGTGCTGGTTCGACGCCTTCACGGCTCAGATCGTCGAGCAGCTCTTCCACCAACTCGGTTTCCAGGTGGACATCGAAGCTTAGCGCCGGCTTGACTATGGCATCTCTTGCCTGCTGACGCGTCAGCTTTTTTAGCCGGTACATGTTGTGCATGATGGCCGGAATGCGAGTATGGAGGTCGTACAGATCACCGAGATAGTCTTCTCGGATACCCACTATCCAGCGCAGATAGTCCGGAGCCGCATCCAGGCATGCTGTCCACTCATCGAGAAACTCGGCCTTGACCCGGTCACCAAGACGCACGAAATACTCTTCGAACTGGTCCATCAATATCAGTATCCTGCGATTAGTTAGCTCATGAATCTGCTGCAGGAACTTCAGCAAACGGTCTTCCTCGGATAGCTTGTCGGTCTCATGGCCCAGTTCACTTACGGCGACAAGCGCCGCTTCCTTGATACTGGCCAGCGGATCGTCCAGGCAACGACTGTAGACGGTCAGCCAGGGCGCGTCTTTTGGCTCATCGCTAGCGGCTTCTTCGCTTTCTCTGGCCAGCGCGCCCATCACGCCAGCCCGCAAAAGTGAGGTCTTTCCTATGCCAGAGCGGCCAAAAAGTACCGCCGGCGACGTATCTGCGATCATCTCGACGAGGGCATTCGTATCGTCTTCACGGCCAAAAAAGAGATCGGCATCCTCGACATCAAAATGCTCAAGAAAACGATACGGCCCACCACTCAGGATGGTCAGAGTTTTCCGTGCTCGGTCAGCTCGGTGCCTTCTGCGCCGACTGATACGCATGTGGAGTTTGGCCATGAAGTCGTTGAAGTTGCCCGCTTCCCGGCATATCAGGTGCCGCGAGGAGCTGCGGGCGGTCAATAGATCCACGACTTCGGGCTGGTAGCTGTGATAACGTACACTTGCGGGGCTTGCCATCTTCAGTTCATCGAAATGGCGCTGGTCACTGACCGGAATGACCGGATTGATCCAGAACATGCGCCGCCCGTCACGGCTTACGTGCTCCAGGAAGGGGCGGTCACGCTCGGTGTAGGCGAGGATTAAAGTGAAGGTGCGGAATATCTCCTGGATGACATCGTGGATCCCCGCGTAGTTGGCGGCCATCTCATCGGCCACCAGTGGCAGGTTTTTGCTCTGAACATCCCCACCACACTTGACGATGGATAGACGGCTGGACTCAAGAACTCCCAGTGCTATCGCGTCAGCATCATCTACACCTGCGACAAAGTGGTGGTAGTCCTTTTCTGGGACGAGGTGATGAACTTGCAGGGCCTCTTCCAGGAGACGATCCGGTTCGGCGAGAAATATCGTGGAGAAGTAGCCGTCTTTTATCATCCGTGCCAGCCGAATATGTCCCTCAGCTGGACGAAATTCCTGGAGTTGTTCCGCCAACATGCGACAGCGTTGGCCCTGGTCGGGCATCTCTTCAGCTATCATAGCAAGAGCGCGTTCGGCACGCAACTCCTGTATGACAGGCTCGAGTCTGTCCCCCGCCCAATCTATGGCCATTTCGGCCAGGACCTGTTCAGCAGCGAGGTCATTTGGGGGTATCACTACTCCGCTACCGATGAACACAGCATGTTGTCTGACCTGGTGGCGGTGTGCTTTGATGTGGTCGGCTATGACTGGCAGCATGGCATTGAGTCATCTCACTGGCCGGGTCAACTGTGTGCGGATTTGGCCGTAGCAGCAAGTACCGGCCTTCTCAATTTTCGCCGCAGTTGACAACGGCTTGCATAAGATAAGTCGCCACTCCGCCCAGACTGCTTGGCCCGGTGCAGGAGTGGCGTGTAGTGTGCAATTGGTGGGCCCGGCCGGATTCGAACCAGCGACCGATCGGTTATGAGCCGACTGCTCTACCGCTGAGCTACGGGCCCGATATACTCGGTTGTGCTTGACTGTGATTATACCCGACGACAATGTCGGCTGCAACTCCACTTATCTGCCTGTATTCTACCCACCCTGGGCTTAATTCATACCGGCTCTGAGGCACATCGTTGGCAACTGCGCCCTAAAACCCCGGGTGTGCGGGAGGAAAACCAGTTATGGCGATACTACTCCAGGTAGTCTCGAAGCTCCTTGTTGCGCGAAGGGTGTCGTAATTTCTGAAGGGCCTTGGCTTCAATCTGTCGGATACGTTCTCGGGTGACTTCGAAGATGTGGCCGACTTCCTCCAGGGTGCGCGAATAGCCATCTTCCAGCCCGAAACGTAGCTTGAGCACCTCTCGCTCACGTTCGTTGAGAGTATCGAGTACCTTTTCTAACTGTTCTCGCAGCACGACATTCGAGGCGACCTCGACAGGAGTGTCAGCATCATCATCGGGAACAAAATCCCCAAGATGGCTGTTTTCTTCCTCTCCCACTGGCGCTTCGAGCGAGCGTGGTTCAGGTGCTATGCGTTTGATCTCGGCCACTCTCGAAAGCGGCATGTCCATCTCCGCGGCCACTTCCTCCAGCGTCGGCTCACGGCCGAGTTGCTGGAGCAGTTGACGCGAAGTCTTGGCCAACTGGTTGATAGTCTCCACCATGTGCACAGGGATGCGTACTATGCGCCCCTGATCCGCTATCGCGCGAGTGATGGCCTGACGTATCCACCACGTGGCATATGTGCTGAACTTGTAGCCCTTGCGGTAATCGAACTTTTCTACCGCCCGCATAAGCCCCATATTGCCCTCTTGCACGAGGTCAAGAAAGCTCATACTCGACCGACCTGTATAGCGGCGTGCAATGCTCACCACCAGACGCAGGTTGGCTTCAGTCAATGCCTTCGTCGCCTGTTCGTCCTTCAGGCGCATGGAGACCGGATCAATGCTGCCAGGCTCCAATCTATGCGATAGGTAAACCTTGATGATTGGAGTTGAAGTGACCTCCTTCACGCCTGCCTCGGGCCACTGGGACACTATCCGCGGTGGGGTACAGACGGCTGCAGTTCGGAACTCAACTTCCCAACTGTCAAG
The DNA here is from genome assembly GCA_012518355.1 of candidate division WS1 bacterium. Lineage (GTDB taxonomy): Bacteria > Armatimonadota > Zipacnadia > Zipacnadales > UBA11051 > UBA11051. The sequence goes on along the minus strand of JAAYSP010000118.1, from coordinate 12,237 downwards.
AAGATGCATTCCGTTGATGCCTTTGAGCCCTCGACTGCCACCCTTAAGACGAATGACGAACTCTGCATCCCTGGCAAATTGTTCATCGGGCACGATATAGATGGTGCGTTGAGTGTCATCGTACTCCACCATCCCCGGCAACTGCTTGTTCTCTTCATCACGAATCTGCACCGTAGACTTGTTCACCGACGAGGCAAGCAGACGTCGATCAAAAGCTATCTTCACGGTAGCGGCTGGCGACACCTGGTCGTCGCCAGCTTCCGGACTACAGTCTACCACACGCGGTGCGCGCTTGCTATGTGCAGTTGTGAACTCAAATGAGACACTGCGGGTAAACTGTCTGCCTGAGTCTCCCAGTATCCCCCTGGCGCCACCTTTGAGCTTCACACGATACGTATTGCGATGGAGTAGAGGCTGCTGAGGGAAGATCTCTAACTGCCACTCACCAGCATTGACTGTCCATTCAATCGGCACCCGCCGACCTTTGTTGTCTTCGAGAGTTAGGCTGTCATCAGTGACACTGGGAGCCGCCAGAAAAGCATTAATCTTAATCCGAATAGTACAATCTACTTCGACATCTGTATGTCCATCAGCCGGATCGCTAGCAAGCAGGCGCAAACGAGCATCTGGGGAAGCAGTCCGAAATCGCCAGCTAGTATCCTTTTCCAGGTACTGTCCGGAGACGTCATGAATCCCGCCCGGACCGCCACGGACACTGACCAGGTACATGCAGTCGGCATCCAGACGCTGATGCGGAGTGAACACCAGACAGTTGCGGACACGATCGAAGGCAACATCACCCTCGCCCTTTTTTATCCGCCTGGCCAGCGTGACCTCCTCGTCGGCCGATAGCAGCGCCACTCGTCCGATATCCTGCAGGTACATGCGTACCGAGTCGTCTATCGGGACCTCGTCGAAACTGGCCGTATCTTCCAGGTCGCTGTCGTCGGAATCCTCGCTTGCGTCACGCTCGTCGTCATCAACAACGCGAATGCCGGCCTTGGCAATCAGATAGTAGATTTCTTCGATTTCTTCGGTTCCTAGATCCTCAGCGTCTCCCAAAACTTCCTGGATATCGCTGTAAGAAAGCATCCCTTGATCGCGCCCTTGTGCGATGAGGGCCTGCACTTCTTCCATTTGCTGAGGATCGAGGTCCTTGCCCTCTACCAAAAGCCTCAGCTCCCTTCGTTATCTTCGGGCAACTGTTCGCCCGCTGCCCCACCACTGCTGTCATCGGCGCCACGGCCGACAGCGCCCCAGGGGCTCTCATGGCGGTAAAAGCCCGATCGGCCCGGGCCAAACAGCTCTGCAGTGCGCTGCTTATGATCCTGATATTCGGAGCTGTCCGGAGACAGCTCTCCACGCTCCAGTGCCTCGATTATCATTTTTTGTTGCTGTTCCCACTCCTGCAGCGCCCGATGTCTCTTGAAGTTCGCTATGTTGGCCTCCAACACCTTCCGCTCCAGCGAGCAATCTACCTCGCACATCCATAATTCCAGTGCCCGGTCCCCGATATCGGGCTCGTCTTGCATCTGATTCACCAGTTCCTGGGGGCCAAAAGGCTCTCCGGAAGCCAGATGCTCCAGCAGCCGACTGTATATGGCACGGTCGCAAACATCTACCAGATCGGCCGGCTCCAAAGCTTCGGAGAGTTGCCGAGCAATCTGCTCGTCCGCCAGAGCCGCCGCCAGCATGCTCGTCTCCATCTTCAGGCAGCCGACCGGCACACCCTCGGCCACCCGCATCACCGCTTCAGTGATGTAGTCACGATCTGAAGAGCTGCCTCGGAGGCGGCCTGCACCATAGCGATGCCGGCCACGGCGGGCAGGCACCAACTTGGCTAGCTGTTCAGTTAGCACCCGCTCCATGGCCTCGGTTCGCCCAGGGTTGCCCTGACCCCACCAATCTGCCACCATAGCTACAAAAGCTTCGCGGCGGGCGACGTCAGTAACCTTCACTAAAATTTTCACGATTTCGCGAGCCGCCGCTGCCCGATCAGCACCACTGTGGTTCTGGTATTGCTGATGGATGGCACGCAACTGATACTCAATTAGGCTGAGACGGTCGGCCAACACCCGCTGGAAGCCTTCCACTCCCATGCTTCGAACCGCCTCGTCAGGATCCAAACCAGTGGGCAGAAGAGCGATTTTCACGTCGGCAGGTGCTTTTTCAAACGTCTCCACATGCCGTAGCGCTGCCGCCATTCCCGCAGCGTCTGCATCGTAGACAAACACTATCTCATCGGCGTACCGGCTCAACAACTGAAGATGATCGGCGGTAGTGGCAGTCCCCAGACAAGCCACTACGTTTCTAATCCCTGCCTGATGGAGAGAGATCACATCCGTATAGCCTTCGACCACTATGACCAGGTTGGCACGAGAGACGGCCTGACGGGCTATGTCCAGGCCGTACACCGTCCGGCTTTTTTTGAACAGCACCGTCTCCGGAGAGTTGATATACTTGGCCTGCTCCTCCGGATCCATAGTGCGTCCGCCAAAGCCGATGACCTGACCACTCACATCACGTATCGGGAACATGATCCGATTGCGAAACGTGTCATAAAAGCCGCCCGCATCCCGCGGCTTGACCAGGCCACAGCGACTTGCCACTTCGCCGCTGATACCCTTTCCGGCAAGTGTTCGCAGCAAAGCATCCCAACTGTTCGGGGCGTAACCGACACCAAACTGCTCCACCGACTGCTCCGTGATGCCGCGTTCAGCCAGATACTGGCGTGCCGCATATCCTGCTTTACCACGCAGACTACGAAGAAAAAAGTCGGCGGCATACTGGTTTGCCCTGCGCACAACATCGCGTTGGCTACTGACTTTCTTCGCTGCAGGGTCAGGCCGCCAGCTCAGGCCCACCATTTCGGCTAGCCGTTCCGCTGCTTCGGGAAAGCTCAAACCTTCGATCTGCATCAGGAAGGAAAATACATCTCCTCCCGCTCCGCAGCCGAAACACTTGTAAAAGCCTGCTGCCGGGTCCACATAAAAAGAGGGCTGCGACTCTTCGTGAAATGGACAGCGAGCACGCATCCGATGACCAGCCCGCTGCAAAGTCACATAGCGGGAGACCAGGGCCACTATGTCAGCCCGGTGTTTGATCTCATCTCGGATGCTGTTTGTATCCATGTCACAATCCACAGTACATACGGGGCAGGTTCGTCATCATGCTTAGTTCGACACTAGCAGGGGCAATCCTTCTCAACACCGAAGCCAATGCCGGGGGAGACATCAAACAGCGGCCCCCCTGTATGGGAGGCCGCCATCGCTGATAAGCCTATTTCCGGGTTAGTCTACTCCCAGATATGGATGCGAGTAACTCGGAAATTGTGCAGTGTGAAAGCGATATTGCTGCTTTCATGATACCGCAGGATGGCATCCCGCGTGAAGGTGCGACTGGTCTGGCCAAAGCTGACACTGATCGTGCCGCCACCTACACTGGCAGAACCGGGGCTGTTCCAGGTGAAGGACAACTGTTCGTCGGGGAATCCGTACCGATACAACACTCGCTGGTACGAATCGCCCAGCTTCACATATCTGTGCGGTTTCCACAGTGCGGTGCGTGCGTAGTTGCACTCCTCGGCCGCCACTGCAATCACCTTAACGAAGCCATCGCGGTCCAGGACAAAGCCCAGGACTACAGGCCCCTTCTGGTAAATCCACTCTACATCATGTGCTTCCAGGGTGACCCATACCGGGAGCGCCCAGATGGGGAAAGGCTGTGTGCCGGCACCAGTTCCGACACCTGCCTCCGCACCAGGCATTCCGATCTCTTCAGGGAACTCACCGGGCCCCATGCCCTCGATCGGACCGGCGATATCTGGTCCCATCGGGCCTGCTGGCGGCATACCACCCATGCCACCGAGCATGTCCATGATCCCCAACCCCGGATCAGGCGGTCCCATCATGGCAGGGCCCATACCCTCCATCATCATCGGGGCCTGGGCAGCGGCCAACTCTTCGCCCGCACCTGTGACAATCCCATCCGGTTGACCGTAAATGTCAAGTAGATTGATTGCATGGTCGCCCAGGCGGATGCCCGCCAGCTGCACTTCGCGGGCACTAGCAACGGCACACATCAATAACGCTATCCCTACTACCGCAACGGCTACTATGGCACTGCCGCGACTATGCCGCATGGTGCAATGCTCCTCTCAGTAACAAGGACGCTGTCTTAGATCGTTTCTGGCGGTCGAACACGCCACCAAGTCTGCACTGTAGCAGTGACATGCCGCACCCGGGGCATGGCTACAATAGTATAGCAAATCATGCGCCAGTGTGCAACCTGTACTCGCAAGTTCGTAATTGTTGGCGTCAGAAGCCATCCCGATGCCTGCCAGTGTCATCGCAGATCGTAATCCAACAACTCTGCTCCCACCTCGATCTGCCCGTCGTAATAATCCGTCGTAGACACTAATCCTACGTTGGGGGCAAACCAGCTTTCCGTCCGATATGGCGCGCTCTCCCAGGTACCAGTCTCATCTACCCGCAGGCAATTCTCGAAGCTACCGGCCACCGTCTCCACTGTCTCGCCAAGCGCCATAATCTGGAGCCTACAATCGGTAGCGAAAGGCACGGTCCAACTCTGCCCGACTTCAAGTGGTCTGCGGATAAGGTAATACGAATCGTCTTCATCAGTCGCTCGTACTAACAGCCCGTTAGCATCATGCCGGTAGTATATGGTCTCTGTGTCCAGGCCTGGCTGCAAGGTCACCGCTTCGAACCAGTTTGCTCCCGCAATCGGCTTCAGACCGCTCAAGTACACGGTCAGGACACTAACTCCAGGAGTGTCATCCTGAGCTGTTCTCACTGGCGCCGAGCGGATCAGTAGACCACCCGCCAGGTGACGTGGTCGAGCTGGGTGGCTCGAAAGCCCTGCGCTGTCCACAGTATAATCCGTCACCTGGTAGCGCCACTGATTGCTCTGGGCCAGTGGGAAATACTGCGCGGCAGGCAACACCGTGTTGCCCGAGCCTCCTCCACACCCTGCCAGCATCATCGGCACCAAGCTGATACAGACCAGCAAAGAAAGTGCAATTCTCATAGACTATACCTTTCGCAACGTCAGTCAGGCTACAAAAGCCCCTCCATAGTGACAGCAGAGACATCCTATTGTGCAGGACGAATCGGACCCACACATACTGCCGTGTCTTCTCTGTACAGCTCTCCCGCTGTTCCCATCACAGCAGTCTGTACACGCCCTCGCTCCACTTCCGTCACCATTAGCACGCCAACCAGACGGGGTCCAGTAGGCTCACCACTCATCCGATATAGCAGGAGCCGATCCCCCACGGCGGCTGCGGCTGGTTGTACAGTGTCAAGACTTATGGCGCCGCCGGAAATGCTCGTCACTACGGCGCTGTAAAGAGGCATTGTACTGGCAATCTCAGCCGCCTCAAGACATGCGGCCTGCAGTGCCTTACTGACGATCACATCAGTGGGGCTGGGGTTCGTCTTTGTCCGGCGCGCAGACCCCTGTGCTTGCAGCGATGCCACAGGCTGTCCGCAAATGCGATCCACGATATCTAACGCTAGGTGGACAGCCACAGTGCCGTCACCAGAACTAATTCGAACCTGCTCGACATATCCCGTGAGCAGCATGTCCGCTCTCAGCTTATGCCCCAAGGCCTGCTGATAACCCACCGCAAATGGTGGTTGCAGGTCCATCTCACGACACTCTCGACGCACTTGCCCCCGCTCTATCAATTCCCAGCGGCCGATAGACCCAAGGGCTGCCTGCAAGCCCTCCGCTGCCCGCCTGCCCATCATATGCCCCCGATAGTCACTGCGATTGTGCAGCTCCAACACCGCGAGCCGTGGTAGCACTGGCGAAACTACGACGTCATCGCACAGGGCTACTGTGGTGCAACTCGCTACAACTATCATGCCCCATAACATCATCATAAGGCCAAGTTGATTACATGATCTGGCGCTCATACTGTCACCACTCTGCCGCTTATGCTGATCCTATCGCACCCGGAAAACAGATTCTGCATACAACGCCCGCGCAGTACCTCGACATAACTGTTATCCCGGCCGCTATCCGGCCACCCTCCCCACATATCCTTCACATATCCGAGCTATGCGCGCGGGCACGCACATGATAGGTGTCATCCATGAGCTCCACATCAAAGCCATATGTTTCGGCCAAAATGCGAACGACGGAGCCAGCCGGAACGTCAGCACACGAGTAGTTCACCCTATGCCCGCCCACACCGGCACCCAACACCAGACTCACGCGCCCCTGACGGGCAATCTGCAGCAACGCCTGACGTATAGGCGTGTCTCGAAACACAGTAGTGATCGGGGCGCCAAGTGGATTGGCAGGCACCTGTTTCTTCGCTACCTCAAAGCCGGGAAGCACCACTTCCAACTGCGCCTGGAGGCCGGAGACCGGCGTCTCCACGCTTACTCGCATCCGCTGTGTGCCCTCGTCTTCGCTTACCATCCTGAACTCGATCTGTTTGGCCTGGCCCGCAGCAAGTGGCCCCTGATACAGTTTGCCACCGGTCAAACCGGGAAGCCGAAGCCCGTGACGTGGCTCAACCCGCACTGACACCTCCGACATGTTGTGCTCTGCCGTGAGAACTACCGCGCAGACTTCGGCAACACCGACGCGGCGCATAGGAGGGGGAATAAAACGGACAGACAGGCTACTCTCATCTGGCACCGGTGACGCCGGCAGCATCATCCTGGGTGGGCTGGCAGCGTTTTGAGGCACGTCAAAATACCGAACTGAAGCGGTATCATTCTGCATACTGCCTCCGCTAACGGAGGCTGCTTCTTGCTCCGGCGGGCTCATCATTCGTGGTGCAGATGCCAGCACTGTCTCTGCGTGAGCGGCTACACCTGGGATGTCGTCTGACGCTTCCCCAGGCTTTGGCCGGGAACCGGTCTCATGTCCTGGTGGCGATACGGCGGGCAACCGGCTACGCATGGCTTCTCTATCCCCTGCCGAACGCGCACCCGGGGCGGCAGCTGCCACTTTCCTGTGTACGCTCGGAGTGGTATCTGCCCCAACTCGCCTATCGTCTGCAGCGCGGGTGGGTGCCGCGACACTCGGCTCGGCGGCTGCGGAGGCCGTCTCGGCTATCGGCTCAGTGCTGCCTACCCCGTTAGCGGAACCACGTGCCATCGTTGTCGACTGCTCGCTGGGGACAGTGGTAGCTTCACGCATACTTTGCTGCATGAACACACCACTTACCAGAATGACCAGGCACGCAGCAGCAGCGATCGCGGGCCCGAGTTTCATCAGTCGGCTTGCTGGAGAGGGCAGTTGTTCGGTCGCGTCTATCGCGCTCCGGATTTGCCCCAGTAGCTGCCCGGGTGGCTCGACCGGCTCAAGCTCCCTAAACGCACTCATAACGGCCGAAAACTGTCGGTATTCGTCCGCGCATTGAGCGCACGAAACTAGGTGGCTCTCAATCCGTTGAGTCTCATCGGCACTCAACGTATCTTCATATAGTTCGCTGAATCTATCACGATGCTCGTCACAGGGCATGCCTAGCCTCGACCTGAATGGTAATCATACGTCTGACTGCCCCACTATTCAAAAAGTTCCATATCCGGGGCCAGGGCCTTTTTCAACGCCAACCGGGCCCTGTTTAAGCGACTCTTAACTGTGCCCAGGGGAATCTGCACGATCTGTGCTATCTCGTCGTAGGAAAAACCCTGCAAGTCACAAAGCACAAGCACTACGCGGTAATCTTCGTGTAGTAGCCCAAGCGCTTTGTGCACAGCACGCTGGCGTTCTGATTGCTCGACATGAAAACTGGGCTCGTGAGAGTGGTCTCGGAGTTGCCGATGGTGGCTGCCGATAGCCTCTTCATCTGTCGCGTCCAGACTGACGACATTGCCACGCGTACTGCGAAGGACGTCGAGGCAGACGTTGCATACGATGCGGTAAAGCCAGGTGGAGAATGCAGAAGTGCCGCGAAACCGCCCAAGAGACCGATAAGCACGGACAAATGCGGTCTGCGTGGCGTCTGCGGCACTGTCAACGTCGCCCAGGATCCGATAAGCTGTGTTATACACCAGGCTGTAGTGCTGCTCGACCAGCAAATCAAAACTGCGGCGGTCGCCTTTAGTTGCTCGACTTACAAGCTCAGCGTCAGAGTGTTGCACTTAGCCCCTCTACCGTAACTGCAACCGTCAGATTTTCTGATTGAACAGTGCTTCGTTGTCCATCAGCACCTGCAGTCTCGCACCCTGGGGGGCGTAAAAGTCCGCCGTCACCTCGTCGCCAGGCCGGTGCACACGCCCATAGAACACTTTCTCAAACTCTGGCTTGGTAGACACGACCTTTATCACAACGCGCTGCAGCGCTTCACCTTGCGGCACAACCAGTCTGGCTGTACGGAAAACAACAGTGCGCTCTCCAGCAAACTTGTGTCGACCGTACTCGGGCCCTCCGCTGAGAACTAAATTGACCTGTTGACTGCGTGATACAACAGCATCTGCGCCCGGAGACTGCTCCAATACGTGGCCACGAGGATTGCTGTCGGCTTTGTATTTCACGGTGCCTACGCTTAGTTTGGCATCCCGAATGCGTTGCTGGGCAGATTCCGAATTGTGCCCTACGACTTTTGGCACTTTCACATCCTGTGCTCCCAGGCTGACTACCGCGTATATCTTGCGGCCTGCACGCGTTACTTTGCCAGCTGCCGGTCGGGTTAGGATGACATGACCATCCTCAACATCAACATTGTATACTTCACGACTTATATCCAACCGCAACCCTGCATCTATCATCGTCTGCAGCGCCTGATCGCGCTGCATGTTGACCACGTTTGGTACTGCCACCTCTGCCGGGCCGCGCCCGAGGGCTACTAACACCAGCGCCGAAACCACGCCGACAAACAGCACCACAGTCAAGATGGTTGCCAGTAGCCCTTTGACGGTGGCCAACAGCATCTGCAAGAGCCATGATGGCCAGCTAACTTTCTCGTCCTGCCGTTTCCCGCTTCTATTCTGCATAGGTTATCTTGCCTACAACAGCCGCGCGTCATCACGCAGTGTTTCGCACAAAACAGCATCCAACTGTTCGACAGTGACATCATCAACCATACGCGCATCCCCTACATCGAACATGAGCGGCAGCCGCAGCACTCCGTCAGCGATCTTCTTGTCACGCCTTAACGCCGCCCGTGCCTGCTCCAAGTCTACGCTGTCAACGTCGGCCTCAAACCCCAGTCGTTGCAGCAAACGCCGCAGCCGCTCTAGTGCGCTCTCCGCACAGATGCCCCGTTGTACTGCCAACCGACCTTCAACCAGCATTCCAAAGGCCACTGCCTCGCCATGGTGGATTTCCCACTCTTCAGTGGCGGCTTCCACTGCGTGGCCGATGGTGTGGCCCAGATTGAGCAGACTCCGAACACCCTTGTCGAGGGGGTCCTGTGTTACGATATCCACTTTTATTTGACAATTCCGGGCCAACAGATGTTTTAGCGCTTCAGCATCGACAGCCAGGATATCGTCCAGCTGTGATTCGATGTACGAAAACAAGTCAATGTCGGCGATAACCGCATGCTTGACTACTTCTGCCATGCCCGCACGCAAGTGCCTAACTGGCAGTGTTCTAAGCGCATGGGTGTCCATGAACACCGCAGATGGTTGATGAAATGCTCCTACCAAATTCTTGCCTTCTGGCAAGTCGACGGCTACCTTACCACCTACACTGGCATCTGCTTGAGCTAGCAGGGTAGTTGGCAACTGAACAAAATCAATCCCCCGCATATAGATAGACGCCACAAAGCCAACCAAATCCCCCACGGCCCCTCCACCAAGAGCGAAAAGGACTGCGCCACGGTCCAGGCCACTTTGAGCCAATTGCCTGCATAGTGTGCCTGCGATCTCGATGGTCTTAGCAGATTCGCCGTCAGGCACGGTCAGCAGGTCAACATCCCAGCCTGCTAATCTGAGGCTGTGTAGCACGGGCGCGCCGAACAGTTCGGCCAAGTTGTCAGAAGCAATTACATAACCGCGTTGGCTCGCTCTCGCAGGGTATAGCTCATGCAGTCGTTGATGTAACCCTTGCCCAATTGCAATGCTATAAGACTGCTGGCCGAGCGGCACGCTTATCGTGGTCAGAGTCTCCACAAGCGCTCTACCTTTCAAATTCTATAGCACATATGTAAACAAACGGCACCACCGAAATAGTGCCGTTTGCAGGTAGTCCAATTAGCTTGCAGTTCAACTATTGCGGCGGCACCTCGCGAATGATGCGTGGTGTGACGAAGATCAACAATTCCGAGTTAGAACTTCGTGCTCGTTTTGACCGGAATAGCTTTCCTATCACTGGGAGCTTGCTCAGTAGAGGCGTATTCTGGAACGTGTACGCCTCATTTTTACGTATGAGCCCTCCTAACACGATTGTATCCCCATCAGCTACAGTCACAGTGGTCGAAACCTCCTGGGACACGATGATAGGCATGGTCTCACCGTTGGGGCCGACTACTTCGCCCACCTGGTCCTCCAGTATGGGATATAGCTCGATCGTGATTGTGTCGTCAGCGTTGATCCGAGGCAATACCGCAAGACTATTCTCGACGACTGACGTCTCCCAATCAACAGAAGTAGCTATTCGTTGCCCAAACTGGTTGTACTCAGTGGTGGCGACGTAGTACGGGATCTCCGTGGAGAAACTAACTTCTGCATATTGGTTGTTAGGACAAGTGACATGCGGAGCATTGACGACGGTGGCTCTGCCAGTCGTCTCCAAAGCGGCGAGGGTGGACGTGAAGCGCCCTCTGGCATACTTAACAACGTTACTGACTGCTTCACCAGGGGCAAAACCTAGGTTCCAAAACTCCAGTGCCCCAGTCGCAACTGTCCAGTCAATCCCCAACGCTTCTTGCTCGGAGGTGATGACATCCACAAACTTAGTGGATATTTCTATCTGCCGCGCAGGCAGGTCGAGCATTTCTACTAATTCAGAAAACTGGTCTATTTCAGCTTGCGTGCCTCGAACAATCAGGGCGTTTTCAGGCATGAAAGCAATCGGTGGTTCCATTTCGCCCGGTAGCATAGCACCAAGACCCCCCCCGCCTCCAGCAGTACCGCGCGTGCCGCCGAGACCACCAGCACCACCCGGAAATCCGCCTGTGCCGATACCTCCGCGAGCACCACCAAAGCCCCCTGGCGCCTGTCCCCAACGAGAGGATGTGGAGGAAGCTCCGCCGAAGATATCGGGACCAGTAAATGGCTCCGGACTGCGCGCGGCGACGTGACGGCGACCTGATAGCCGACTATCAGGTAGATTGCTGGCGGCAACCCGGCTACCGACAACCGTGCCGCCAAATGCCCATGCCAACTCCTCTGCATCCCGGAACTTCAGGGGGAACATCTTAGTAACCAGGCCTGGTTCTCCAGCAATGGCAGCGGGTGTGACGATAGTTGACGGCTCGATGCTATGAAGAGGAGGCGACATCGGTCCTGGGACAACCGCAGCCGGCTCCAATGGTAGCACCTCGGGTGTCGTCAGGGCAGTTGGATCAGCAACGCCTGCGGCGTCGGGCATGGAAATGTCGCCAGAGCCCGCGGCTCTGGGTTCGATTTCCGCGCCGGGAAGTGGCTTAGCTGTCACCACATATACGTTCCCCTGCCGGGTCCAATGGTAACCATGAGTTACCGTTATAAGTTGAAGGGCCGTCTCAACAGTCACATCGCGCAATGAAACGGCCTCAACACGCCCCGTGACATTCTCCCCAATGACTATATTGACGTCAGCGGCCTTGGCCAACATCCGCAGGACTGCATCAATGGCGCCGTCCTTAACGTCAATATTGATGAGCCGCTGCTCGCTCGATGCATCCGCATCGGCATCAGCGAAGGACCCTGCAACCAAGCCGACGGACAGCACTATCACCATGGCGGCGATCAAGCTATGTCTCGTCTTTTGCTGCCAGATACTGGAGCCTAACATGGCTACCCTCCCTGGGCTCTTTCCCGGGGCTACGGAAAATCTCTTCCTATTTCCCCATATACTGCTTCTATTCTCGCAGATTACGCGCCGTAGGTAGACCTGGTATCGCGATCGGGCTACTACAGGTGCCCGCGCCACATCCAGTAAATGAATTTCTTAGGTGTTTTGGTGCGGAACGGATCCGCCATACAATCATTCATTCAGGACACTCAACAAGGTGGCATCAATGCACCAAAGGTTGGCGAATTGGCTACAGTAGAGCTATCTCCGGCTGCGGCTAGTGCTGGAACTACGGCTGCTGCTGCGGCTGCT
>JAAYSP010000053.1 GCA_012518355.1 candidate division WS1 bacterium | reverse complement strand
TGACACAGTGCCCGTGAAGAGGCGGATGAGTTGTAGTACACGTTTGCCGGAAAACCATACGACTTGAGCCAACCGGTGAGCTGCAGAGTGGAGCTGCAGGTGTCGTCACTCAGCCTCGTGCAGACCTGGGCATCGCGCCCCATCGTCTCGACGAAGCTCTGCGCATACAGAGGATTGCTGGAGCGGGCGGGCAACTCATGCAAGTCTATCACGGCTGACGGCTGCCAGCGCTCCACAGCCTGCACTATCGCCCGCGTCTCTGGCTGCGTCTGAGCCGACCAGTCGCGGTTCAAGTCTACACCTGCACCGTTGGCGCGCCGGGATGCTACTACACCATCGGGATTGGCCATCGGGATAGCCACGATGGTCAGTTGCTCCAGGATCCGGCAACTGGTCTCGTCTGCTGTGTTGGCGAAGTAATCCAGTAGCGCCAGTGCGGCCTCGGTACCGGATGACTCAGTGCCATGCTGCCGGGCTATCACCAGCAGGCGCGGCGGGCCCTCCCATGGCTGCAGATTGGCCCACTTTTCGCTGCGGCAGGCCACCAGCACTATCGGTCTGCCCTTCACACTGTGGCCTATCCTCTCAGCTACGATGCGCTGCGAACCGTCCAGGCGCGAGATCGCCTCCATGCACTGAGTGTAGCTTCGCGCCTTCGCCGGAACAGTGGACACGATGTCTGCCACTATATCGGCCCTACAGACACTCGTCGCAAAGGCAACTGGCAAAACCAATGCAAGCACAATCTGCAGCAGTCTGTACCTCATATGTACATCACTCGTATGTGTATCACTTGCGAGTTTTATCATGCTCATCCCAATCCATCATCTCGAAAAAGCACTCTTGATCACCTGCATACATACCACCACGCCTGTCGGGCACACTACACATCAGGCTTATCGTACGTCGAACACACCATATGCCAGGCACATCACATGCCCGTCATATCTCACGTAGAGCACATCACACGTCGAATACACATCACGTTTGGCGCACCACATGTCGGACGTACCATCAGTGTTGCACGCTATGAAAAGCTCACGCCACAGGCGGCGGTATAGGTGTCACGTGCCACGGACAACATCCTCTTCACGCCTCAGGGCTGATGCCCAAAAGCCGCTCTGCGTTGCGATAGGCCATGTCCTGACGCCACTCGATGGGTACGTCGAGACTGGTCAGCCACTCTACCTGCGGCAGAGGTTGATCCGGCTTGAGAAAGTCAGTGCCAAATATCAACTTCCGATGGTGGCGCTCGACAAATCCTAGCGTGTACTCCGGGTCACGGGTCATGGCGTTATGGCCAGAACCTGCGGAGAATTCTCCATATATGTTGTCATACTCGGCCAGAAGCCGATCCAGCGCACCACCAGGTTGCACCGGCTTCTGCGGATAGGCTGTCACACGGTCATCATCGCCACTGATGGCGCTCCAAAACCCCGGTCCGTGCCCCACAAACTTCACTTGCGGATACCTGGCAGCCATCCTCTCCAGCCGTGGCAAGCCTGCGTCATCGCGACACAGCCGCGCATCGCAGTGAAAAACCAGCGGCAACTGATACTGATTGCACACCTCGAAAAGCGCCTCGTGCAGAGGATCGTCGAACTCCAGGCTATCCTTCAGCTCTCCGAAGCCCAGACAGCCGCCCTTCTCCACACATGCCGCCACTCGCTCCTGCGGGCGGACTGCCCGCGGGTCTATGCCCACAAAAGCGATGAGCCGCTCAGGGTACAGGTCGCGCATGGCTATCACATCCCGCGTCAGGATGTACTCGGTGCACTCCGGGCTTTCCTCCGGAAGCATCACGCTTTTGTCTATCCCCTCACGGTCCATGCGGTTGACGAGCTGCTCAGGGCTCAGTCCGAGGCGCTCCGGATACGCCCACAGTTGTGCGTGCCACGGGTGGACATGAAAATCTATCAGCCGCCAGCTCCTGGTACTGCTTGACTGTTCGCCACTCATCAGTATGACGCTCCTCGCTTATCGCTGGTCGCCGAAGTCCAGCAGCCGCTGTGCGTTGCCGCAAGCCATCTGCCGACGCCACTGTGCGGGTATGTCCACCTGTGCCAGCCAGTCTACCTGTGGCAGGTGCTGAAATGCCCGAAGATAATCGGTGCCAAACAGCAGTTTTTCGTGGTGTCTCTCCAGAAAGCCAAGGGTGAAATCAGGGTCTCGAGTCAGAGCATTGTGGCCAGATCCGGCGTCGAAGATCGCGTACAGGTTGTCATACTCGGCCAGCAACCGGTCCACGACCCCATCAGGCGCAACCGGCCCCTTCGGATAGCCTCCACTGCGGTCGTCATCACCGCTGATGGCCGCCCAAAAGCCGGGACCGTGTCCGCAGAAGGTGCATCTCGGATAGCGCTGCAGCATACTCTCCAGCCGCGGCAGGCCCACCTCGTCATAGCACAGCCCCGGATCGCTATGGAAGACAAGCGGTAGCCGGTACTCGTCGCACTTGGCGTAGATCACCTGATGCCTTTCATCGTCGAAAGCCAGGCCGTTTTTCAGCTCTCCGAACCCCCGGCAGTCGTAATCCTCTACGTACATGTCGAACATCTCGGCCACCCGACGACTGCGCGGGTCCAGTGACATGAAGGCAATCAGCCGCTCGGGATACAGATCACGAGCGGCTATGGCATCCTCGGTCAGGAACCAGCCTGCGACGGCCTCCGGGCTTTCCAGCGGCAGCAGCACGCTTTTCTCGATGCCCTCCCGATCCATGCGCTCGACCAGTTGCTGAGGCGTCAAATCGTAGACTTTATATCGTCTGACACGTGTCAGCCTGCCGATGTGGACATGGAAATCTATCATCCCGAAGAGCTATCCTCCCAGAAAGCCTGGCAGGCGAGGCGCAGCAGACGGGCGATCCATGCCTGTTGCCCCGTCATACCGTCGCTCCCGCAGCGCCTGCGCGGACTGCACTCGAGGTCGCCATGTTGCGCTACTGGCCGTTTCGCGTTATATTTTACATGGTTGCCGATTCGGTGGTCAAGTAACTGCGGACTGCTGCAGATCGCTTCCACTCGCCAGTCTGGCCTCATGATGGCAATGCATGTCATGGCGGCCTTCATCAGTCTGGAAAACGGAGACACTGTAGGGAGAAACGTAGTCTCATGATCCATGCCAGTGCACCCGGACGCACCGGGATCATCGGAAACCCCTCAGATATCTATGGCGGTACTGTGATATCCTGTGCCATCGCTGAGCGGGCAGATGTGTTTGTCGCCGAATCCGATGAACTTACCTTCGACATCTGCGGCCACGTAGCTGAGATACGGAGTCCGGAAGACTTGCAACCCGGAGGACCGGTGCCATTTCTGGATGTGGCCAAGGCGGTGTGGCGCTACCTGACCGGCCCGGATCGACGCTACCTTGACGGCATCGAGGTGCCTCCCGACACACGCCTACATCTGCGTGCTGAGACCACTATCCCCATGCGTGCCGGCTGTGCAGGCTCTACCGCCATGCTGGCAGCTATCGTCGCGGGGCTTCTGGCACACCTGGGCATCAGGCGGAGCCGCTATCACATGGCTGAGCTGTCCCGACATATCGAGCGGCTCGAGTTAGGCATAGATTGCGGCTTTCAGGACCAGTACATGGTCGTATTCGGCGGGCTCAACAGCGTGGACTGCCGTGACAAGGCCTGGAACTGGGAATACGACGATGCTCCGTACGCCACCGTAGAGCCGCTTGCCGCCTACCTCGAGGGCCCTGACCAGTTGCCTCTGGTACTGGCCAACATCGGACAGCGCAAAGGGACCTCCGGCACCTACCACCGCCCCCCGAGGCAGCGCTGGGAGGCGGGCGAACGTGAGATGGTCGAAGGCATAGCGCGCATCGCTGAACTGGCCCGTCTGGGCAAACGTGCCCTCATCAGAGCCGATTGGCCTTTGCTGGGCGACCTCATGAACGAAAACCACGCTATCTCCGCTCGTCTTTTTGGCGTATCTGAGACAAACGACGAACTGATTCGAACCGCACTGCAGCACGGTGCACTGGGCGCCAAGCTGGCTGGGGCCGGCGGTGGCGGCACCATAATCGCACTGCACACCGACCCAAACTATCTGGCAGGCAAGCTGCTAGCACAAAACGCACGCCGCATTATAGCCCTCGATCCACTGCAGAAGGGCCTGGAAATTGACACATACTGACCCCAAGTCGGAGCACCGACCATGGCCACCGTACTGATCACCGGTGCAGCCGGTTTCATGGGCTCCCATCTGGTCGACACCATGCTCACCGATGGGCACACGGTCATCGGTCTGGACAACTTCGATCCAGACTACGGGCGGCAGATCAAAACGCGCAATCTCACCAGAGCCTGCGGCCATGACGATTTTCAATTCATCGAGGCTGATATCTGCGATCGCGCTATCATCAACCAAATCATCTCCGATGTGAGACCCGACTGGGTGCTGCACTGGGCTGCCAAGGCTGGAGTACGCCGTTCCATGCGGTCTCCTGGCCAATACGCTGCAGTCAACGTGGAGGGCACCGTGAACCTTCTCGAGGCGGTGCGCAAGTACTTGCCAGTGCGCATGGTTTTCGCCTCATCATCATCAGTTTACGGCGCGTGCAGCTGTCTACCATTCTCCGAACAGTCCGACACCAGCCGCCCCATATCTCCCTATGCCGCCACCAAGGTCGCAGCAGAGGCACTCTGTCACACCTACCACCATCTGTACGGCCTGCCAATACTGTGTATGCGTCTGTTTACCGTCTATGGCCCCCGGCAGCGGCCCGATCTTGCCATCACCAGATTCGTCCGTCTCATGTCGCATGATCGCCCCATACCACTGTACGGCGACGGGACTGCCACCCGTGACTATACCCATGTAGCCGATGTGGTTGCCGCCGTACGAGCGGCCATGGCGGCAGAGTTCGGATTCGACGTGGTGAACATAGGCAGTGGGCGAGCAGTCAGCCTGGCAGCACTGGTACGCATGCTGGAACACCAGATGGGCGTTCATGCCAACCTGCAGATGCTGCCACCGCAGC
The DNA here is from genome assembly GCA_012518355.1 of candidate division WS1 bacterium. Lineage (GTDB taxonomy): Bacteria > Armatimonadota > Zipacnadia > Zipacnadales > UBA11051 > UBA11051. Next base: position 3,024 of record JAAYSP010000053.1, on the reverse strand, counting down.
CCGGCGACATGGCGCATACTCTTGCCGACATCAACCAGGCCCGGGCACTGCTATGCTGGGAACCTCAGATGCCACTCGAAGAAGGCATCCGCAGCTTCCTCGACTGGTTCGCACAGCAACCCGATGATGGAGATGAAGAGGAGTAGCATTTCGATGCCAAATGAAAACATAGTAGGCCGCGTCTCGATAGTGGCACCCCTGTACAACGAAGAAGATGTCATCGAGCCGCTGTACGAAAAGCTCAGGGAAGCCATGGATGCTCTGGGCAGGCCTGTGGAAGCGATACTCGTAAACGATGGCAGCATTGATGCCACCGCAGAGCGCCTGGACCAGATCGCAGACCGCGATGACCGCTTCACCATCATCCACCTACGGCGCAACTTCGGTCAGACCGCCGCACTGGCAGCCGGCTTCGACCAGGCGCGTGGTGAGGTCATCGTCGCCATGGATGCCGACCTGCAAAACGACCCGGCCGATATCCCGGCTATGCTGCAGAAGCTGGAGGAGGGCTATGATGTGGTCAGCGGCTGGCGCCGGCGGCGCAAGGATCCGTGGCTGACCCGCAAGCTGCCATCATCAATCGCCAACTGGATCATATCGAAAGTCACCGGTGTGCCGCTACATGACTACGGCTGCTCGCTGAAGGCCTACCGCGCTGAGGTGCTGCGCGACGTCAAGCTGCACGGCGATATGCACCGGTTCATCCCCGCCCTGGCGCACTGGGCCGGTGGGCGCATCACCGAGATGGAGGTCACACACCACCCCCGCCGCTATGGCAAGACCAAGTACAGCCTCACACGCATCCTGCGAGTGGTTTTCGATCTGGCCACCGTCAAATTCCTGCTCAGCTACGCCACACGGCCACTGCAGGTCTTCGGCCTCTGGGGGCTTGTGGCAGGCGGACTGGGATTTCTGCTGGCACTGTACCTGACAGTGCAGAAGCTGATCTTCGGCGCGCACCTGAGCGACCGTCCGGCGCTGCTGCTTGCGGTGCTGCTCATCCTCATGGGATTTCAGCTAGTCACGATGGGCCTCATCGCCGAGCTTCAGGCCCGCACCTACTATGAGGCGCAAAACAAGCCGCCCTACACCATCCGTTACGTCAAATACAAAGCGGGCCGTATCCGCGAAGCGTTCCCCGGAGATTGACGCCGAGTGTAGATACTCGAGCTATCTTTCTCCCCTATCTGGGGGCAAAGCAGACAGTACAGGCCAGAACCGGGGGCGGCAAGCCATGCTCTTGCAATTGCGGTCCATGCATTCAGGCCGGAGGTTCGCGGTACGTGGCACGAGACGAGGACACCGGCGAGGAGCAGACGGTTGCCTGGCGACACAGGAGGAACGGGGCGGTGATGCCGTCCGATCTCTGTAGAGTCCCTGATGCGCACTCCGCCACCGCTTCACAGTTGCCTCTGTCTCGTGTGACAGCGCAGCAAAAAGGAGGGCCTGTAGTGGGTACCTGATATCCTCCACATGAGGCTGCTGCAGACGCTCGACGTCGCCCCCCTATGACGTTTCAGGCCGGTGTAGCGCTGACTGGGCGCACACCGGCCATGTAACCGAGAAAATATTTTTCCGCAAAACCATGGTATATCGGCAGAAAAACCGTCTATCTACGTATGAAACAGTCACGCCTCACTGTGCCACTGACCACAATCAGACACGTACCATGACTGCGGCAGCGTCAGTTGGGGACGCGATGCGCGCAGGGCAGTGGCGCTTAGATGCGGATGACGCCGTACTGTCTATCGAGGCGTTTTACGCTACTGGCTCTAACCACCTCCGGGCCCTCCACCAGACCTGCCACCGCCACCCGGGCCACCGGGACTGCCGGGCCCACCGGGGCCACCGCTGCGGCGTTCAGGCATCTCTACGCCGAAAGACTGCAGGAGTTCGCGTAGTGCCGCCCGGCTTTCCTCGCGGGTGGCTCCTGATTCGCGCAATTCGGTCCGCTTTTTCTCATACTGTGCATACTGCTCTTCGGTGAGCCGTTCTCGCAGCCACTGACCTCTCTCGCGCCGTTCGCCCTCACCACCGGGGCCGCGTTCTCCGCGTGGGCCGGCTCCGGATGGAGCTCCCTCACCACGTGGGCCACCGCCCCACTCTCTGTCACCGCGCCCACCTTCGCCACGCGGACTTCGTGGGCGATCCCCGGTTGGGGCACCGGGGCCACGTTCGCCTTCACCGGGTGCTGCCTCATCTGCCGTTTCACCAGGCGCTTTGCTCTCGCCGATTTCGGTGCTGAACCGCCCTTCCACAGGTCCACCACCGTCTCCACCTATACTCGGTGCCATGAAGTCCTCGAATTCAGTCGTGGATTTCGATTTCGAGGTGAGGGCTACGCCCGCAATCGCGACGGCCACAACCACCACTGCGACGACTATGATCACCTTCGTCTTCTTGCTCATCATCCTCTGCTCCATGTTATGCGCTACCGACTGCCGATGGCAGCCAGTGAACTATGGAGGCGCCGCTGCAGCGACTGGCACAGTGACTGCGTTATGTCTGATAGCGCTCGATTTTCGGTGCCGGTCTGCCTTTAGCCGCCTGCAACTGCAATGACGCACCATCGTCCCGACTTATTCGCACCATTTCATGGATACCACAAAGCGGCTACATGGTAGATTTATGTATGGCAGACGCGTGAGATCCGCCTATCTCTTCCTCTTCGCTTTGGCTTGCAGACTTGCATAAGAGAACGCGGGGCCGACTTGCGAGTAGTTGCAAGTTTTTGCGCAGATCGCTACAGCCCACACTTCTACTGCATTTCCATCATCATAGCTTCTCACACCGACACCTTCTGGAGATGCCGAAAATGCCGGAGTGGTCAGGGCGCTCGGAGGTGCAGGCAGCGGTCAGCCCCGAAAATGCGAGAAGTGCGTATGATATCAGACCGATTCGCCGACCAGTTGACGGGCGACGTTCAGGGCGTGCACGCAGCGAAGATCGCGCAGGCTTTCGTCCCTGCCCCGGCCAGCCGTGATCTCCAGGTTGAAGGGCCGGTCATAACCGATGTCGCGCAGA
>JAAYSP010000213.1 GCA_012518355.1 candidate division WS1 bacterium | reverse complement strand
GTGTCGGCGCAGGAGTGTCGGCGCAGGAGTGTCGGCGCAGGAGTGTCGGCGCAGGAGTGTCGGCGCAGGAGTGTAGGTGCAGGAGTGTAGGTGCAGGAGTGTAGGTGCAGGAGTGTCAATGCCGCGACTACTATTCCGGAGAGCTTCATGACAGACATGCATCATCGCTTAGAGAACAGTTCCTCTGGAGACAGCTCATCTGCAGTCAATTTATGGCCGATATTTTCCCGTCGCAGATGGATCATGGCGGCGGTCTCTGTGGCGGTCATCGCGGCCGCCATAGTGTATATCTCCGGACGCCCCCGAAGCTATCAGGCGTCGGTCTGGATGGTCATCCACGATGCCGCCGGCAGCGGGCCTCAGGGCGGGTTTCAGGTTGAGGCCAATCTGTGGCGATACCTGGAGAGCGATATCCAGTTGCACACCTACCTCGCGCTACGCCCCGAGATTGCCCAGCAAGTCAAAGAGCGTCTCGGCCTGACTGAGCCGACCGAGCATCTGCTGACAAATATGAACATCGAAAAGATACGAGATGCAGCGTCCCAGCTCATGACCATGACCTATCAATACGCCGACCCGGAAGCTGCCGCCCAGATAGCCAACACGTGGGCTCAGGCGTATCAGGAAGACGCATGTAAGCGTAGTACAGAAGCCGCCGTCACAGCGATCAAGTATCTAGAGCCGCAGATGGAGAGCACAGTATCAGAGCTCCGAGAAGTCCATCAGCAGATTGCCGTCTTAAAGCGCACCTACATCGCCGAGGGCATAGACATCGCCAGTAGCAGCGGCGGCGAGGGTGTGGCAAACGCCCTGCGCGCTATCGCTGCAAACGAAGTCGAGCAGGCGGCGGTCAGCGCGCAAATCTTGCAGATAACCGAGGATCTGGAGCAGGAGCCACCTGAGCTGCGCGAGATAGAAGAGCGGCCATCCATAGAGGCACAGGACGTTGACCGGCAGCTATCGAAGCTGAACCTGCAACTGCAGACGATGCTGGAGGGCTACTACGAAGACAGCCCTGAGGTAGTTAGCCTCAGAGCGCAGATTGCCCGTCTGGAGGCGCAACTGGACAGGGCTTCGAGCATGGAGCCGACGCTGGTGAAAACCGGACGCAACCCGACACATGCGCACATGCGCGAGACCCTGACCACCCTGCGTGCCCAACTAGACGCCCTCCGCAATCAGAAGACAGAGCTCAGCAGGCAGTTTGCCAGGCAGCAGGAGATCGTCCAGGTGGTGCCGGAGGTGGCCATCGAGTACGAGGAGCTATCGCGCACGGCTGAAAGCCTGGAGCAGATGCACGCGATGCTCCGGTCGCGCCTGTACGAACAGCACATCCGCTGTGCTACTTCCATCTCGCCGCTGCAAGTCGTCAAAAGCGCAAATATCCCCACCTCTCCCATGCCTCCGGACGATGTTGTGCTACTGGCCACCGGCATCGCCCTTGCCGTGCTGTTGGCCGCGTTTGTGGCAGTGGTCGTTGACCGCATAGACGATACTTTTGCAGACTTCCAGGAGCTCGAAAAAGCAGTAGCCGGGCAACTGGTCGGAGTAGTGCCCAGGTATTCTAACGGCAATAGTGAGTATCGGTTGGTGACAGACAGCGGCCATTCGCCATTTGCCAATGCGCTGCGCATGATGGCAGCCACCGTTCGTCTTAAAATGGCACGCAATCAATTGCGCGCACTGGTGGTGACCAGCGCGACAGCGGCTGAAGGTAAGAGCATCGTCGCGGCCAACATCGGCAGAGTGCTTGCCCTAAGCGGCGAACGGGTGCTGTTGATCGACGCTGATTTGCATCGCTCTACACAACATCGCATCTTCGAGATCTCGAACGATGTCGGCTTGAGCAATGTATTGGTGGGCGAGAAAACGCTGCAAGAGGCCATGGTTGAAACAGATATCGAGGACCTGCAGGTTGTCCCGGCCGGCCCGCGCCCCCCTTCACCTCTGGACTTGCTTTCGAGCGATCTGGGCCAGCAGGTATTCGTGCAGGCCAGAGATCTCGCCGAGTATGTGATCTGGGACACTCCGCCCGCTTCTTTTCTCGCTGATGCTACGGTGATGGCAGCTAACGCCGATTGCTGCGTATTCGTCGTAAGCCCACAAGCCAAACGCAGCTTAGTGCTGGGGACACTGGAGCGGCTCAGTGAGACCGGTCTGCAATTCATCGGTGTCGCGGCAAATCGGGTGCGCATGGCCGCGAACCAGCACTACTACAGCTATGATTATGTAGACCGCGATTGACGTACCGGCCTGGGGCGCTACACAGACCGGAGCTGCCATACATCCGGGGCATCCAGTCGAGCTGGCGCGGGACAAACCGACCGAGCAACTTCAGCTCCGCCCCCCGATGAGACCATCTGTGCCGACTGCGCCCCAGTCTGGCCATGGCGGTCACATCTGTGCCGACTGCATCCCAGTCTGGTCATGGTGATCACATCTGCACCGAAAGCAGCGTGAGAGTACTCGGGAAGGACGTGCACGCAATCATGCATACGAAGACCGTGGTCAGAGCAGGGAGCTTCGCTATTGTGCTGGCTGCCATCATAGGCTCGGCAGGTTCGTGCCGTCCGGATGCGCAGACTTCGGTGCCGCAAAGTCATGATACTGCTACACCCTATAGGATAGCGCCCGGCGATGTATTGAGCATCGAGGTGGTGGGCTATGAGGAGTGGGATCAAAGCACCATCGTCAGACCCGACGGGCGCATCAGCTACCGTGCGACCGGCGAGATAGAGGTTGCCGGGATGACCGTTGAGCAGCTTCGCGAGATACTGTATGACGCGATCGGTCCTGGCGGTCGGCATCTGAAATCCCCCCGGGTAGTTGTGAATGTCACCACCATCCAGATGCCGACTGCGCACGTAGTGGGGGCCGTTGTGCGGCCGGGTGCATGTGATCTGCCTCGTGGCCGCAGATCTGCCAAACAGGCGATCAGCTTTGTCGGCGGCGCGCTGGAAGAAGCTGACCTCACGCGTGTGGTGGTTCATCGCAATGCCGGCACCCGCGAAGTGATAGACCTTCAGGCACAGATGGCAGGCGAGGCTGCTGACACGTATCTGCATGATGGCGATCAGATGGTGGTCCCGAAGATAGAGCGCTTTGTGGGCGTGATAGGTGTGGCAGGCCATAGTGGGCAGATCGCGCTGGAGCTGGGCCAGGAAAGCATAAGCCTATCCGAACTGCTGGTGAAAGTCGGAGGTATCCCCTCGGATGCCGATGAGGATCGCGCCTTGATACTGCGCGCCGATGGCGCCATCGATGATTTCAATCCCAGTGCTGTGCTGCGATGCGAACATCCGCCAGTTGAGCTGCTGGCCGGAGATGTCCTGTGGGTCTTGCCCAGGCCGGATAAGGAATTCTTCACCGTGACCGGCGCTGTCAGCTCCAGTGGGCGTTTCGAGTTCCAGGAAGAGCTGACACTGGCCGATGCCCTGGCATTGGCCGGGCAGCTATCGGAGGCTGCAGATACAGGCGATATCCGGATCCTGCGTGCCGATGGGCATGGGAGCACAGTTGACATCAGGCCGCTGCTTTCCGGTGAGGACACTGATATCGGGCGACTGCCCATCCAACCCGGTGATATTGTGCTGGTACCGGTGCACACGGAGGCGTACGCTGTCCTGGGTGCAGTGACCCGACCAGGGGCCTTCCAGTGGCAGGAAGACATGACACTGATAGAAGCCCTGGCACAGGCAGGGGGCATACGCGAAGAGATCGCGCTGATGTCGGATGTCACCATAGTCCGGCAGATGTCACCGGGCGAGGAGCCGATAATCCTGACAGTTGATGCCCACAGATTGCTGCGCGGGCAACCTGACACGGAAGATTACGTGCTCTTACCGGACGATATCGTATACGTGCCGACGAAGAAAAAAACGCTGCGCTCACGGCTGGACACGCCGCTGACGCTGCTGGGCATGGGCGCCACCTTGCTGCGACTGTTCGGACACTGACCGCACAGCTACCCGCAGCCTCTCCGGACGGCACGCGGAAAGCCCCTACATACGCAACCACAGCCTATGGCTTGACGACGTGTGGCGATACGTGGGGCATGAGACGCGCGTGCCGTCAGTGAGCGCCTCACGTGTCTGGCCCCGGCCCTGCGCGCGGCCGGAATCGACGTGGCGCGCTCGGCCACCGCCTGCCGTACTCCTCACCTACACATTCCTACCCTCATATCTCTTCCCTTCGTGTGGAGGGGTATGCCTCTGTGGGGCAGAGGCAACCGCGTGCCATGGCTGTGGGGGGATGGTGCCGGGCGGCGGACTGGAAATCCTGCCCAACTGCGAGACAGCACAGTCAGCGGAGGTGAGGCGTCCGCAGTACCACTCGCCACCTACCGCATGGCGTACCACCTCGCTCTGCGGTTGCGCCCTCGCGCCGCTACCCGCGTCACCACGGTGCGCCATGCCACGTGTATCGCACCACCGCGTATCGCCACACGTCTCGACCGCGTGATCCGATCTCCGCAGGCCCCGCGCACGGCACTGAGGCCACACGTTGCGGTTGCATCACAGCAGGCCGAGCCGCTGCCGAACGTGTCACCACAAACCGTGACCCCGGTGCCGTTCATGCGCTCGCTTCATCCTGGCCGCAGGAGCCGTTGCCGTCCGTTATCCTCCCCATCTACATCTCCCTAACCCCATACCCTTCTCTCCTTCAGAGAGGAGGCCGCTGTTGTGGGGCAGCACGGTCAGCGGAGGTGAGCCGTCCACAGTACCACTCGCCACCTACCACACGGCGTACCACCTCGCTCTGCGCTTGCGCCCCGCGCCGCTACCCGCGTCACCACGGTGCGCCATGCCACGTGTATCGCACCCCCGCAACCACCCACGTCTCGCTTCTCTACATGGAGGGGGAGGGCAGTTCGTACGGCTGCCAATCTGTGGCCATAGTTGCCGTTGCTGTCCACTGTTGCGAGGCAGCTTTTCCGGCTGCCAAAACTGGCAGGGAAGCGGGCATGAAAGCTGGCGCAGAAAGCATATCAGTTTGGCAATACATGAATCGCGCTTGAAATCTCACTGTGGGTTTGGTATTATAGGTACTATATCAAACTGAACGTAAAAGTGGATGAACTATCTATGAGAGCTGCGAGAGACGTCGAGGGCACGCAAAACGCGAGTGCTGCAGATACTGTCGGGCCTGCCGGGCGCCGTGGCAAGCGCCTGCCGGTGACGCTCACCGCTGCCGAGGTGGATGCGCTTCGCGCTGCATGTACCCGCTCGGCCACCGGTTTGCGCAACCGCGCCATGATCGAGGCGATGCTGGGGGCGGGGCTGCGCGTCTCCGAGGTGGTCGCACTGATGCCGCGCGATATAGACTGGCAGACGGGCACTGTCCGCGTGAGCAGTGGCAAGAGCGGTCGCGATCGCGTGGTGCCGGTCTCCGATGACACGCTGGCGCATCTGCAGGTATGGCAGGCCCGTCGTGCCGAGCTGAAGCTGAGCGGTCAGCAGCCGTTTTTCGGCGGCATCCGCACCGGCGGCAGGCGCATGAGCGTGCAGAACGTGCAGGCGGCGCTCAAGAAGCTGGCGGCCCGTG
>JAAYSP010000093.1 GCA_012518355.1 candidate division WS1 bacterium | reverse complement strand
TCCTATGGACAAGTGCCAGCGCCCAGGTCCAGAACCGGCCTATATACGCCACCAGACATATCAGGCCTGCAAAGCCCATGCTCGATCCGACCACCAGGTACAGGTTGTTGGTGTCTGGCTCCGATTTACGCACGTTTGGCAGGAAACCATAGTACTCGCTCCTGCCGATGTTGAGCTGGAAGTTGCCCCCTCCGACCCCTAACATGAAGTTCTCAGCCATCATGTTGAGTGCCGGCATCCACTCGAGCCACCGTTTTTTTACTATGTAGCTGTCTTCTTCCACCTCTCCCAGCTCAGTCTGCAGCTTGTGAAGCGGCCCTTCCTCTTGCGCGTCCAGCAGCTCCTGAACCGCGATATCATGATTTCTGGGCAACACGACCACGAGTACAGCCGTCGCCAGGACAACCAGCGCGCCTCGATAGCTCGCCGGACGAGACGCGAACCAGGTCTGGACGGCCATCACCAGGAGCGCGACCCATACCAGAGGCGGTGACAGCATTGTCACTGCCCCCAGAACCATCACCGCGCCGAGAGCCCACTGCGCGGGGCGCTGCTGCACCCATAGCCAGATGCCAAAACCCAGAGGTAGTACTATGGCCATGTAGGCACTGTAGACGTTGCGGTTCGATAGCAGAGCTCCTACTTCGAAGGGTGTCTCAGCGGTGAAGTACTGACTTGTGGCCAGCCCCAGGTTCACCGCAGTAGGCAGGGCAAGTGCCAGCAGAGCGCCCTTGATGCGCGATTTGTCTGTCAGCACGTCGGCGAACAGCATGTAGGCCGCAGCAAAATATAACGCGATCTGGATGAGGATAAGTGCTGTCAGTTTTGGACTCTCGGCCATCCCTGCTGATAGCAGTGCGACCAGTAGCATGCCCCCTACCGCCATCGGCGGCCACAGCAGCCCGCTCAGCCCACTGCGCAGCCGCCACAGTGCCCACAGTGCAATCACCAACGCCGCCATCGCATCACCGTAGGCTATGAACGGCCCGTGTTTGGGATCAGGCGACCATGACAACTGCGACGGAGCCATCGCTATCACCAGCAGCACTGCACCGTAAAGCCACGGTGGTGCGATAGGGCACCGTCGGCTGTCCAGACTGTTGGCCGTGCTATCCACACTCATATCGTTGCTCATCGACTCGTCATCTCCGGCTCACTGGCCGGTTAAGTCTATCTGCTCTGACTACGCTGACCTGGGGTTTACATCGGACCCGACAGCATGTTGTGGGCTGCCGCAGCCATCAGCCCCAGTGACAGGTATGCGGTGGTGATGGCACCAATTCCACGGGCACCGGCCATCCTTTGCACTACCATCAACAGCAGCATGTACTCCAGTATACGCGCCAGTAGGAGTATGGTATACATCCCACCCTGTAGCTCATAGAGAGGAGCCAGGGCGAGATACATGACCACACCCAGAACCGCCACCAGCAAGGCGGCTACCAGTGTGCTCCATCCGAAGGGCAACTGCACGGGCTTTCGATCACCGTCTGCCGCCAGGTACAGAGCGCAGCCTATAGCTGCGATCAACAGTCCGGCAGTGCCCAGACTTGGGGCAAGATCGGTGACGACCATGGGAAGTCGCTCGCCCCATGCAGGCAGCAGGGCTGTCAGTTGCGGGTCATAGGCCTGACTGTAGCAGATGCCTGCCATCAGAGCTGTGAGTGCACGCCCTGTAGTGCTGGCGGCGAAGCTGGTTCTGTACACCAACAGCAGTACCAGCACCGCGACCCCCAGAGCAGCGGTCAGAGCGAAATACCGGGTGCCATAGGTAGGGGGCTGCACAGTGTACGCACCTGAGAATACGATGGCGAGCATGCCCAGGTGAAACAGAATTGCCAGTAGCGTTGTGGTAGGCGTGCGGACCACCGACTCCAGATTGCTGTCCGTGTTTGTCCCTGCTGTTTTATCTACCATAGCTTGTAGTAGATGATCCCTCAAATGTCATCAGTTGTCAAGTTTTCAGGCAGTCTTGTCCAGCATATCTGGCGCCGGAGTACCTCGCCCAGCTTCTGGGCCAGAGACTGTCGCAGACTATCCTCATCTAGCTCGAACCCCAGCTCTGTGACACTGCTCACTTGCTCGCTATCCAGCCCACAGGGGGAAAAAGTACGGAAATGCCGCAGGTTTGGAGCCAAATTCAGCGCAAATCCATGATACGTAATCCAGGAGCGTACCGCGATGCCGATGGCGGCGATTTTCTTTCCATCGAGCCAGACACCGGTCTTCGCGGGCTCTGTGTGGGCGGATACGCCATGATCGGCCAGGGTACGGATGATGACAGTCTCCAGATCGCGCATATATGCGTGCAGATCTCGCCGGTGAGTGGACAGATCTACTATGGGGTAGCCGACTATTTGCCCGGGCCCATGGTATGTCAACCGGCCGCCGCGACTGACACGTACCACGGAGACACCGTCGTGCTTCAGTGCGCGAACAGCGACTTCATCTGCGGCAGTCGCGCTCCGCCCCACGGTTACCACCGGCGGGTGAGAAAGCAGCAGCAGCCAGTCATCGGCATCTCCGGCGAGTTTGCGCTCGACCAGCGCCTCCTGCATACGCAGGGCGGCGACGTACTCCTGCTGTCCGCAGCAGGCCACCATCAGCCGTTTTTCCGGTGTCTGCAAGTCGCCCATCTATCTGCTCCGGTAGCGCCTGCACAGACGCACGTGGTGTTCGATCATGGCGTCGAGTGAGTACTTTTCAGTGACTAGTTTCTGCGCCACGGCGGCCCGTCTAGCTCCCTCTTCATGGCTTCCAGCACCTACAGGAGTACCGCGGATGGCTCCTCGGAGGTCGTTGCCAGAGCAAGCCCTCGGGTAGTCTGGCTATCTATCCGCTCCCGTAGTGTCTATCAACAGACGCACGTGGTGTTCGATCATGGCGTCGAGTGAGTACTTTTCAGTGACTAGTTTCTGCGCCACGGCGGCCCGTCTAGCTCCCTCTTCATGGCTTCCAGCACCTGCAGGAGTACCACGGATGGCTCCTCGGAGGTCGCTGCCAAGGCAAGCCCTCGGGTAGTCTGGCTATCTATCCGCTCCCGTAGTGTCTATACAGACGCACGTGGTGTTCGATCATGGCGTCGAGTGAGTACTTTTCAGTGACGAGTTTCTGTGC
>JAAYSP010000094.1 GCA_012518355.1 candidate division WS1 bacterium | reverse complement strand
GACGTCTGGATGACCCGGTGGGCGAGGAGCTCAAGGCAGCAGGTGTCAGCGACTGGGAGGAAGTCAAAACCTGGTGCACCACGGCAGTCCGACAGCGCGAGTACAAGATGCTGTGCCTGCCGCCAGAACAGGGCGGCCTGGGCATGACCAAGAGCATCCCACTGCCCGCTTCGGGACGAGGCCCGTGGAACATCGACAGGTCAATTACCAACGGACCGATGCCGATCTTCCTGACCGTGTTCCCCAACAAGCAAGAAGAGTATGACAGCGAACCGCGTGAGATAGATCCCAACGGCATGTGGGCCGAACTGCCGGCAGGATATCTCGACAAGCTATACAAGTCGAAGCTGTTCCGCCAGGCCTATGAGCCCGACGGTATGACTGTAGATGAGTTCGACGACTATGCTCCGGTAGTCGCGACACTCACCCAGTTCGCAGGAAGCTATGACGAGTTCCTCGCCTGGGTAGCCGGCTAACTCAGCCAGCTCACGACGTCAAAACGATGAGCCCGCGGCTCAATCCTCCGATGAGGACATGGCCGCGGGCTTCACTTTTCGGGTTAGCACTACACTACTCGTCTTGCCTACTGCCGGTATACGTGCACTCGATTCACACTCTGCCATGCCTCTCACAGATCGTGCGCTCAGGAAGCAGGTCTGTGTGTCGCCCGCAGTCAGCTTAGAGCGCTCAGGTCAGGCAAATCTGCGGCTTCAGGTAGCCGTGTGGGCTCAAAGTCAGCACGATCGTCCATCAGTTGCTGGACGCGACGGCGCAGTTCTGGGTCTCGGATTCGTAGCCTGGCACTCTCACGAGCCTGTTGCAGCCACTCGCTACGGGAACTGAGCAGAGTCTCGGACTGTAAGCGCGCGTTGATGCTGTCGCGCACCGCTTCGAACGGCTCAATCCCACCCGGTCGCTTCTCAAGCGTCTGCAGGATAGCCCAGCCGTCAGGCACTTCGAACACCTGGCTGAGTTGGTTGGGCTCGAGTGAGAACGCTACATCAGTCACTTCAGTGGCATAATCATCGATCCCGAAAAGCCCCATGTCGCCGCCTTGCGCCGCAGTGACGTCGTCTTCTGAGAGCGCTTCAGCAAGCCCGGTAAAGTCAGCCTCGGGATCCTCCAGCACCTGACGGACTGCCTGCGCGCTGTCGCGGTCGCCGAACAGCATCCAGCGGGCACGGACTTGCGGGCCGTGCTCAAACTCACCGCGATGCTCGTCATAGTAAGCCTGGAGCTTGTCGTCGGATAGCCCTCCGGATAGAGCCGCGAGTTTATCGAGAAGCAATTCGAAACGACACGCCTCCTGATAGTCTTCCAGACTCCTGCCCACTGTCTCCAGGCTTGCCACCAGCTTCTCCTTGCTCCCCAGACGAGCGGCCGCCATCTCCACCCGCGCTCGCAGCTCTACATCAGAAACTGTCAGCCCCTCTCGTCTGGCAGCTTTCGTGATCAGCGCGGTGTCAATCATCTCCAACAGAGTTGCCGCACCTCTGGTTTGCACCAGGTGCTGTTGCAACTGCACGTCTGTGATGGCATTGTTGTCACCCACCTGCACTAACGGATTAGCAGAGGGCGTACTGCAACCGCTAAAAGCGATGAGTGTCCAGGCCAGGCTACCCGCTATGACGAGGCCGCGGATGAAACGACCAATGCGAGCGAGTTGACTCATGACGTTTGGTACTCCGTGGCAAATGCTACTTGTGTTCACTTGTGATCTGCCGAGCACTGTTCTCCGCTGGCCTCCGCGACCGGGCCGGAGGGAGCGATTGTCCTGCTCACGGGGCGGGCTCAGGGATGTCATCTGTCAGGGTCAGGTCCATACAGCCTGCTTCCAGATGCGAAAACAGCTCACGCAAGATGTCGTAGTGCCAGAAAAAGCCCGGCAGCCGATCACGATACTCCAGGACTACGCGATTGCCGCGGCGACTTATCCGTCCCCGAAAAGCCGGGTCAGGACTGTGCAGCGGACACAGGACTATGGTCATACCCAGATGCTTTTCCAGCTCCCACACTCGCCGCTGCAGCCAGTCCATATCTCACACCTGCACCGCTCCGGTCAGTTCCGTGTCATCATCAGAGTACGGCGGACTGCATATGCACAGGAAACGCAGTGGCGCGCCCGGCAGACATCTCACCCAGTGCTCCATGCCCGGTGGTATCAGGTGCACACTTCCTAGCGTCATCTCCTGCACTTGATTGCCCACCGACAGCTGCCCGCATCCCGACAGGGTATAGTATATCTCCTCTGTATTCGGGTGCCGATGTGGACTGGTGCGCCCACCCGGCGATACTGTTGCTTCAGCCACGCTCACCCTCTGCACGGGATCATGCCGTGGGTGCAGCAGTTCTGTGACCATCGCCCCGTCCAGAGCCTGGCACTTTCTGTCGCAACTCATGGCTGTCTCCATCCGGGTGACGGGCATGCGATAGATAGATGGTTGCTCACAGTTTTTTCGAGCTCTGAACCGACCCCAACAGTGCTGCTGCACTGGCCGCGTGGTGGCCGCTTCCCTGCTCCTGAGGTGATATCCACTCGCGGACGCCGTGCTCATCTAGCTCAGTCGCCACTTCAGCCAGCAACGCTCGTGCGGCGTCTTCGTCCACTGTGGCTATTGTCTGCGCTACCCATCCGGCGGGCAGAGGCCAGTAGCCCCCGTTCTGGTGGGTGCCCGGTTGCACGTCGGCCAGTAGCCGCTCCCAGTACTGCCCCTCCGGCAGATGGCGGATGAAGCCATGCCAGGTGAACTGGTCCTGAAAATCCAGGAAAAAGCGGGCGATACGGCGCATTTGCGTCTTCGATGAGACGCGCATCACCGCCGCATACGCGTTGCCCCAGATATCTACCTGCCGGCAGTCTTCACTGGCGGCCACAAACAGGCCCAGGCTCCCATCCATGAACTGGCTCAGGTTATCGGTTATCGCCTCTGCGCGCTCATACCAGTAGTGCGCGTCTTCATGGTATTCGAAACGTGCGCAGATAGCCCCGAGTTTTTGACATGCCTCCCAGTATAGCACAGACGAAAAGAACACCTTCCCCGTCTTGCCCACACAGTTCGTGAAGCCATACCCTGCATGTGGCGAGTTGGGGTCTATATATACCAGCGCGTCACGCGAAAGCGATACTGCATCCATCGCTGCCATCAACGGCTCCATACGACGGTCGAGCGCACTGTGATCACCGGTATGGTTCACATAGGCACACAGTAGCTTGGCCATGAACTGGGAGTTGTCAGTGGGCGGACGATTGCCCAGTGGAGCATCCTCAGCACCGGCCAGATACACTGCCCTGCCATCGGCATATACACGCTCGGGTATGGTGCCATCGCCGCTCTGTCGCGATAGCAGGTAGTCTATCGCTGCCAGTATCTCAGCCGCGGGTATCAGATGCCCAGCGCCCTCGACCAGGTAGCAGAAGTCTCGGGTCCACAACGCCGGTTCGTCACCGGAATCGTCGGGCATGTAGATGGCTGTGCCATCGTGAGCTACGCTACGCACCGCTTCCAGAGTCCGGCGAGCATGCGCTTCGAAGACGGCATACAGTGCCGGTGAGATCCGCACCGGTGGGAGAGGGCTTTTCATCAGAAATCAGCCTCGTGACACTTCTGTTCTAGCTGTGGGCGACACCGACAAGTGAACCGATGCCGCAGAGATCATGGTCGCAGCAGTATTGCTCCAGGCCCCCGATTATCTCCACCGAGGCGGCGGGATTGACAAAGCTTGCTGTACCGACAGCCACTGCACTGGCTCCTGCCATGATGAACTGCAGCGCATCATGGCTATCCATGATGCCGCCCATGCCGATAAGTGGCACCTGCACCGCCTCATACACCTGCCAGACGCACCGCAGCGCCACAGGTTTGATGGCAGGCCCCGACAGTCCCGCGGTTATGTTGCCCACCATCGGACGCCGCCGTGCCACATCTATACTCATGCCCAGCAGTGTGTTTATGAGGCTGAGCGCATCGCTGCCTGCCTCTACAGCCGCCACTGCCATCGGCACTATGTCTGTCACATTCGGCGAGAGCTTCGTGATAAGCGGTAGATCGGTGACGCGACGCACCGCAGCCACCAGCTCACCGGTCAGCTCCGGACTGCTGCTGAACATCATCCCATGCGACACGTTCGGGCACGAGATGTTGAGCTCCAGAGCCGCCACATAGCCACATGCGGTCAGCCTCTCGGCCAACTGGACGTACTCGGCCACCGATTCGCCCGCCAGATTCGCGATGATCGGCACATCGTAGCTCGCGAGTTCGGGCAGCTTCTCTGCGATTACCGCGTCCACTCCCGGGTTCTGCAGCCCAATAGCGTTGAGCATCCCCGCGGCGGTCTCGGCGATCCGTGGCGGGCGATTGCCTATCCGCGGCTCGACGGTGACTGCCTTGATGACGACCGCTCCCAACCGCTCCAGATCCACACACTCAGCATACTCCACTCCGAAGCCGAAGGTGCCAGAAGCGGTCATGACCGGATTTCGCAGTCTCAGACTGCCGAGCTGCACGGACATGTCCGGGCGTTCAGATGTCATCAAGAATCGCCTCCCAGTCCAGCCGATCAGCGGCAAACACCGGGCCGTCCCTGCATACTCGCACATATCCGCCGCCAGCAGCGGGCACGGCACAGCTCAGGCAGGCACCCACGCCACATCCCATGCGCTGCTCAAACGAACAGTAGCACGCCACCCCTGCATCGTGGCACATCTGTGCCACCTGCGCCATCATCGCGATCGGCCCGCAGGTGTACACCACATCAGCCTGTCCACGCTCCAACTGTGCTACCAGAGTGTCAGTCACTCGACCCTGCTCTCCGGCGCTTCCGTCTTCAGTGCTAACGTAAAACTCATCACAGCGGGCAGCGAATTCGGTCCAACTGACCAACAGGTCTTCAGTGGCCGCTCCGAAAAGCCCCCGCACATAGGCATGATGGTCCATGCCGCGCAGAGTGTCGGCCAGAAACACCAGAGGTGCGACACCCATGCCGCCAGCCACCAGTAGCACTTCCTTCGCCTCCGACAACTCGGGCCCGCCTGGCAGCGGAAAGGCAGTGCCCAGTGGCCCCAGCAAATCCAGCTCAGTACCGATGGGCGTCTCGACAAGCATGCGTGTGCCGCGCCCTACGGCACATGTCAGCAAACGCAGGTTGCCCTGTCTGGCCTCGGGAAGCATGATAGAGATGGGGCGGCGTAGCAGCGGGTCATAGGTGGTCGGGATGCGCACATGGACAAACTGACCGGCCCGAGCAAATGACGCGATAGCCGGTGCAGCCAACCGCAACACCCAGTGACCGGGCGCGACCTGTTCGCTACTCAGTAGTCTACACTTCTCCTGTACCATGCCCGTGTCTCCAGATGAGGCAAACCGCCGTGCCCTATACCTGTAGGTTGCAGTCTGACAGTGAGCCGCCCGCGATGACGGTGTCCACGATATGTCTGGTTTTCTCGTGAGCCTGCTGCAGATGCTCCATGCGTTGCTCAACCGCGCTTGCATTCGCGCTGACCATCTCCGTGAAGCGTCTGGACATCTGCAACACGCTGTCAGGACCAGTGCTGCCCAGACTACGCTGGCGTGCCAGACAGGCTTCGGGATCGCACACTCCAGCTATCTCATCTAGCGTCAGGTCCTGGCCATGAGCGGCGAGTATGCGCTGCACATCCTCATGGTCATCGAGTGTCTTGCCCTCTGCGATGAGGGTGGCTACCAGTTGCCCCACCAGTTCATGACAGGTGCGGAAGGCCAGGCCGCGGTCGGCGACCAGATAGTTGGCGAGTTCGGTGGCAGTGGCGAAGTTACGGCCCACCACCTCCCGCATGTGCTCTGTGTTGAACTTGACCGTCTCCACCATAGCCGTCATCGCCACTATGGTCTGCTCGACTAGCCGCAGTGCATGCCATAGTGGCGGCTTGTCCTGCTGGAAGTCGCGATTGTACCCGCTGGGAAGAGCCTTCAGCAGTGTCAGAAGCTCCATCAGACGACCATATACCGCCCCGGTGTTGCCACGAGACAGTTCGGCGATACACGGATTTTTCTTCTGCGGCATGATGGAACTGCCTGAGGAGTATGCATCGTCTATCTCGATCATGCGATACTCGTAGGTGGAAAACAGCACGAACTCTTCGGCCAAACGTGAGAGGTTGCACATGAGCATGGTCAGGGCAAACAGCGCTTCGACCGCCCAGTCGCGGGAGCTTATCACATCGAGTGCGTGTTCGTGGCAACCATCGAAGCCAAGCAGGCGGGCTGACAGCTCGCGATCTGTTGGGAAGCTGGTGCCCGCGAGTGCAGCGGCTCCCAGAGGGTTCTGATTGACTATCTCATAAGCGTTGGCAAGTCGGCGCTGATCGCGCGTGAACATGGACACATAGGTAGTCAGCCAGAAGGCCAGCGATATAGGCTGGGCATGCTGGGTGTGGGTGTAGCCCGGCATGACAGTGCGCTCATGGCCTTCAGCCTGGGCCAGAAGAGCCCGCTGCAGGTCGGTGAGTACTGCCTGCACGCCCAGCAGACGGGTGCGCAGGTGCATCCGGGCATCTGTGACCACCTGGTCATTGCGCGAGCGTCCAGTATGCAGCTTGCCGGCGAATTCCGGGCCCGAATCCGCGCGCAGATAGGCCTCCACGTTCATGTGGACATCCTCGAGTTCGCGTTTGAGGGTGAATTGTCCCGCCTCGAACTCGGTCTCGGTCTTGCGTAGCCCTGCGAGTATAGGGCGCAAATCGTCCTCGCTGATGATGCCACATGCGGTGAGCATGATGGCATGGGCCTGGCTACCCCAGATGTCTTCTGCGATCATCTCGGAGTCGGCAACCGTGGATTCGCTGTAGTCTAGCGCGATATCGGCCATATCGGAGGCAAAGCGACCGCCCCACAGCTTGGTGGATTTACCTTCTGCGTTGTGCTCAGTCATAGTCTCTCAATCCATAGAGGGCCGGTGAGGCAGCGGCCCGAATAGTCTTGACTCGCATTTGTCAGAGTGGGGCCGGACAGCGCGACCATCTGCAGCAGCCTGCAAATGTCACAGGCAAAAGCACCTATCGCGTGCTCCGACCCCTCCCCGGTTGTATACGCTACAAGTGTTACGGCCCAGAAGCGCTCTCTGGAGCCGAGACGGTTCTGGTGAAGCTAGGCATACGGCAGGCCACGGTGGCCCAGGATGGAGTACTGGAAGCCGTGGATCTTCACCGCCGGACCGCTGTCACGCTGATCAAAGCCGGTGGTGGCAAGTGAGCGCAGCTCCGGCGCGAACAGGCCGCTGCTTGACTCGCGGCTGATGATGTCTATGTTGCCCTTGTATAGCTGCACCTGATACTTGCCGTTGACTGCCCACTGGCTTGAGGCGATGAAGGCGTCGGCGTCCTGCTTGACCGGGTGATACCAACCGCCGTGGTAAACCATGTAGGCCCACAGTCGCTCGATCTCCGGCTTGAATTGCACCTGCTCCTTGGTCAGGCAGAGCTGCTCCAGGTCGCGGTGGATAGTCAGCAGCACCTTCGCTGCGGGCGCCTCGTACACTTCACGTGATTTCAGGCCGATAAGGCCGTCTTCGAACATGTCTATCTTGCCGATGGCATGTGTCCCTGCCAGGTCGTTCAGGTAGTGGATGATCTGCACCAGATCGGTCTTGCCATCTACGTTGACCGGCAGCCCCCGCTCGAATTCCATGGTGATGACCACCGACTCATCAGGCGCATTTTCCGGATACTTGTACCAGACATAATCTTCTTGTGGTATGCGCATGGTCAGGTTGTCTACTTCGCCTGAGCCGATAGAGCGGCACCACATGGTCAGGTCATCACCGATGCCTGCCTTGTAGGGTATGCCATAGCCATCCGAGAGTTTCTTTTCCTCTTCACGCGTCCAGTTGAAGTCGCGCACCGGTACCAGAACCTTCAGGTCGGGAGCGAAGAGGTTGAAGACGTTGTGCATGCGGTACTGATCGTTGCCTTTGCCGGTGGAGCCTTCGGCGATGGCATCACAGCCCTGCTCAACGGCAAATTCGGCGACTTTGCGCGCGATTAGCTGGCGCGTCATGGATGTAGCAACCGGGTAGCCTTCGTAGTCAGAGTTGGCCATAATCGCACGAGTGATGAAATCGTTTGCAAATTCATCGGTCGCCTCGATGAGCGTCCACGGCACGCCCACCAGTTCAGCCTTCTCCTTGCACTCTTTCAGTTCGGCATCAGTCAATCCGACGTTGCAGGTGACCGCCAGGACCTCTTCGGCACCATAGTGTTCCTGCAGAGTCCGCAGAATCAGCGTTGAGTCCAGGCCGCCCGAGTATGCCACGGCCACTTTTTTCGCTTGCTGCAGCGGGATTACATAGTCTCCAGCCTGTCCGCACATGGTACGTCCTCCTGTATAGCCGCCTCTGCTGGCGACCTAGTGTTCGGTTTGCTCTTCTTCGCAGTAGGCACAGATCACCGGGCCGTCTTCGGCTTTCACGAATGCCGGCTCAACCGGCTCGGTGGTGGTGATGCACTGCTGGTTCCTGCATGGGCCCTTGCCCGGAACCGGTTGCAGTTCCGACTTGGGCGCGACCACCTCGGGTGCAGCTTCAGTGTATCTGGGTGCCTTGCCCAGACCTATGCTTTTGTCCTTCACATCGTACTCAGGCAGCCTCAGTAGCAGCGCCAGTAATGCCATGCGGACAGGCACTCCACCCGCCGCTTGCCGAAAGTAGGCTGCTCGCGGGTCCTCGTCTACCTCAGGCGCTATCTCATCTATGCGAGGCAGTGGATGGAGCACTTTGAGCTGCTCGCGCCCCTTCTCCATCATCTCGGGGGTGAGCACGAAACAGCCTGTGATCTTGTCATACTCGGCCGAGTCAGCAAACCGCTCACGCTGCATGCGGGTCATGTAGAGCACGTCTAGGTCGGCTATAGTGCCTTGCAGATCATCTGTTTCAACCGGGCGGGTCCCCGAGGCCGCCTGGATTTTCGTCATATACCGCTCGGGCATGGGCAATTCGGGCGGCGAGATGCAGATGATTTCACAGCCCATTTGGGCCAGTACCGGTGCCAAAGAGTGGACAGTGCGGCCATGTTTCAGGTCACCACACAGGCCCACTTTCAGCCCATCAAGCCGCTTCAGCTCACGGCGGATGCAAAACAGATCGGTGAGCGTCTGAGTGGGATGCTCGCGGTGGCCATCGCCGGCGTTGATGACCGGCACTTTCGCCGCATCAGCCGCCACCTTCGCAGCGCCCGACAACGGGTGGCGCATGACCAGTATGTCGCAGTAACCGCTCATCACGCGGATGGTATCAGCCAGCGTCTCTCCCTTGGCGACCGAGCAGTTGGCCGCATCGTAAAAGCCCAATGTCTGACCGCCCAGGCGCAACATGGCAGACTCAAAAGACAGGCGGGTGCGGGTGGAGGGCTCGAAAAAGACGATGCCAAGTATCCGATCCAGTGGCGCCACCGGTATCGGCGGAGCATCACCATCAAAGCCGATAGCTCTGGCCATGTCTTCGGCAGTGTCCAGTATGCGACGGACATCCCGGCCAGACAGGTCCTCGAATGACACGAGGTTGGCTACGGACAGAGCATCCATCATATGAACTCCTGTACAACTATAAGCGGTAGGGGCGGATTGGTGCGATTTGTGAATCTGATCACGAAATATGAGCCACGTTTCAGGCGTTTCGGCCGCACATGCAAAAGCACCAGGTTAGCTGTGCGCGACAGAGCTGATAGCGAAGCTGTCTTCCCAGCCTGCCCCGGCTTCTGTGCGGTGCAGCAAAATAAACGTGAGTATCTATGGATCTGCGGCCACAGTCTTCAGCCTACTTCAGCCTACTTCAGCCTACTTCAGCCTACTTCAGGCGACTTCGATCTGTGCCAATACCCGCGTCGTGGCCGAGGAAAGCCGCTTCGATCTGAGGCGATCTGCTTCGGATTGCCTCACAGCCTGCGTCAGCACCTGCATTGCGGACTGCAAGAACTTGCCCGCACTGCGGCCATCTGCGGCGAACTGCCTCAATGCAACACTGAGTTTAGGTCCTCGCGCATGGTCCCGGCGGCTCTCGCAGCGGCCTGACGCCAGTTCTGGTCGGCCTGGCGGTAGGCGTACATGATGCCACGGGATGAATTGACTACCGCACCCAATCCATCAGCGTCGAATGCAGCGGCCACATCCCGCGCACCACTGCCCTGGGCACCATAGCCGGGCACCAGTAGGATGCTGCGGGGCATCCGGCAGCGCAGTTCGGCCAACTGCTCTGGATAAGTCGCACCCACTACCGCACCAACCGAGCTGTACCCGCACTCTCCGGTGCGCTGATCGGCCCAGCCACAGACCATGTCGGAGACCTTCTCGTAGACGTGCCCACAGTCAGTCTTCAGGTCCTGCAGGTCGCCAGAGCCCGGATTGGAGGTCTTCACAAGCACGAACAGCCCCCCCTGCACCGAGTCAGCTACATCCAGGAACGGTTCGATCGTGTCAGCACCCATGTACGGATTGACCGTCACGGCGTCAGGTGCAGCCGCAGGCGATGCCTGATTGTGCAGGCCGAAACAGGCACGTGCATACGCCTGCGCTGTTGAACTTATGTCCCCGCGTTTTGCGTCTAATATAACCAGAAGGCCATGCTGTTTGGCATACTCGATTACGCGCCACATAGCAGCGAGGCCGTCGGGTGCCAGAGCTTCAAAAAAAGCAGCCTGGGGCTTGACACAGACCGCGTATGGAGCGATAGCCTCGATGATACCGCAGCAGAATCGTACTGTCGCCTCTACGACATCGGACGTGTTGCTGAGGTCCGGAGGCAGCAGCTCAGGCCGTGGATCAAGACCGGCGCAGACACGCGAATCTTTGGCCTTCACGGCCTGCATCAGTCGATCCGGGAATTGCTGCTTCATAACAGTGGATGCCCCCTGCGCCCTGTGCGGGTCAAATGCGATTATACATGGCAAATCGAGGGATTGTCAAAGCAGTTCATGATGCCGGGAAAGCAGCACTTGCCTGTGCGGGAGCTGAGCGTTGTGATAGAATACATGGCAGTGTCAGG
>JAAYSP010000078.1 GCA_012518355.1 candidate division WS1 bacterium | reverse complement strand
GTGGAGTTTCTCGACAGAGTGAGCCGCTGTGAGTCGGTTGAGGAAATCGGCCAACATCTGTGGATGGTAGGACTGGTGCCAGACCTCGACGATCCCGAGCGCATGACCGACCGCCTGCGCCAGAATAGAGACTGCGTGCGGGATCTGGCATGGCCGGCGCAGGCTCAGATGAGCGTGGCCGACAGAGTGGCCAGAATCGGAGTGCAGCCCGAAAAAGTCTCCAGAGGACTGGTGGAAGCGCTCGGCAACAGGCCGCTAAACGATGTCCGCGGATGGCTGAAAGCGCTGGGCGAAGAGCACGCCGGTGAGCTCACCTTCGAGAAATGGAGCTTCCCGCGGATAGAGCCATCAGACCTGGAAGGCATCGAACTGACGCCTTTCATTGATGCTGAGGGTACAGTTATCAAAAGATGCGGACTTATGCAGCCCGAAGGCCCGGGAACCGAACTGCATGCACCGATCGGCAAGAAAATCACCGTGAAATGGACCACCAATCCGGTGAAGCCCCGAAACGTGAGCAGGTGGTCTGTCAGCCTGGTGCCGGATCGGGACAGCTATGATCCCGACGAAGTCGCGGGGATTGAATTGCCGTCCATGACCATACCAGCCAGCCGCCGTACAGCGAAGCTGGAAGTCGCTGTTGATGAAGATATCGAAGTCTCAAAGGTCCAGGTTCGCGTGGCCGCACTGGATAGTCGGAGAAACGAAATCCGACAGCAAATAAGCGATGGGCATGAAGTAGTCGAAGCCTACAGCATACCGTTCTGGCTGTCCGAAGACAGGTCAGCGGCTGAAGATGAGCCCGGCCCCAAACGCAAATCAACTGAAGCATCCCTTGCCATGGCACTGTTTAAGTACGCCATGAAGGCACGTAAGACAGAGACGGCACTTGAGGCGATCTGGCTGGCACAGGAGCAGGAAGACGAAAGGCTCGTCTACTACCCGGTTATGGTAAACAACCGTCACATCTACCGGGTAGCATCAACCGTTTTTCTCGATGCGGTGGAGCGCCACTGCCTGCAGCACCCGTCAGAGCTAGGCCGCTACAGGGCGGCAAGTGTCGTGGATGCCCTGAGAGAGCAGGACTTCGAAGCCATCGAAGCACCCGACGATATCGCCGAGAACGAGAGCTGGCGACTGTTTCTCAACGCGCGAGAACGCTGCTTTCAGGCGATACTGCGGCAGCGCCGTGCACATGGCGGCCAGGACGGGCAGGATGAGAGACCGCAAAATGCCGCTGGCCAGCCCGGCGCGATCATCACCCTGGAGTTATACGACGACGACGAACATCAGAAGCTGCGCAACAGTATCCAGAACTACCTGAACCGCTACCTCCAACTGCTGTCCGACTTGCTGGAATCGCCTGAGCCTGATGCCGACCAGCTCCGCTTGGTGTGCTCACTTGACACCCTGCAGATGGACGTGCGCAGGGGTGAAGAGACGACCAGAGCGGTTGTGTCACTGCCAACGCACCCGCTCAAGCTTGCCTGGTATCTGGCCCACTGGGACTTCATGTCCACGGTGATCGCGCAGATGCTGCAAATGTCGTCGCGAGAACGCAAGCATAGCATCGCTGATGAGCTCTTCGAGCGGCTGCAGCCCTATAACTTGCCAGCCTTCGTGTGCGATGTGAGCGGCAATCCGTACGTGAGCGCCGGTCTGCTATCGTTTCTGCACCCGGTCCTGGTGCCTGCGGAAGTCAGCGACCCCGATGGCGTGCTCGGCGATGTCGCAAGCATGGTCGGATTTGACGATATCACAGATCAATCGTCAACCCTCTCGGCTTCGACCGTGGGCGAACGCCTGCATGATTTCACCGCCCTGCACCCGTATCTGTCTACCCTCCGCATTCAGGCGGTCAATCCCGGGCGGGGCGCCCTGGTGGCAGATGCCCTGCGGTACTATGCGAAGTCACAGGATGAGGACGAAGATAGCAACTCATCTGTGCGAAAGCTTGATCTGGTTGTGCACGGCACCCAGAGCCCCCAGACGCCGGCTCCTGCGCTGACGCAGCTCATGAGCGCTCTGCAGCGGGACAGCGCCGGTCGGGGCTCGTCCCATCTGTCACCGGCTGTCCAGCTGGCACGCCGGCCGTTCGGCCTGGAATACATCCGAGATTTGCCGGGGCATGACGTCAACATCTCCATCGCCACAGATGTGTTTAGCCCTATAGTCTCTGCTATCTCACCGGCCGCAAGCCCTGCCTACAGCAGCTCCGCGGAAGGCCTGCTGACTCGTTGGATTACTGACTTCTCGCTGGATGGCCTGGAGTGCAGCTGGACTCGATACGTGAAAATAGATGAAGAGGGCAGCGGAAATACACAGCGCATGCTGAAGGCGCATGGCCAGCACCTGCAAGCGGTCGCGCGGCTGGTGGGGCCAGAGACACCAGTCGGTGCCGTTCCGGCGGTAACTCTCCACCTGGGGCCCGCGCAGAGGCAGCTGCTGGATTATCTGCATGACCAGTCTGAGTGGGTGCTGACAGTTGACCGCAACATAGGTGTCGAGTACTACGACTACCCACGCGAGCCGGAGCTGTCACAAGCATCCAGGAAGTACATCATAGACCATGTCCCCGAGTTTACAGATGGCCTCGGTCACCGCCTCATCGTGACCACCTCCTGGTATGAGGAGGCCGCCCAGGTTCTGCGCAAGGCGCTAGACAGCCTTGAGCTCAGCAGCGACGAGGTGAGCGTGGATGCGGTCCTCAGGACGGTCAAGGCAATCTCCGGCAGACTGGCTATGCGGGTCATCGGCAACGAAGAGCAGGCCAAGGAAGTCGTGGGTCTGGCAGTGGTGACCGCTTTCTTGCGCTCCTCCGGGGAGCTGGACGAGACGGTGCTCATACCGGTTGACCCTCATGCCCGCCTGCTGGCTGCTCCGGCCGGTGGTGATACTTCTTCCTCGCGCTGCGACCTGCTGGCTGTAACCCTGACCTCCAGGACCGTCAGGTGCAGGTTCATCGAGGTGAAGTTCCGCACCAGCGAGCACAGGATCCCGCCAGAAGAGCTGATTGCGGACATGGTCCGCCAGATGGAGCACACGCGTGACCGTTTCATGGAGCGCTATTTTCCCCCGGACCCGCGGCCGGATCATGCGCTGGTGCGCTCGGAGCTTAGCGGGCTGCTCGCCTACTATGTGGATCGCGCTTGGCGACATGGCTGGATCACAGACCGCCAAGAATATGACACTGTGCGAGGCTACATCCGGCGTGTGGAGACTGTATATCCGCAGGCCGCGCCTAGCTGTCTGGGTTTTCTTGTCCAGCCGAACGTGCTGAAAACGCGCTCAGTCACCGTGGGAGAGCACGAGATCAAGCTGCTTGGCGCTGAGACAATCGAGAGCCAGACTGAGTTCCGCACGCGGCTGGGGAGAGAGGCGGCGGATGCGCCTGAAGCCATCGAGCCTGCGATCGCCAGCCCCGAAGCCGCCGAGCCCGGGCCTGCTGCGCCTGAAGCTGCGGAACTCGAAGTTGCCGAGCCTGAAGCCGCTGAGCCTGAGGTTGTCGAGGCTGAGGCTGCTCTTCCCGTGGCGTCCGGAGGACAGGTTGAGGCGGCTGTAGAGCATGAGCCGGGCACAGAAGATGAGGCCCCACAGCTGGCATCCGCGCGGCTTGATGAGGCCAGGGTTGCCATTGCGCCGCCCGCTGATGGCAGGCCGCAGGAGGCGCGCAGCGGGCCGCCGTCAGTATCGCTGGGGCGGCTTGCGCTAGACGATACTGAGGTAAGCTGGACGCCAAGCCTTCAGGGAAGCCCACATGTGCTGCTGGTGGGCAGTACCGGGTCGGGTAAGTCTACTACTGTTCAGCATATACTGGGCCAGCTTGCCGGCTATCAGGTACCGTTTCTCGTGCTCGATTTTCATGGCGATTTGGCAGACAGCATGGAGCGCACTGCCGGAACGGACATGGTGCAGAGGCTGGATGCCACCGAGGGCCTGCCATTTTCCCCGCTTGAGCCGATCGCTCTTCCTGGCAAGGGGATACCCGATCCGAAAACTACCAGCTATGAAGTGGCTGAAGTCATCGGCTATGTCGGAGGGCTGGGTGATATGCAGCGCGATCTTGTCTACCGCGCGCTGGTGAACAGCTACGGCCTGGCGCAGGTGGATCAGGAGGCGGCTTACCCGTCCATGGCCGAGCTCAGCCGGCGCATTGAGGAGATAGAAAAGGAGCCGGGTGAACCGCGAAACGTGTTGGCCCGCTGCCGCCAGCTGCTGGAGTTCGGGCTGTTCGCTGATGTCACCGATGGCGGAGCGTTCCAGGATATGCTCAAGCGGCCGACTGCTGTTGTTCTGGGCGGCCTGCCCATCGAGCAGCTTCAGCACGCGGCTGTCTCCTTCATGCTGCGCCGGATTTACCGCCAGATGTTTTTGTGGGGCGAGCAGGAGCAGTTGCGCCTGATGGTGGTTTTAGATGAAGCACATCGCGTGGCCAAGGACCCGACTTTGCCCCGCCTGATAAAAGAGGGGCGCAAGTTTGGTGTCGGCATAATTGTCGCTTCGCAGGAGATCCGCGATTTCCATGACACGGTAGTGACCAACGCCGGGACCCGGATTATGTTCCGGACCAACTATCCGGAGTCGAAGTCTCTGGCCAAATTCGTCCAGGCGCGCGCGACTAAGAATGCGGATTTTGTACGGACACTGGAGGCGCTGGAGGTGGGGCGGGCGTTTGTGCAAACCCAGCAAATGCCCCATGCCAGCGAATGCATGATGTACTCAAGCTAAGCATCCGCCTGCCCAGCCAGGCAACAGCGT
>JAAYSP010000182.1 GCA_012518355.1 candidate division WS1 bacterium | reverse complement strand
TGCATAGACCTATATCTCGCGCTCCAGGGCGTACATCAGTCATGGTGACTACTCCCGAAGGCCGAGATGGCAGAGAAGGCTATCCAGCCCTGGCGATGCGCATCAGCCACCCTCCAGACGCTCAGTGTGCTGGTGAGCAGAATCGGAGACTCGATCTGCCCCAGTTCCGTGACCTGTGGCAGGCCAACCGTCTTGCCAAAACCGTTGATGACATGCACTGCCGCGCAGACCCGGTCAGTGTAGAGGTTGCCGCCATGAGGGACAATCGCCGTGACGCCCGTACGCACAGGGCCTTGACCGACGATCAGTGGCCCCTCACCGCGGATGACTGACACATGCCCCACACGAACATCCGGCACATTCGTGATAGCGTTGAGGCGACCTGTAGGCAACCGCCCTATGCATAGACCTATATCTCGCGCTCCAGGGCGTACATCAGTCATGGTGACTACTCCCGAAGGCCGAGATGGCAGAGAAGGCTATCCAGCCCTGGCGATGTGCTCAGACATCCGCCACGACACACCACGATATCAGGGCAGTATGAGGCTGTGTAGCACTGTGTGGCGCATGCGTAGCACTGTCGGCGTCCAGACTCTGAAATCCTGAAGAGATTACCGGACGTTGCGCACCATCTCGGTCATGGCCGCAACCAATTCGTCTTCCACACGCGGCGCCAGTGGCGGGTAGCCCAGCATGTACGGCACAGTGCGGGCCGCATAGTTGTCTTCAATATCGAACGATTCGATTTCAGGCGCATAGCCCAGGCTGTCGTTGCAGATGCTCAGCACAAGCACCGGGGTGGAAAACTCGGCCTGGACGCGACGCTTATAGCGGTGCATAATCTCGAATGGGGCGCCTACAATAGTAAGATCTCCGATACGCAAGGCCTGGACCTCGACTGTGTCATCGAAAGGCTCACCGCGCTCCTGTCTGGCTAGTTCCTTTCGCACCGCCATCGCAGTGACCACAGTTCTGCGCCATCCGGGGTCGCCGTCGTCGGCATCATCGGCATACAGTATGGCTTCGCACTCGGCAAGCCTGTCGCGCAGAAGCTCCATCGGCAGGGGTGCACGAGTAAGACGGTAGCGGCGCGACAGGGCGGCGACTGTATCTCCGTTCAGAGGCGCACCGTCACTGATACCGGGCCGCACCTGGCGAGCATAGCGAGACGCGAGTACATCCAGGGCCAGCAGTGAATCCTGTTCGCTGTGATGAACCACGCATGAGTTGATGTTGCCCTCACAGCCTTGCAGGTACAGCCCGATCGCATTGCTGTGCTCGCGCTGGAGCAAATCGGTTGCCACCCCGCAAAAGTCGCTGCTGATGTAAGTGCTCGACTCTGATCCCACAACCGGGTGGCAGGAAAAGTACGAGGCAAAGCCGCGCAAACCCTGGTCACCGTACACAGACAACACCTGCGCTTCAGTGTCGGTTATTTCAGGCATGGCGGGGCGCCAGTCTTCACGCAGAGCATCCTGCAAAGCAGGACGCACATCGTGCTCGCGGTTGTATCCCAGACCTACGCAGGGCACTGTGGCATGATGCAGCACGCCGGGCTCAAGACCCTCGAACGCCTTGATACAGGCAGCGGCAATGCGGTTTGGCAGGAGCTCAAGATACGGTGGATCGATGTCCCCCTGCCCTATCCCATACTTGGTTCGGGGGCCCGAGTGGGTGTGGGTACAGTGAACACAGAGATTTTGGCCGGGAACACCGGTCGCTGCTGCCACCGTTTCTCGCACGCGTTCGGTGATGTCACCTGATACGCCCACCAGATCGCAACTGACCACGATTGCGCACGTCTGCCCATCCGAAGCTGCCATGGCACGAGCGTAAAGCGGTGCGCGCACTGCGGTGGACTTGCGATTGAGAAATGCGCCAAAACCATATAGTCCTACGCCTACCCGAGGCGTTATGTCAGTCCTGGCAAATCCGAAAAGCATTCGCGTGACGCTCCAATCAAACGCGGTCTAGTTGTCGCGACGCCTCTGCTGCCGAGCCCGAAGCACTGCCAGACCGACAAGCACCAGACCAATCGTGGAAGGCTCCGGGGTGACCGTACGATCATGCTCTGCGTTGAGCGTTGAATAGAAGACCGGCCGGAGCTGCAGATACGTCTCCTGCCAACCCCAGCGGCTCCTCTCTCCGTCATCAATCCAGGTGGCTTCGTATGCGCTAGGTGCCCAATCGGCGCTTGGCCAGTAGTAGTACGGCGTAGGCGCCGTATTCCACGCCCGGTTGATGTTATAGTAATGCGATTCTCCGTATGCCATGGCGGCATCGTACCATTCCGACATGGTGAAGAAGTTGCCTGCTACCGTATTGGTAAGCGCGGTTGTCAGCAGTATTTCAAAGCTATTTCCCGAGCCAACACCTATGCCCTGGGCATGTTCAGGTGCTCCAAAAATGCCACAGAAAGCGTTATTCAGCGCCGGCTTGCTCTTGTCTACATCATGCGTGCCGCCAATCCATCCTCCCGAATAGCATGCCCCGGAGATGATGATGGTCGTAACTCCAACCTGGAAGTTGTCGAAGATATTCTTCAGGTCATCATCCCACATGTAGTTCGTGCTGCCCGACCATCCGAAAAATTCATCGGATGCGTACGGCGGCGGGTTGGCAGGTTTTGGATCGTTTGGCCGAGGCCGGGGAGTGTTGCCTTCGTCCGGGTAGTAGCTGTCGTTGCCCACCCATCCCCCGTGCCCTGCGTAAAAGAACATGAACAAATCGCCTGCCGTGAGATTCTGGGTGTACCACAAAAGGTCGTCGTACATGGAGTTGCGCTGGCTATCACGGACGAGATCGTCGGCGTCCCAATTCTGGCGAATCGTCATGCGCGAATCGTCCCATTGCGAATAGAAAGACAACGAAGACCACAGGGTTCCAGGGTCCTGAGTGAATTCATCGTTGCCGACACCATAAAAGTAGTAGTCGGCCTGCGCTACTGAGCCCGTTACCGCGAGAGCAACTACGACGTATAGCAGCAGTTTTCTCGTCACGAGCGGCCCTCCAAAAGGATATTTTTGTCAAATCACACCGTAGATTATGGTATTATGCCGGTGCTTGTCAACACAGTTTCGAGGTGAGCACTTCAGTTGTCATTTATTGCTCCGACACCATGCGCTACACTCGGTCTCCCAGTGCAACAAAATTCTTCTACTGTGGTTCATGCCACGCACCGATTACGCAGCCACAGACGTCACAATCGCACTACTGCCATTTGCCGCAAATGCGCCTGCTTGACCAGTGGCTGAGATTCGTTGTCGCCCAGCAATCTGATGGTGTTATCGTGGGCAGTCCTGCGATTGTCATCTTCCAAACATCCTCGGATGGCCAGACTCAGGAGATACAGTGAGATACAGCGGTCAATTGCTATATACCCAGAGTGCTGTCCAGGTGGGCGTTTGATGCCGTCTCATGTGAGCTGGCCCGCCAACGCATCGCGGAAAGTATCAGGCTTGCTCGAGAAAATTCATGATCTGGCGCCAATCCTCAGTCTGTATCACAGGAGCATCGTGATCGCCTTCAGGTAGTTCCAGATAGTACACCAGCCTGCCCTGTTCACGCAATTGGGCGGCCAGCGCGCGTGTGGCTTCCACGGGGATAAGCTTATCTCTGGCACCATGACAGAGATAAACCGGCATGGTTAGCTGCTCAGCATGCTTCAGGGCCGAGCGTTCGGAGAGTTCTGTAGCCAGGTCGTGCCCATCCATCGTGTAGTTGATGCGTATGGCGGCTGCGATGTTCTGCAGAGTTGCGCTGTCAGAATCTACCGCGAAATGGTAGTAGCTCTCGATGTCAGCCGCCGGACAGCGCGCCACTACTCCAGCTATCAAATCAGGCTGTCGAACGGCGAATATCAGCGCTGAAGTTCCTCCCATCGAACCGCCCGATAGATAGATGGGCCGACCGGGCCACTGTTCTCGCAGTACCGCCAGCAAATCGCACATGCCACTTTCGGCAACCGGCCCCATCCACGAATTACCTCCATACCATGGACAGACGTAGACCCAGCCACGCTCCCGGCATATCCTTCTCAGTCTGCCGAAATGATTGCCGTAGATGTCTTCTGTCATACCCTGATGATGATCGCTGTAGTGGCCATGCAGATTTATCAGGACAGCACAGACAGCATCAGCGGGTTGCTGAACCAGGTACGGCCATCGCGAACCATCGGCCGAGCAGTTGAAGGTATGCCGTTGAGGTTCAGGCAACTCGCCAACTGCGTGGACGGTGGCAAGCAGGACGCCACATGCAACCACAACTGCAGTGATAGTCGGCCAGTCCATCATGTTTTCCTTCCGATATGATAACTGTGTTGATAGCAATCAGTAATGCAAAGCAGATGTCTTACCCTAACCGCCAGAAGTCGTGGATGAAATTTCTTCTGCGGCTAGCACAAACCTGCCCTCCCCTCTCAAATGCAGAGGGATAGCGGAAGATGGGCCGCCCTGGCAGGGGCGAACACACTGCCCTCGAATCGGGGATACAGTGTATGACATACACTTCCATGCCGGGCTACAACACCCTGCCCCTCGAGTGCGGGAGGCAGTGAGGCAAAGCATGCGGGACGTGAGCCGCTGCCTCTCCTCTGATGCAGGGAGACAGTGCCGACGTGTCGAACAATCACCGACGTCACAGCGACATGCGTGATTGCAGGGCAGCCCTGGAAGGAGTACTGCAGATGGTTTTGCAGCAGGATCAAGAATTCGTCGCGCAGGACTGGCCACATAAGCCAGGCGAACGCAAAGTGCGCATGTGGGTCGAAGAGCCATCGGGGAGTGTCAACCGCGATACCGGCCTGATGTTGGTGCTACACAATTGGGGTGGGGTGTATGACGAGCCGCACTATGTGCAGTGGTGCCAAAGCTTCGCCGAACGCTACAACGTCATCGCGACCAGCGTCAACTATCTGCAGAGCGGAGATGACTGGAAACTGAATCGACAGTGGCCTTACGACCACGGCTATCTACAAGCCATGGACTGCATCGGAGCCCTGTACCACATCTACACGCAACTGCATCAGGCGGGGCGAGAGTTCAACCAGCACCGCATCTACGCGATGGGCGTGTCCGGTGGAGGCAACGTCACACAGATGGTGATGAAGCTGGCGCCCCACACTTTCGCCTGTGGAGTAGATATCTGCGGCATGCCGGGATTGACCGACGGTATCGCGTATGGCACCGGTGAGTATGGCAGCCATCTGAATGCCGAGTATTCACGCAATCCCGCTGATGCCAATTTCCTGTCACCCGACATGCAGCAGATACGCGATTTCGGCAATCTGGAGCACTGCCGAATGCTTCACGAGGCCAATCCCGGCCTGAAAATAGTCATAATTCATGGCGTGGACGACCTGAGTTGCCCGGTAGTGCATAAGATAACCCAGTTTCGAAACATGGTAGACGCGGGAATTGACGTGGACGGCCACTTCCTGACCGAATTTGATGTGGACGGCGTAGCGGTGACCGGCACAGGCCACTCTATTGGCGATCGCCAGCAACTGGTAGTCAAGTATGCTGATGTGTATCTGAACCCTGGCAGCCCGATGATGAAAACCACTGCCGGCCAGTGCGATTTTGCTCGAGAGGGCACTTTCCGTTATCCTACTGCCAACGGGAGCTACGTGCTGGACTTCTGCGGATACCCAACCGTCGAGTTTCTTCCGGCCGTCGAGTAGCCCGCGGTGCATTGTCCCGATCGCATCGCGTCCACGCCCGGTCTCACGATGTATTGACGAAGCACAAGCAGTGATACAGCGCTATTGGCTGTAGCTGACGGTGAGCGTGCTGAATTGCGCACTGGCACACAGCTTGCTCTCGAGATGAATGTGCAGCCGTTGTGCCGCTGTGAGTGAAGCTGGCCCGAAGCGGACGCGGTTTGCTCGGGGCAAAGGGGAAGTGGCGATTTCTCATACCGCACCAGATCAGGCGCGAGGTTTGGCGCTGACACTGCCAAGCCCTGTATCAGCTTAAGCGTAAGCGCCAAGCACAACCAGCATGAGCGCATGCGCACATGGCGGAAACCGGCACTCAAATGGTGAACTCAACCAGGCTACTAGCTGTGCGCCCAACCAGGCCACCAGAATATGAGCAGAGTGCTATATAGAGCGCTCAAAGCATCCGCATCTTCACGGCACGTTACATGACGAAGGATGAGCAATATGTGGGACATGCAAGGCGAAGTGACCGATCGCAGTGTGATAGTTAACATGACCGGCGCAGTGTGCACCCAGCCTGCACAGATACTGCAAAGCCCGCACGCGATCAAGGTCATACAGGGCTTCATCAACCGGCTGCTGAAACGCGATTCGGTGCATCTGAAGCTGTTCGACAGCCTGGACACAGCCGGAAGTCTCGAGGCCCCATCACTGGCCGCAGTACGTTTGGCCAGAGTACTGGCACTTCTCGTGGATATGACAGCGGAGGATGTACGTGTACGCGCACCTGATTGCGCGGTACTGACCGATGATCCAATTACACTCGCGGAGATAGTGGAAGAGCTATACAACTACTGGCGAGGCCTTGAGCGCTATCTGATTCTGGAGGCCTCAGCCGATGACAGCCGTGACAGCGCCATCGAAGGCCACATGCCTTTCATCTTCAACAACCAGGACCTGGGGTCGCTGGCACGTGAGGCATACCGAAGAATTGCGCGCAACCTGCGCGGGCACTGGCCAAGAGTCTACCGGCAAACGCCCGCAGGCGCAAATATGAGTCTGCTGGTAGAACGCATCAAGTGGGACTGTCCCGGCGGCGTTTACGAACAGCTAAAATCCATCCGTATGGTGCGCCTGGCGCTACTGGTGCCACCGGTGGTCCTGTATCCGCGCAGCACTTTTCGCCGTGGCAAATTCGTTTTGATCGAGGAGCATCCGCTCAAAAATGTGCAACTGGATCCTGAGCGCTGGATGAGCATCCCCGTGCGCGTCGGCGAGCTATACTTTCATGTCTACTTTGACCGTGACTATCTGGCACTGGCGACAAGTCTTGTCAACCTGTTTGAGCTGTCGGGGCATGAGGAGGCGCGCCAGCGGCCTGACGGCATCATGGTATTCGGTATCCCCGAACAGCAGATGGATGATGAACCGACGGTGTTCTACTATGATGAACAGGAAAGCATCGCAGTAGGGGCGATAGCCAAATCTGATGAAGTAGACTACTTCGGCTACTTCAAGAAGATGATCCTGACGCTGCACAACATCATCATGATGCGTCGGGGGCGCCTGCCGCTGCACGGGGCCATGGTTCATCTGCGTCTACGTAGCGGCCCCGAGACGTCCATCGTTATCGTAGGCGACAGTGCTGCGGGCAAATCTGAGACGCTGGATGCATTCGAGACTCTGGCAGATGAGTGGATATCGGATATGACCGTCATTTTCGACGACATGGGCTCACTGCTATTGACCGACGACGGTCAAATGATAGCCTACGGCACCGAGATCGGCGCGTTTTTGCGTCTCGACGACCTGGCTCCGGGCTATGCGTTCGGACGATTCGACCGTAGCGTGTTCATGAACCCGCATCGTGACAATGCGCGTCTGGTGATCCCACTCACCGAGTACAGCCAGGTGGTGGCCGGCCACCGGGTATCGAACCTCTTGTACGCAAACAACTATGAGCCGGTCACAGAGGCCACACCCATACTCGAGTTTTTCCGCAAGCCCGAGGAATCGCTGGAGATCTTCCGCTCCGGTGTGCGTGCCGCCAAAGGCACCACTGATGAAAAAGGGCTGGTGCGGACCTATTTCGCCAATCCGTTCGGCCCCCCACAGTATCGGGATCTGCACGAGCAGTTAGCCCACAAGTACTTCTCTGCGGCTCACGACCTCGGGGTGTCTGTCGGCCAGCTACGCACTCGGCTGGGTATGGACGGCATGGAACGTGAAGGGCCACGTCAAGCGGCTGAAGCACTTTTCAGGCATCTGACAAGGCAAATTGAGCGCAGTTCATGAAAATGTAGCCGCATCAGTCATAGAGATAGAGAAGGGGGCCGACACTGCAGTCGGCCCCCCTGTTTTTCAGCCATGGTCACGAAACAAGTTTCGTGTCCAGCCTATAGCATCCGGCGATCCTTCATCACCTGACGTACACGCTCCACAGCAGTCTCCACGGTAGCGGCGGTCAGTCCGATACCCTCTTCACGCGCTCGCTCGTTGGCGCGGTCGAAGTTGTCGCCGATCTTGCGCTGGACTACCTCGTAGACTTCTGACTTGTCGGGCTTGGTAGCCGACAATGAAGCAGAGTACTCCATCATGGAGGCGATGACACCACCAGCGTTGGCCAAGATATCGGGGCCTACTGCTATGCCACGTTCGGTGAGCACTTCCATGCCTTCGATAGTGGTGGGCATGTTGGCTGCCTCGACCACTGCCTTGGCCTGTATCTCCGAGGCGACTTTCTCGTTTATCACATCGCCGGCGGCTGCCGGAATCAGGCAGTCTACTCCCAGGCGAAACAGCGAATCGTTATCTATCGCCTCTCCACCTGCGAAATCCTTCACTGTGGCGGTATCGGCGAAGTGATCCATCAAGTCATCTATATTCAGGCCGTCAGCATTGTAGGTGCCACCGAAGATGTCTATAATCCCGGTGATTTTCACGCCGTGCTCTGCGAGGTCAACCGCCAGAGGGCGTCCTACGTTGCCAAATCCCTGGATAGCTACCGTCGCTTTCTCGAGGTCAACACCGACTACCTCAGTGAGTACCCTTCGCGTCATGTACGAACAGCCAATGCCGGTGCTTTCCTTGCGTCCCGGCAACCATCCAGGCACACCGTCGCCTTTGCCAGTGACGGAAGCGGGGTCCCAGGTTTCGCCATAGATCATCGCCATCTCATCAGGCCCCGTACCCATGTCAGGTGCGGGAATATATTGATGGGAGCTGAACAGGTCGCTAAACAGTTGAGCGTACCGCTCAATGACAGCGATACTTACTGTCTTCTCAAATGCCAGATCTCGCGGCTTGATGTCGAAAAGCTTGTACATTTCCGCCATATCCAACCGGATACCGGTCTTCCCGCCACCGAATTCCACGTCACAGGCAGCACACTTGAGCGTCATTAGCCGCGACAGCTCGGTGGTCTCCCAGATGTTGACGTCCGGGGCCAACCTAATTCCACCCTTGTACGGTCCGCGAGCCGAGTTGTGCAGCCCGATGCAGCCGTTGAGATTGACCACCTTACCGAGAATCCTGCATGGAATGCGGAATATTTTGACCTGCTCAGGTGCGATTAGTGCCTGCAACTCATCATCGGGGATGCCCAACCTCTCACCGGCCTGCCGCATCAGCCAGGTCGAACGGGTCTGGGGCTCCCGATTCTGCAGGACAACTTCGAAATCGCTGTGCAAGTCATCAGGTTGGATCTGCATGGCAATGTACCTCCGTCGCCAACCGCCTTGCGGTTACAGGCATCGCCTGCCGCCAGGCCTTTTGGTTGGCCTTCTATTCTCCCTTTACGGGTGTTCGCAGCGGCCTCAATGGCCGTTATCTTGCTGTATTGTACACCATATAGAAAATAATTGCAGCACGTTTCAAGCTGTAGTGCTTTTACAGGCGGAAACACTGGCCTGGACATCACCGCTGTATATATCGCTTATGTTGCATACCGTATTGCCACCATGCCATCGTGTTGCCACCGTGTACAGCTTCTATTTGATGTCACTTAGCGGCCCCCGATCATGAGCCGATGTAGGCTCACCCAGGGGCGTTGGCACAACCAAATATCCCTCCCCAGGCACACCATGCTCCGCCCTACATGTGAGGACGGTCTGCAGCCCTCTGATAGTTGCGAATGTGTGGGTGTTTGTGGTGTTCCATGAGCAGTAACCAGTGGAAAACTTCAGGTTGATGACCTCTCGATCGGGGCGCAGGCGTGTAATCAGTCGCACTTATCGAGGTCTCTCCAAAAAACTACCACCCGCCATTTTTAGAAACAAGCTCCTAAACCCTTGACTAGATAACGCACAAGGGGTATGATGCGTAAGTATCGGCGTATTGCGCGCCTGATATGACGTGCTCAAGGCCAGGGTTATCGGTTGGGAGCTTGTTGCGGAGACGTGCCTCTGGCAAGCTAGGCTGAGACTGGCGAGCTAACACAAGAAGGAGGTGCGTCTTCACGTGCCTACCGGCGAAGTAAAATGGTTCAACGACGCGAAGGGTTATGGTTTTATCGCTGTTGAGGGTGGCGAGGATGTATTCGTACATTTCACCGCCATCGTCGGCGAGGGCTACCGCTCTCTGAACGAAGGAGACCAGGTCGAGTTCGAGATCGTCAGCGACTCGAAGGGCCCCCGAGCAGAGAACGTAATGGTCACGCGATCGGCTGAACCCGGCTTCTAGGTTCTAGAAGATCAGACCCCTGCCGTCTTGTGCGGTAGGGGTCATAATTTATCCCTAACTGCCACCAGAACCCACCACCTCATATCGGCACCCGCCGAAGATGGAGGCGCCGTCCTATGACGTGTGCCTACTATCTGTACAGCCCGTCTGGTAGAGATAGGGCAATTGGTGGTAGTTGTGTGGTGCCTATCAGCCAGCACGCTAGTGTCTAAGCCTTGAGTGGCAAACAAGTGTGCGTCCAGTTCATCCCCGCCAGTAATACTGCTCCTCCCCCATCTGATTTGCGATGCATCGTGTCTATGTCGTCGTGGTCGTCGTGCCGCGTCTCTGTGCCTAACTCAAGTCCTGCGCATCTGCCTTTCGCCGCTACAGCTTTCAAAAATGAGCACACCAGCTACCTCCCTCCCTATGTCGGATATGCCGAACGCTCCGAACCCAGAACTGGCAAATGCTGGCGGATGGCGAAACACCGAAGTGGTGACGCTACGGTCAGATTGAACGGAGAGTCAGGTTGAGCGGGATTGAAGGGGATTGGGCTAGACGCGAAACATATCACCGACTGTGCAAACCACAAGCAAGATTCTTCGTGCGCCACAGTACAGAGCGTGAATGCAGGCTCCTGATAGTGCAAGGGTGTGATGTGTCAGGGCTGTCTCAGCCCCAGCCTGGTAGTAGGTTACTGTGGTCACAGTGTCAGCCGCACATGCACGTCCGGTCTGCTTGCGCTGTAATACGTGCGGCTCCGGCCATGCAGACATGCAGTCGCCGCTTGTCTCGGCACGGCAGGCTCGGGCAGCAGTGTCAGGCGAATAGAGGTTGCGGTGATTTCGACGATGACGATGCCCTACTGCCCTATAGGGCGCTGGCACGATGTATCCGTATATCCGCCCTCCTCACGCCATCGCCTACACTTCAGTAGCGAGAAAACCATCTCGGTCAATCTCTCCCCCGGCGCACATCACCTACGCACGCACGCCATCTCAGTTGGCCTGGCCTTCGGGACGCTATCGGTGGTA
>JAAYSP010000201.1 GCA_012518355.1 candidate division WS1 bacterium | reverse complement strand
TGGCGGGCATGTCAGCAAGCCGGTACTGTGCAGGGGTATACTCTGCCGACGTAAATGTGGATGAAGAGTGCGCTGAACGGGTCGCGTTTACCGTGCGCTACAGCGGCGACCTGTGCGGCGCCGAGGCAGTTCTGGAAAGCTACGAGCTGACCCCTGACGGCCTGACCATCACCCCGCAGGTTGAGGGTGGGCAACTCGTCGAATTCGTGGTGCCACTGCTGGTCACCGACGGCATGGCGCATGCACAGACACAGCGGCTCGAAAATGGCTTCCAGGTGACCTATGATGATGCGATTTATGAGGCAATCGTGGATGATATGGACGGCCTGGAGCTGGTCCTGGCAACTCGCCATCTGCCCAACTCCAACGGCATCTACCGACTTGGTCGTTTTGTCGGTCCGGTGGCCGGACGCGCGTTCCGCTTGAGCATATCTTCACTGAGTTGATGAGTGGAGACATCCATGTTCGTCAGATTGTGTGGCGTACTGGTAGCGAGACGCAGTGTGAGTATCATGCTCTCTATCTGGTTTCAGAAGGCAAGCAACGGGGTCTCTCGGCAACGATAGAGACAACGGTGACAGTAGCGGCAACGGCACTCATCGAATCTGCCCGTGAGGCCATGAATGCACGCATAGAGATCGGTCATATCAGCAGGTCTCTGTCAGATGCGTCCAGTGTT
This sequence comes from candidate division WS1 bacterium, assembly GCA_012518355.1. Classification (GTDB taxonomy): domain Bacteria; phylum Armatimonadota; class Zipacnadia; order Zipacnadales; family UBA11051; genus UBA11051. The sequence goes on along the minus strand of JAAYSP010000201.1, from coordinate 21,266 downwards.
CAGGCATGACATTTGTAGAGAACTTTTCGCCAGTAAACGCGTCCAACTAGTGACATACGACAGGTCAGTTTTGTCGCGGATTGGCGAAAGGACGTGAACGATTTATGAAGTATTTTCGTACAAGCAAGACTGTTCGGGTAGTTGTAGTGGCGGCTGTGGTAGCGCTCGTAGCAGGTGGATGGCTGCTTTATGGCATGGAGCGGGCGCATCGAGTAGGCGTTGACATTTCCACTGTCGCTCCTGCCAATGCACAGGTGATTGATCAGACGCAAATTTCTGCCGCTGCAAAGACGGCTCTTCCTAGCGTCGTAGCCATAGCATCCACCAAGGTAGTCAAGTCAGACCCTGGCATGAATCCTTTTTTCAATGATCCATTTTTCCGCCGTTTCTTTGGTGACAGTCCGGAATGGCAACGAGAACAGGTCCAGCGTGGATTGGGGTCAGGCGTCATCGTTAGTGCCGATGGCTATATCCTCACGAACGCTCACGTCGTAGCTCAGGCCGACGAGATCAAGGTTCAGCTTCCTGATAAACGAGAGCTCGTCGCCGAAGTAAAAGGTGCAGACAAGGACAGTGATGTCGCACTACTGAAGATAGATGCTAGCAATCTGCCTGCACTACCTTTCGCTGATTCGGACAAAGCCGAAGTCGGCGATATCGTTCTGGCAATTGGCAGCCCGTTTGGCCTCGGCAGCACCGTGACTATGGGTATCATCAGCGCCAAGGGACGTGCTGATCTGGGGATTCTCGGGCAGAGTGGATACGAAGATTTCATCCAGACCGACGCTGCCATCAACCCGGGCAACTCAGGTGGGGCTCTGATCAACCTGCGAGGTGAAGTGGTCGGTATCAACACTGCTATTTTCAGCCGCACTGGCGGCTATCAGGGCATAGGTTTTGCGATCCCATCTAATCTCGCTCGGCGAGTAATGGAAAGCCTGGGCAAGCACGGTGAGTTTGTGCGCGGCTACTTGGGGGTAGGGCTACAACCCGTCACACCAGAATTGGCAGAACAGTTCAGTCTCAAAGACCGCAATGGAGTACTGATATCCTACGTTGAGCCCAATGGTCCGGCTGCAAAAGCGGGCGTTAACGTCGGTGATGTCCTGATCAAAGTCAACGGCCGAGAAGTGGACAGCCCCGGTGCGGTCAAGTCGATCATCGGGATAGCTGAACCGGGAGCTGCCGTACGCCTTGAGTTGCTCCGAGACGGCAAACCGCAAACCGTAGAAGCAACTCTGACCAAAGCACCGGATGAGCTGGCAGCCGAGCCGGCTCCGGAGGCTAGCTCCGATGGCGGCGCCGAAATCCTCAGCGGGCTATGGGCTACAGATATCACTGCTCAACTCCGCGACCGGCTGGAACTGCCTCGTGAAGCTCGCGGTGTGGTCGTCCTCAGGCTGGACCAAACGAAGCTGCAAAGCTCCATGCCACTGGAGACAGGTGACCTAATCGTGGCCATCAACCGCATGAGAGTGGGGACACTGCAGCAGGCTCGACAACTGATCAAGGAAACCCAGCGTGACAGTGTGCTGTTGCTCGTCCAACGTGGCAAGTATACGACCTTCACGACTGTAAAAAAATAGCGCAACCTCGGCGAGGCTACACAGCTAAATTCGCAATCGCACCGGGACAAATAAATCACACCCCCCGGTGCGATTTGTTTGTCTGATTGAGCAGCCAGGCAGGTGTACGAACCATAGCTATGGAATACACATGAAGACCGTATCGTCAATTATTTTGCGGATGGCCGAAAACAAAGCAACCAGCTGAAGACGTCGGCATGGGTTCGGGTTAGCATTCAACACTCAGCGTGAAATCGCCCGAGGCAGCCTTCGTGCGTGTTTTCTGCGCACGAGGGTCTGTAGGAGTGCGGCCGGCAATACATCAGGCCGCCCCAGACAATTTTAGGTGAAGCGCACATGATAGATGCGTGCCAGCAGGTACGAGTGAGTCACAGTACAGCCACCGGTCGTCGCCCAAACAACCAGGATGCTGCAATCGCGTTACAGCTGAATCCTGCAGATAGTCTCTGGGGGTTTCGGGCGGTCGTGGCGGTGGCTGATGGTATGGGCGGCCACTCAGCCGGGGAGGTGGCCAGTCGCATTGCTGCAGACACCATCGCTGAAGTGCTATCCTTGCAAACCACTGATACCAGTGATATGGCGGCAAGGCTAAGCGGCGCTCCGGCGGCCGACGCGGTGTTATACGCTGTTCAGCTGGCAAATGTTCGCATCTATCAGCAGGCGCAGACTGATGCGGCTCAGTATGATATGGGCACTACCCTGACAGTTGTAGCACTTACTGATGACACCGCAGTGGTAGCCCATATCGGTGACAGCCGTGGCTACAGGATCAGCGCGGGCGGCATTCACCAGATCACACAGGACCACTCATGGGTTGCTCGTCAGGTGCAGGAGCAGCGCATGACCGAAGAAGAGGCCGCACGCTCGCCTTTGCGCAACCAGGTTACCCGCACGCTGGGAGTAGCTGACACCGTTGTTCCTGATCTGGTATCAATTCCACTGGAAACGGGCAGTATCTACCTGGTGTGTTCAGATGGCCTGACCGAAGTACTCCCGAATGAGGACATCGCCAGCACAATCAATGCAACGGCTACAGTCGGCGAGGGTTGCGAAGCACTGGTGAATCGTGCCCTGGAACGTGGAGTTCGCGACAACGTTACGGTTGCCTGCGTCGAGTATGGGATGATGCCAAGAGGCCAGGCAACACCCCCTGCAACAGCCGCCATCCAACAGGAAGCTGCCGCCTGTCAACTCTACCCGTCCCATCGTAGACACTCCAGTGGTGCATCTCCGATCGCGGTCCAACGTCTAACCCGGGCAGGTGTGGCTGCAGGTGCGGTGTTGCTGATAGCAGCAATTTTGCTGCTGCGTTCGTGTCTGTTAGCCTCCGGCCGAAGTGTCTCTGAGGATATCGAGCCGCCGCCTGAAGAGCACCCTGTGCAATCAGCAGTCCAACTACCCCCGATTGAGGAAGGCCTGACCATAAAAGTGATGGTCATCGAGGGTGAATTGGTGGCAGCAGCTAATCGTCACGTCGAGACGACGATACACGCACTGGGTGCAGCCGACAGCGAACCGCGGACTACCATCGGCCCGGATCGCGACTACGTCCGTGCTCTCAGTGAACAGGAAGCCCAATCCTGGGCCGACGAGACCTGCCAGATAACTCTGTGGGTTGAGGATGGCTATATGCACTGGCGCACTGAGCCGGAAGATATGAATCTGTACATAAATCGCAAAATGGAAAAGTCCGACAGGCTCAAACTCTCCGCACTAGGCGAAGGATTAGTGCGGTTGGGCTTCTATTTTCCGGCCAACGACGCCAACGGCTACACAGTGGCTTTGACGCAGATAGACGTTGGAGGATTACCGGAGATCACTACGGAGACTGTGACAGACTAAATCCAGGTGGCATTTCTGCGGTCGCAGCCGCACACAAAATCTGGACGGCCGTCGGCCGTCCAGATGCGAACACGCTGGGCCGATTGGGCTCCTCAGCACACCAGCAAAAGCGGGCCCCGTCTACCCCGGTGCCAACTCAACATCCACATAAACTGCCTCGGGTATAGGTTCTGTCAGGCGATGTAGCGTCTGAGCCGATACCGCTGCTCCCTCAGACACCGGAACCTCAAGCACACAAGGCACTACTACCTGCAACTGTGCGAGCCATGCAGCCAGCCCCAACCAGCGCGTGGTAGAGTATAGCTCAGTCACCGGATCGTGGGTGACATGGCTATGCGGATCTCCGGAGTGCAAGTGCAACGCCAACAGTCTGTCCCCTATCGCAGCCATCCACTCAGCTACCTGCGTCTGCACCACGCTGGCCTTCACGTGGCCGATGTCAAAGCAATACCCGATGTCGAAACTCCGTTGCCTCAGCTCTCCGCTCAAGTCAGTGAGATGTGATGGCAACGCACCGAACGTAAGACGGAGCTTTTTTGACGAGTTGTTTTCCAGCGCCACCGCCATCTTCCCCTGCTGCATCCAACCAGCCATCGCCACATAGGCCTCAATCACACGCTGCACGCATACGCGCTGCGTCAGCAGGCGACCGTAGCGATCACACAGCACGTCAGCAGGCAGCTTGGGCGGGTGCAGAATTGCCGGTGCCTCACTCGAATGCACTGCTGTCCGGGCCAGAAGCTCCGCAAAAAACTCTATACTTTTGTGCATCTGGGTTCGGTTCAGCCACTGGCCTGTGATGTCGAACTGAGGAGATGGAAGATGGCCGACAAGCTGCAGTCCACAATCAGTAGCCGCGCGTGCCTGCTGCTCCACTGTGGTGTCATGCTCATCTCCTGAGATGGTGAGCTGCACGTGGCGGAAGCCGTAACGTTCGGCCAACTCGACAAGACTGGCGTCAAATGCGCGGTCCCGAGTGGGCCTGAAGCCCAACTGGCCCGTCAGATGTCTCTGCACGAGATCTGCAGATATACTCATAGGCACAAAGCGAGTGTGCAGCCTGCCACGCTCGATCCCGCATAGGGTGAAGCCTGGGGGTGACCCCAGCGCCTTATCCGGATCCACCGCCTGCAACATATGCTCGGTAACCGGACCGTACTGTGTTGTCTCCATCCTATGCCGGTGGGCGGTGATTATATGCCGCACACCATATCTGCCACAGATGTCTGTCAACGCCCCACGATCGTTTTCCGAGAAACGCTCTAGATAGTGATGCGTCGCGAGCACTGTGTTGTCGTGAGGTGCGGTCTGTGCCAGTACTTCCTCCAGCCAGCGAAGCTTGTGTTGGGGGATAGTAAATTCCGTAGTGCCCAGTACAATCAGCCGGTATCCCGACTGCTGCACAGTGTAGTAAGTGGGTCCGAAGTTGGAGATGTATCGCTGCGGTGAGTTCTGGCTTACTTCCTTGTTTCCGATGGCCGGATAGCATGGCAATCCACTTGCACTCAGGATCGCCTTGGCGTTCGTGAAGCTCGAGTGATGGCCATCTTCTACCAGGTCGCCGGCGATAACGGCGAAGCTAGCACCCGCGGATTTCGCATCTGTCAACGCGGCCTCAAGAAAGCGATCCTGGATGCCGGGTGCTCTGGAGATGTGTGCATCGGCAATCACAGCAAACAAGGGCAAAGTGCTCATGACAGTCGCTCCCAAAACTCACTGCTGATAGGTCGTTTCAGCTGCCAAGGTGAAGCCAAACGCCCGCCCTCAACCACGACCAGGCCGAGCGTTTGGCTAACTCAATCATACGGCATCAACGTGGAGCTACATGAACCTGCGGAAGCTCTCCTCCACCTTGCCCGTCTGCAGCTGCTCGTCAACCTTCCCTGCCTCCACTGCATCGGCGATCAGCGGCATGGTTTCTGCAACCGCGGCGACGGTCTGTTCGATGGCCTCGTCATCGTGCGAGTATGTGATGAAAAGCAAGCCGCCGCGACGGATCAGTACACCTCGTCTGGCTGTCTCTTGCAACAGTAGCGTCCACACCTTGGTGTTTAGTTCTGCATCAGGATAATCAAATGTCATGCTCTGCATACACGCCGGGCCATGACACTTGAACGGCACACCGCAGGACGCTGCTGCTGCTTCGAAGCCCTCACGCAGCCTGTCACCCTGGCGGAACATGTGCTCAGTGACCGGTTCCTGTTTGTAGATGTCGAGGCACACTGAAGCGGCAGCCAACGACAATGCCTCGCCGCCATACGTGATGGAGATGATCAAATCTTTTGCGCAGTCCATGACATCTTTTCTGCCGCACACTGCGCTCAGTGGCATACCATTTGCCATGCCCTTGGCGAAGACTGCCAGGTCAGGCGTCACTCCATAGTACCCCTGCCCGCCATCTGGTGCCATCCGAAAGCCGCTGACGATTTCATCGAACATCAGCAACGTGTCATGTTCGTCAGCCAGTCTACGCATCCCCTCGACGACTTCTTGAGGTGCAGCTGTGCCGCTGGCGACATCCACCGCGATCATCGCCACTTCGCCCTTATGTTCGATCAGCAAGTCTTCGAGCGCGTTGAGGTCATCACGGGGGAAACCTTTGATGGTAGCCTCCAGGCACGCGGGTACGCCCGCGGCATCGGGCCGTTGGGCCGCCCATGTGTCAGCCCATCCCCGATAACCGCTGTTGAGGATCATCTCTTTGCCTGTATAGCCACGGGCAATGCGCGCAGCCGCAGCCGTGCCTTCAGCGCCACCCTTCATATACCGTACCATCTCGGCACAGGGGACCAAATCGCAGAGCTTCTCGGCAACCTCCACCTCCAACGGGCTGAGCAGCCCGGCGATGATGCCGCGCTGAAGCTGCTGGCTTACCGCATCATCAACCCGGTCATAGCAGTAACCCAGCGTTATCGGCCCCAACCCCAGCACATAGTCTATGTACTCGTTGCCATCTACGTCAGTGATGCGGCAGCCCTTAGCACTGTCGAAGTAGATGGGCCAGGCTCCCAGCGCATACGCCGTGGCGCGTTTGCTGTTGGTCTGAGAGCCGCCCGGTACCAGTCGGCAGCCCGCTTCATAGAGCTCCAACGACTTACTGACATTCAGTTGGTCCGTCACAGTAGTTTGCTCCTTCTGTTATGTGGCAGTTGTGCGCGTGCCAGATACTATCTCAAGCGCGGAAGTGATCCCATCCGCACTTCGATGTCTTCATCTCTGCGCCGTCACCATCCAGTAGAGCAACACCCTCGCCTTCAACGGCTTCTCCTATATCGGTCAGCGGCACTCCGATCTCTCTGAGAACATCCTGCATTTTGGGCACTTTCTCGGGCGGAGCAGTCAGCAAGAGCTCATAATCCTCGCCTCCAGCCACTGCCCAGTCCAGCGGATCGGCGCCCAGAAGAGTGGCACAATCCAGAAGTTGCCTGTTCACAGGGATAGTCGCCGCGCGCAGCTGCAGCCGTACTCCTGAAGCCGCAGCCACATGGCCGGCATCCTGAAGAAGACCGTCGCTGATATCGATCGCGGCATGAATGGAGTCCAGCGGCCCCAGTAATGCAGACACGTCAAGCCGCGGAATAGGGCTGGTCAGACGTATCTGCAGAGATCCAAAACGGTTCTGTCGATGACAGGAGGAAGCTGTGTGGAGTGCTATCGCTGCTGCTGCATCTCCCAGCGTGCCGGTCACCAGCACTCTGTCGCCAGCCTGTGCCGCGCTACGCAACCATACTCTATCGGATTGCACCTGTCCGAGTGCGACCATATCTATCATGAGCGGAACGTTGCACCTGCCATCCCTGGCATCAGCGGTGACCACATCTCCCCCAGCTAGCGATACCTCGAAGCGGCGTCCCAAATCACTGGCACCCTGCACCAACTCTTCGATCTCAGCCACAGTCCAATCGGGGCCGATGCACAGACTGCACAGGAGTGCGGTAGGGGTTCCGCCCATCGCTGCGATGTCGCTGAGTGCCGCCGTGGCGGCTCGGGCGCCTATCTGAGCAGGTGTCATCCATGCACGCAAAAAATGGCGTCCCTCGACCATAGCGTCGGTGGAGACCAGTGCGAGTGTCGTAGAGGTCGGAGATAAAACTGCCGCGTCATCACCTATACCTGTGATTAGCGGTGGGCGCGGAGAGCCTGCGATATGCCGGATCCGCTCGATAAGGCCAAACTCGCCGACATGTGACCAATCCACTGTCTATGGCCTATCTGCAGTTGCTTCGGAGCGCTGTCTCAATTCATCGAGGGTCGCGCTCATCTTCTCGATGAGACGCTCTGAGGTTGTGATCAGCCGTCGTGCGCGATAGTCGGGCCAGCGTTGCCACATGACGATCCCGGCGCCAACTCCAACGCCAGCCGCCAGCAAGCCTACACCGACCCAAAGCCACGGCTGGGGAGTACGGTCCCGGTCTTGCTTTTTCATGCTATCCATCTTCTCATCACCACCAGCAGTGGTCGCAGCCCGCCAGACGAGAGGTGCATACACAACAAAGCCTGGCCTGGAGGGGCGAGCACATCGCAGTCCTGCCGACAGACAAATGCCCGGAGCATAGTGTCCGGGCAGATGCTACAAACCAAATCAGGCGAGGCGTCAGACGTCCCAGACCCGACTCATATCGTCATCGGCGCCTCCACCATCGGCATCTTCCATGCTCTGGAAGATACGCTGGACGAAGACAAGTAGCTCTTTCGGGTTGAAAGGCTTGGTCAGGTATGAGCTTACCCCAGACTGCCAACCCTTGAAGATGTCTGCATCTTGCGCCTTGGCGGTGAGCATGATCACAGGGATATCTTTGTACTTGGCGTCAGCCTGCAGGTTTTTCAGCACCTCAAAGCCGTCCATGCGTGGCATCATGACGTCGAGCACCACCATGTCCGGCACTTCCTGCTCAACCTTTTCCAGTGCCTCAACACCATCGTAGGCGGTGACCACCTCATAGCCTGCACGAGCAAGGTTTACCTCGACCAGGCGCACAATGTGACGTTCATCATCTACTACAAGAATCTTCTTTGCCATATTGGCCACGGCCTCCCTCAATTACAGAGCCGAGTGAATACGAAGGTAATCACCTCAAGGTAGTATAGCAAACGTTCGTGCCATCTGTCAACCTAAGGAACCAGGTATCTGACAGGCGGTTTCGTGCCAACAGCAAGTCAGTTCAGAGTACAAACGCTTCAGCGTCAAAATGGTCTGCCAAATAGGTCACATCAGCTCCGCAAGGCTGGTGAATTCAGCGCGTAGAGCACCGTACAGCCGCCGGTAGGCCGCATAGTAGCCGTCGTATACGTCGCTGTGCGTCGGATCAGGCGTCACAGTGTGTACCGTCGAAATAGTCGCGTCAACCGCATCCCGTACAGTCGGATAGACGCCGGCGGCAACAGCGGCCAGCAAAGCTGCCCCATAGGCTGCTCCGTGGTCACCGACGACGGTACAGACTTCGTGACGTAGGATGTCAGCCTGAATATGACGCCACAGATCGCTTCGAGCACCTCCACCAGAGAGCCGCACGCTGCTGAACTGCACCCCCATATTGCGAATCAGTTCAAAGCAATCACGGAGTCCATATGTCACGCCCTCCAGCACCGCCCGGATCAGATGAGGCTTGCCGTGAGTCAGGTTCAGGCCGAAGAAAACGCCACGGGCATCCGGATCGGCGTACGGACAGCGCTCGCCAGTCAAGTAGGGCAGGAACAGCAGACCATCGGCGCCCGGAGCTACCTTCGCAGCCTGTGCAGTCATCAACTCGTACGGATCCACGCCCATGTCGGCTGCCAGAGCGGTCTCGGCAGCACACAGCGCATCTCGCAGCCACCGTAGAGAACCACCCGCCGCTAGCATGACCCCCATCACATGCCAACTGCCCGGCACTGCGTGACAAAACGTGTGCGTGCGCAATTGGCTATCGGTGATCGGCTGATCCAGGTAAGCAAACACCACCCCGGAAGTGCCGGTGGTCACAGACACTGAGCCAGATGCCACGACCCCATTGCCAACCCCGCCCGCAGCCTGATCTCCCGCACCTGCGATTACCGGAGTGCCCACAGCTAGACCAGTGGCTGCTGCAGCTTCAGGAGTGATCCTCCCTGTGACCTCGGGCGATTCGTACACCCGAGGTAGTAGCCTTTCGTCCAGTTGCAACCCATCGAGCATGGCCTGAGACCACTGCCGCCGCGGTACGTTTAGCAGGGAAGTACCAGACGCGTCCGAGACGTCTGTGGCGTACTCGTCGGTGAGTTTCAGTCGGATATAGTCCTTAGGCAGCAGTACCCGTGCTAACCGCGCATAATTCTGGGGCTCATGATCGCGCAACCAGATGATTTTGGGCGCCTGAAAGCCGGTCAGCACGGGATTACAGGTCTCGGCTACGATAGTTTCAGCGCCAACTGTATCGGTAATCCACCGGCACTGCTCTGCCGTGCGCTGGTCGCACCAGAGAATTGCAGGCCGGATCACCTGATCTTCATCGTCAAGGAAGACCGAGCCATGCATCTGCCCGGTCAGTCCCACCGCGGCGATGTCGCCAGGCGGGAGACTACTCTGGCTGACAACTGCTGAGATTGCCCGTGCAGTTGCCTCCCACCACTGCTGGGGGTGCTGCTCAGCCCAACCAGCTCTGGGAGTAAGCAGAGGATACTCGCAGGTGCCATCGGCAACCGGCTTGCCCGCCTGATCAATCAACAGCGCTTTCGCACCAGTCGTCCCGACATCCAAACCCAGCAGATATCTCATACCAACTTCACCATCGCTGTAGGCTAAGCCTCAGTTATGGTCACTGTGGTGCCACTACGTACCGACTTGAAAACAGTGGGATCCCCGTCTATCTTGCCAAAGACGTTGACAGGGCTGGCCGGACGAATCTCATCACCGGTGCTCATGGGCGTCGGACCGAAAAAGATGCAAAAGGCAGCGCCCGGCGGCCAATACGCCAGATCTCCCAGGTCTACCGCCGCTTGCGGGTCCTCAGGCTGCGCATTCACGCCGATGGAGAAATAGATCTCGTCGCCCCACGTCTGTGCAGTGCCCTCTATAGGTAGTGCCGCCTGGATAGCCTTCGCTGTCTCACTGTCATTCAGTGTAGCATCGGCAGACACTTGCCCCGCGGTTATGCGGATCTTGCTTGCCATATATCTCCCCTCTAGGATGCCTAACAGAACTGCGATAGATGCCGCAGCCCCTTGATGAAGCCCTCTTCACGCCCAAATGCCCGATCCTCGTGCTCGATGCTCAGCACCCCATTGTAGCCCACATCGCGCAACCGCGCTATGTAGACGCCCCAGTCAATCTCGCCATAGCCGGGTATCACATAGCGCCAGTGACTGTGATCCTGATTGCCCAGATAGGCCAGCACGTGCCGACGGATTTCGGTGTCCTTGGCGTGTGTGTGGAAAATGCGAGAGGCGAATTTCTCCACAGCATACAGGTGGTCAATGCCCATCCAGTACAGATGGCTTGGGTCGAAGTTCAGCCCGAAGTTGTCGGCTGGACAGGTCTCAAAAATCAAGTCCCAATGGCCGAGATGCTGTATGTTGGTGGCAAACCAGTTCTCCATGGCAAGCTGAATGCCGTCAGCAGCGGCGTCGCGACACAGTTCGTTGAAAAACGGAGAGGCGTCATCTCTGATTGTGTCCTCGCGGCTCTTGCCCTCGGGAGGGCGACCGGCAATGCAGCAGAGAGTGTCAACTTTCATCGCTGCACAGGCATCCAACGCCCGCCGCAGTGCATCACGATTGGCCTGTCGCTCAACCGGATCTCCATGAGTTACGTCCACATAGCAGGCCAGACTGGAGATTTGCAGGCCAGCAGCGGCAACTGTGTCGGTCACCTGTGCCGCGTCGTACTGCTGCGGATCCAGGTGTGCGCAGCCGGGCACGCAAGTCAGTTCTAGCGACGCAAAACCAGCATCTGCAGCAAAATCCACCACGGTTTTCAGGTCATCACGCGCAAACGGGGCTGTCAGTATGCCTACATGCATGGCTTTCCTCCTGGGCACTGTGTGCCAGTTGTGCTTGGTGGCATTCGGGTATTGTCTGCCAGCAGTGGAGTTCCCTCCCTACGACGAAACCCCTCCTTCGGGTGATCTGCCTAAACAAAAACAACGCACCGCCTGTTCGGCAGCTAGTGCCACCATTTCGTGTGCCCTCTGTGGCTCCATGGCCTCTGCCAGGCTGATGGGTTCGTTGCAGATCGAAAACAGGGGGCCAAAGCCCTGCTCATGCAACTGGTTGGCCTCCAGATCCACACATCCGGCGATGACCAGGTTCGGACATCCTACCTGGCGGGCGACTCGCACCGCGCCACTGGGCGCCTTGCCGAAGGCGGTCTGGTAGTTGATGGCCCCTTCACCGGTGATAAGCAGGTCTGCACCCTGAGCTTTTTCGGCGAGATCAATCGCTTCCAGGACTATGTCTATGCCAGGCTCTAAAGTTGCGCCACAAAATGCGACCAGACCGGCGCCCAGCCCTCCAGCGGCACCAGCGCCTGGGATGTCTGCTACGTCTACCCCCAGGTCGCGCTGGACAACCTCAGCGAAGTTACGCAGACTTGCGTCAAGCTCTCTGACCATCTGCGGGTCAGCGCCCTTCTGGGGCCCATAGACATATGCCGCACCCCGGGGACCATAGAGCGGATTGTCTACGTCACATGCCACATGAAAACGCGCCGGGCCAATGCGGGGATCTATACCGCTGGTGTCAATCCTGGCCAGACGGCTCAGCTCACCGCCGCCACACCCCTCGCGCAGTGGCTGTCCTGCTTCGTCCAGAAGCCTCACACCAAGCGCCTGTGCCATGCCTGCACCGGCGTCGTTAGTAGCACTACCACCTATGCCGACAATCAGGTCAGTGCAATCGTGGTCCAGAGCCGCCCGAATCAGCTCACCAGTGCCGTAAGTGGTGGTCTCTCGCGGATCTCGTTGATCCTCAGGAACCAACGGCAGACCGGAAGCTGCGGCCATCTCGATGACGGCGGTTTGACCGTCTCCGAGAATGCCAAAGCGGGCCTGGACGGACCCGCCAAGAGGCCCTGTGACCGCTTCGAATACGAAGTCGCCACCAGTTGCATCTACCAGCGACTGAACAGTACCTTCGCCCCCGTCTGCCATGGGTGCTGGTACTATTTCCACATGAGGAAGAAAACGGCGAATGCCCTCCTCCATAGCAGCACATACCTGTGCCGCGGTGAGAGAGCCTTTGAAGGAGTCCGGCGCCAACACGATTTTCATGGCTCAAAATGGCCTTTCTGTAGCAGTGCCTGTAGCAGTGCAAAGCTTGTCGGTATCGGAAAACGCCGCCCGGCCGCCCGAAGAGGATGCGGAGAACCAGTAGTCTAGCACCGGTTCCCCGCAATAGCTGCTCAGATAGGTCAGGACACTACACCTGTGCCCATGCCCTCCGGAAGGACCGCTTCGTGTGTGCTACCAACAACTCAGAGCTGTCGCCGTCCCATGGCTTGACCTCGAAGGTCAAGATTGGCTTGTCGGTCGGTACGGGGTTCTGGAAGTATCCCACGTAGATGAGACTGCGTAGGAATTCGACCAGTTCGGGGACGTCGTTTTCGCTACCCGGGTAGCCAAATCGGGGGTGCAAGTCACCGTACAGATGCAAACTTTCGTCCGCGATGACACAGTTGCCGGCATGCATGTGGATCAGATATGGGTTCATCTCGGCCAGCATGTCGGCCTGGTTGCCCGGCAGCATCGGCAGGTGTGACAGGTCGGCGGTGAGACCGAAGTTGTCCACCTGTTCCCTGACACGTTCGGCCAACTCTACTGCCAGCGGCGTCGGGCCGATGAGGCATTTTTTGTCTATCGTATCATCGAACTGTTCGACAGACAGGAAAATCGGGTCGCCGTCGGCCTTCTCCTGAGCGTACTGGCAGATTTCCACGCAGGACTTCACCATGGCGTCCATCTCAGCTGGTATGTCGGCTTCGTTGTCGGGCATCGGTCCACTGAGGCAAGCGACTATACGGGCATCCACCAGATACCCGGCATCAACTGCACCCTTCACCGAATCTACCGCTGCTTTTCGCGCTTCTTCACACTGGTTGTTCAGCGAATGCTTGCCCGCTTGCAGCCCGGGTTGAGCGCCAATACCGATGCTCATGCCAGCTTGATCACAAATGGATTTGATCTGCTCCATGATTGCTGGCTCATACGGCTTGATTTCCACTACATCAAAGAAATCGTCTTCGCCCAGGTAGCGGATCTGCTCCACGGGGTCTCCCTCTGGGAAGGCCATGAAGTGTACGATTCCCACACTCATCATTTGTCGCCACGACTCGGTCATAACGGTTCCTCCTGAATGATATCTAGCGCCTACCGTCATAAGCTGATGATCGACAGGCTGCCATCGTTGTTGTCGGCGGCTCGAACGGCCGCAGTGGAGAGTTCGCCTGTGCCCTACATAATCCTTCCGTATACCCGACGATTTGTCAAGTCGCACAAGCTGGGGGAGTCGCTACCTGCGTTGAGAATTGACTTGCTCACAGGGCTGTGTTACGCTTCGTTACAACCCCATCATTTGAGCCTCGCCCAGATTTCCATCACCCGCAGTCAGGTGGATTGCAGACATGAACAAAGATACCCTGCCTGTCAAACAGAGAGGCATGGAGTTGCTGCGCAACCCGTCACTGAACAAGGGCAGCGCATTTACTGTCGAAGAGCGCATATCGCTTGGCCTGGTGGGGCTGCTACCGCCTGAGGTTACGGACCTGGACAATCAAATCTACCGTGTGGTGCTCAACTTCCACGCACAACGAACACCACTAGATAAGTACATCTACTTGCGACTGCTGCAAGACCGCAACGAAACGCTGTTTCACGCGGTGCTGATGCGCTATCTGGCCGAGATGACCCCCATCGTCTACACCCCGACGGTGGCGGAGGCGGTGCAGCATTTCAGCCGCATTTTCCGAAGCTCACGCGGACTACATATCACCCCCGAAAACATCGAGCACATCGACCAGATGCTCTCTGCCACACCTGCCAGACAGGCAGCGGTGATCGTCTGCACGGACAATGAAGGCATCCTGGGCATCGGTGACCAGGGCGTCGGAGGCATCGCCATACCCATCGGTAAGCTGGCACTCTACGTAGCCGCCGGCGGCTTTCATCCCACCAGTTGTCTGCCGATTTCGCTCGATGTAGGTACCGACAACGACGAACTACTCGCCGACCCGCTGTATCTGGGCTCGCGCCACCGTCGTCTGGCAGATCCCGAGTACGAGAGCTTCATCGAACAGTTTGTTATGGCCGTCCAGCGGCACTGTCCACAAGCGGTGCTGCAGTGGGAGGATCTCAGTCGCCATCGGGCGTTTTCAGTGCTGGAGCGGTATCGCGACATGGTTCCGTCATTCAACGACGACATCCAGGGGACGGCCGCCATAGTCCATGCCGCCTTGCTCGGGGCCGTGAGAGTCCTGGGTAGCAGCCTGAGTGAGCAGGTAATCTGCATCATCGGAGCGGGCGCTGCCGGTGTGGGCGTCGCCTCCGGGCTGATATCGGCTCTGGAGACTGCAGGGCTCACCACTGAACAGGCGTGCCAGAGAGTTTATACATTCGACTCACGCGGACTGGTGCTGGCTGACCGGTCCGACTTGCCGGAGTACAAACGAGTTATCGCAGCTGACCCCGTTGCTTTTGAGGCCTGGGACCAGGATCCGCGGCAAATGGCGCTGGCCGACGTGATCCGACGCCTGAAGCCGACTGTCCTCCTGGGACTATCCGGAACGCCCGGGACGGTGGCGCAAGAGCTCGTCGAAGCCATGACCAGTTGGTGCGAACGCCCCATCATTTTCCCGCTCAGTAATCCCAGCGATAAGGTCGAAGCCCACCCACATGACGTTGTGAAGTGGTCGGATGGACGGGCGATCGTCGCCACCGGCAGCCCCTTCGAGCTACTGCGCTATGGAGCTCGAACTATAGAGTTTTCGCAGGTCAACAACGTGTACGTATTCCCCGGCATCGGCGCAGGCGCGCATCTATGCGGCGCCAAACAGGTGACAGACCGCATGCTGGTGGCAGCCGCTCAGGCTGTTCATGATGCTCTGAGCCCACAACAGCTTGACGCCGAGCACGTGCTACCACCTCTCGATCAACTGCGGCCTGTGGCCGTGAAGGTGGCGGCTGCGGTCATACGTGCAGCCCATGCCGACGGAGTGGCCACGACACCATTGCCCGATGCCCTTGAGGCCCACATAGCTCGATGGCAGTATGTCCCCCGCTATCGGCCCTATGTTCCGGCCTGAGTCGTATCAGCCTGCCGTCTACACGGATAACGGGATAACGCTTCGGGACAGAAGAAGCGCCTCAGTTACAGCGCCAGATCGCTATTCTAGCCATGCTCAGTTGCCAGGAGTTCGCCTGAGCTCTGATGAATGGTACATCTATCAACGCTGCTTCGACTGTGAGCATCAACCCAGGCACTGTGGCACGATAAAACAGACTGGGGTTGAGCAGACTGTGTATGAAGCTACGTGAGTAGCTGCCCTCCGGCGGACACGTCCGTCAGCTCGTCAGTTCGCTAATCAGCCATGCCGGAGAGCTTCATCGTGATGGACAAAGCAGGATACGGGTACCATCTATGCGAACAAACAGTAGAGTGTGCTGGCAACACAGCAGTTGCACCATCGCGAAATGTAGGAGGATTTCAACGCTATGAGTGTTAGACTCGTGAGTTTCATCAGCAAAGGCAGCAGAGGCGCTATTCGAGCAGGGCTTCTGGTTGGCGATATAGTCGTAGATTTGGTCGCTCTATTCGAAGCCGGGCGAGCGCCACGAGGGGCGGGGCAGCCCATGAGCGTCATCGAGCTGCTCGAGTGTGATGTGTGTCTGAACTGGGCCGCGGAGCTGGCCGCCGACCTCGATACAGTACCGGATGACGCGCGGCACTCACGCCATGCCGTTAAGCTACTGTCTCCGATACCCAATCCGGGCAAGATACTGTGCATGGCAACCAACTATCAGTCACACTTGCAAGAAAGCCTGTCACGCAGGATGCTCAGCGATGACAATCCCACCATCGAAACTCCGCGAGTGTTCATGAAGCCATCCGCCAACACGATCTGTGGTGATGGCGCCCCGATACTTGTCACACGCCAGAGTCGGTTTGTGGATTATGAAGGGGAATTAGCGGTAATCATCGGCAAGCGATGTCGGCAGGTTGGTATAGACGAGGCAATGCAGTACGTCGGGGGCGTCAGTTGCTGCAACGACATCTCCGAAAGACGCCTGCGAGTGTGGGAGCGACCCGAGGACAAGGACTGGGACAAGTTTTTCGACTGGCTCAATGGCAAATGGATGGACAACGGCTTTCCGATGGGGCCGTGTGTAGTCCCCACCCGTTTCATAAGTGACCCTCATGCTCTCGATCTGCAAACACGTGTCAACGGCGTGGTCAAGCAGCACGCCTCCACCGGCGAGATGATCTTCGACATAGCACAGACCATAGCATTCATCTCAGAGATCATGACACTCGAACCCGGCGACGTGATCGCCACCGGTACACCCGAGGGGGTCGGTAGCAGCGACGGAACGAACCTCAAGCCCGGGGACGTGGTGGAGGTGGAGATTTCAGAAATCGGGGTTCTGACCAATCCGGTGGAAGCCGAAGCCCAGCCGTGAGCCTGGCCACCGCACTCTATGCAAGCGCACCAGGTTGCAGGCAGGCAAAAGCGGCACGAACAATGCAGTCGTGCCGCCGCAGTTCAACAGGCCTGTCTGCGCGCCCAGCTAGGCGGTCTCGGCAGCTTTCTTCAGCCGTGAGAGGCGAGCCTTGCGCCTGGACGCCGTGTTACGCTTGATGATACCCTGTTTAGCGGCCTTGTCTATGCACTGTTGCGCCTGGCGAAAGGCCTCCTGCGCCCCCTCCAGGTCGCCTTCACGGACGGCCTGCATGAAAACCTTGGTGGCTTGTTTCATAGCACGCTTGCGACGAAGGTTGCGGCTACGACGACGCAGTGACTGGCGCAGATCTTTCTTCCTGGATGCAGTTTGCGGCATGGCTTAGTGCGCTCTCCTTCTTCCTTCAGTGTGGCTTTCCCGGTCATATGACCGATAACACAGTAAGATAACATGGTAAGACAGGGCACCCCACGTGCCTTGCACAGCAATTCAGTGCAAGAAGAATTCGTGCCCGGCCTTGTACTCGTAGGCTATAGACTATAACATGGAACCGTTTGGTGAAGCAAGCAATTCCCGAGAGCGGTAGGATTTTGGAGCACAAGCAAGACGAAACTCAAACCTCTTCAGCCACTTCAAGTGCCCCCACAGTTGCCGGTCAGTCGCTTGCCTCGGCTGCTGTGCTGATGGTAGTCGCTACCATCGGTGCCAGAGTTGCAGGCCTGGTCCGTGTCATGGTGCTGGCTCGATTTGGCACCACAGGCGAAATCAACGCCTACTATCAGGCTTTCGTCATCCCAGATCTGGTCTACTTCCTCATCGCAGGTGGCGCCCTGCGCACCGGTTTTGTGCCGGTGTTCACAGAGTACATGGCTAAAGGCAAATGGTCACAGGCCTGGAAGACGTTCAGTTCGCTTTTCTGGCTACTGCTGCTGTTCGGCGGATTGGTCGTGTCGCTGGGCATCGCGTTTGCCGCCCCACTGGCCCGCTTGATAGCTCCCGGTTGGGTGGATACGCAGCCCGAGCTTCTGGATCTGTGCGCTCATCTGATGCGCATCATCTTCCCCGCGCAGTTGTGCTTTGTGGTAGGTGGACTTTTCATGGGGACGCTCAACGCCTTCAAACACTTCTTGTGGCCTGCCATGGGCCCCATCGTGTATGACCTGGTAATCATCAGCGCAGTGCTGCTGGCGCTGGCACTTCCCCATATTTTTGGACTGCCCACAGTGGCTTATGCTGTGGTACTGGGGGCGCTCCTCGGAAATGTCCTGCTGCAAGTGCGCCCTCTGGCTGTCCGAGGCATGCAATTGCACTGGGCCATAGAATTGCACGACGAGGGCGTTAAGCGCGTCATCAAACTGGCGCTCCCCATCATCTTCGGCCTCGCTGTTGCGGAGATAAACTATATCATCATACGCACTTTTTCCACAATCGTAGCGCCAGACCAGGGCCCCGCTGTCATGGAGTTCGCCAACCGACTATGGAAGCTGCCTGCAGGGATTTTCGGAGCTGCCATCGCCATCGCGCTGTTTCCGAACCTGGCGGAACACTATGCCATAGGCGACGAGCAACGGTATCGGCGTGACTTCTCTTTCGGTATCCGTAATACCATGTTCCTCACCGTGCCCGCGGCACTAGTCATGGGCATCATGCCCGCGGCCATCGTGCGGCTACTGATGCAGTACGGACAATTTTCGGCCGAAAGCACCGCTGCAGTGGCACAGGTCATGCACTGGTTTGCACCCGGTATCGTCGCACTGTCAGGCCTGTATATAGTCGCCCGTGCCTTCTACGCACGACATGACACCACAACTCCACTGGCCGTAGGCGTCGTATCGGTGGGCACCTGCGTTGGTCTGTCATTCAGCTTGATGGACTCGATGGGGCTTGCCGGATTGGCACTGGCGATGACAGCCAGCAACTTCATCAACGCGGGAGTGCTGCTGATCATCCTCAAGCGACGCGTAGGGCTTCTGGACGGCATGGCCATGCTCAGCTCCCAGGTCCGCTGCCTGCCTGCGAACCTGTTTATGGCAGCCATTTGCCTGTGGGGGCCGAAGATGATCGAGACACTGTTGGGTGCCGATGGGATTATGAACCGACTGATTGGAGTGCTAGGCCCTCTAGCACTCGGCACAACTGGATTTATCCTGCTTAGCGCCCTGTTCAGGGTGCCTGAGCTTGGCTCTGCGTGGCGACTGGTCACAAAACGGTTTGGGAAGCGCAAGGCCAGGGCTGAGTGAGCAAGACAGCACGGCATCTGCGCTCGGTTGCCCGTTCATGATATCGAGAAATGTCGAAACATGCTATAATAGAAGCAGGCGACACGCAATTCACGTGCCGCCTGCTTCTGATACACCCGAAGGGAACGTGTCCCCAAGTCTATGCCTGAAGTTGTCAAACAACAAAACATACGTACTTTCTCCATAGTGGCCCACATAGACCACGGTAAATCCACGCTGGCTGATCGGCTACTTGAGCACTGCCACGCCATCGGCGAACGTGAAATGCGAGCTCAAGTCCTCGATGATATGGAGCTGGAACGCGAACGTGGGATCACCATCAAGGCCAGTGCTGTCCGCCTGCAGTATGAAGCGAAGAATGGTGAGACCTACACTCTGAACCTGATCGATACCCCCGGTCATGTGGATTTTCACTATGAAGTAAGTCGAGCGCTCAAGTCCTGCGACGGGGCCTTGCTGCTGGTAGACATCTCCCAGGGTGTCGAAGCACAGACAGTGGCCAACATGTACCTGGCTATGGAAGCCGACCTGGAGATCATACCGGTGGTCAACAAAATAGACCTGGAAGGCTTTGAATCTGACCAGGTCCTTGACGAGCTTCACAGTACTTTCGGCTTCGACCCTGATGAGGTGGTGCTTACCAGCGGCAAAAGCGGTCAGGGAGTGCCGGAGCTTCTGGAAGCCATCGTCCAGCGTGTCCCGGCACCGACTGGCGACGCAGATGCGCCACTGCAAGCACTCATCTTCGATTCCAAGTTCGATCCACATCGTGGCGCACTGGCATATGTACGTATCGTACATGGCAGTATCGCTGCGGGTGACCGCATCATGATGATGTCCGATGGGAGCACGTTCGAAGTAGATGAAGTAGGGGTGTTCGCCCCTCAGATGCAGCCATGCGACCAACTTGGTGTGGGCGAGGTCGGCTATGTTATCGCGGGCATGAAGCAGACACGTGACTGTCGGGTGGGCGACACCATCACATCCGATCGCCGGCCTGCCTCCAGCCCCCTGCCCGGCTATCGCGAACCTCAACCGATGGTGTTCTGTGGCCTATACCCCAGCGATAACGCGGACTTCGGCATGGTTCGCGATGCACTCGACAAGTACGCACTGAACGACGCTGCGTTTCGCTTCGAGCCGGAGAGCTCGGCAGCTCTGGGCTTCGGTTTCCGCTGCGGCTTCCTCGGCCTGCTACACATGGAGATCGTGCAGGAGCGTCTGGAGCGCGAATACAACCTGGATCTGGTGACTACCGCCCCCAGCGTGGTCTATCGGGTCATGACGAAAAACGGAGAAATCCATGAAATCGAAAACCCGGCACATCTGCCTGATGCGGGCAAAGTAGAAGCTATAGAGGAACCGATAGTCAAAGCCACGATAGTCACCCCGCAACGCTATGTGGGTGCCTGCATGAAGCTGTCCGAAGACCGCCGTGGCGTCTTCGACAGGATGGACTACCTACACGGTGACCGCGTGGCCGTGCACTACAAACTCCCTCTGGCCGAGATCATCGTGGATTACTTCGACCAGCTCAAATCAGCCACCCGTGGATACGCTACTCTTGACTACGAGATGGCCGGCTTCGAGGTTGAAGATCTGGTCAAGGTAGACATCATGATCAACGGCGATCCGGTGGATGCCCTGGCAATCATCGCGCACCGCAAATTCGCGCAAGATCGGGGCCGCAGCATCTGCCGCAAGCTGAAAGACACGATCCCCCGGCAGATGTTCGAGGTCCGCATCCAGGCAGCCATCGGCAGCCGCGTCATCGCCTCTACTCGTCATGCTCCGCTGCGCAAAGACGTGCTGGAGAAATGCTACGGTGGTGACGTTACCCGTAAGCGCAAGCTGCTGGAGCGGCAGAAGGAAGGCAAGAAGCGGATGAAGCAGGTGGGGGCTGTTGAGGTCCCTCAGGAAGCCTTCATGTCAATTCTGCAACTCGATTGAGGTCGCATCATGCAGATGGGCCT
>JAAYSP010000092.1 GCA_012518355.1 candidate division WS1 bacterium | reverse complement strand
GTCGCTCCGGGACGGCCAACAATCTCGAAGGCCTGGTGCCTTCTGGTCCCCCGACCGGTCAATCTCCGGGTGTCAGACCTTTGGCTGCACGCAGACAACTTGCGTGTGGCCTAAATGGGCTGCACAACTGGAGGACATAGTGGCTATTCCCAAGGCATCGATCCCCATTTTCACCGCCTCACTAATCGCCCTTCCCAGCATCGTGCTGGCAGTCATGCATGTGCACCTCAGCGCTCCCATGACAGCACTGATTGCAGGCACGTCAATTCTGGCAGCCGCTTTCCTGCTGCTGTGGGCCTGCGACGCAGCACAGGCTGACATCTCCCCATCGCTTGCCCTGGCCATCGTGGCCTTCATCGCAGTGCTGCCGGAGTATGCGGTGGATATGTACTTCACATGGATGGCGGGCAAACACCCCGAAGCCGACTATGCTCACTACGCCATCGCAAACATGACCGGCGCCAACCGACTGATAATCGGTATAGCCTGGACTGCGGTAGTAGTCATCTTCTGGTTCAAGACGCGTCGTGAAGTGGTGCTCGAAGAAGAGCGGCGCCTCGAAATTCAGTTCCTCGCTGCCGCTACTGTCTGGGCGTTCTTCATCGCGTTCAAGGGCAGCCTGATGTGGTATGACACAGTGGTGCTGGTCGGCATGTACGTGGCATATGTCATCATCGCAGGCAGACGCCCGACCACTGATTTCGAAGTTGAAGGGCCGGCGCTATACATCACCTCGATGCCAGTGACGAAACGACGCATCGTGACCATATCGCTGTTCATCTTCGCGGCCGGTATCATACTGGCAAACGCTGAACGCTTCAGTGAAGGGCTGGT
Source organism: candidate division WS1 bacterium (assembly GCA_012518355.1). GTDB lineage: Bacteria > Armatimonadota > Zipacnadia > Zipacnadales > UBA11051 > UBA11051. The sequence goes on along the minus strand of JAAYSP010000092.1, from coordinate 30,414 downwards.
CGGCACAGGTAAACAGTTCGGAATAGACGAGTTTCTGCTGGTGCAGTGGCTGGCGCCGCTGGCATCGGAGACGCCGGAGTTCATCGTGGCCATCATGTTCGCCCTGCGCGCTCGCGCGGGCATGGCACTGGGCACGCTTGTCTCAGCAAAACTGAACCAGTGGACGCTGCTGGTGGGCATGATCCCACTGGTTTTCGCCCTTTCCAGCGGCGCGCTCAGCCCCTCTTTGCCAGTCAACCACTTCCAACTGCATGAGATCCTGCTTACCGCCGCCCAATCGCTGCTAGCCGTGGTGATGATCGCCACTCTTCGGCTCAGTGTCGGGCAGGCAGCCTTGCTTTTCGGGCTGTTTTGCGGGCAGCTCATCTCCCCCGCCGTTGCCGCCGCCATGCCTGACGGTATGGTGCTGGGGCTGCCTGGAGAGCATCTGCGGCCACTGTTCACCATACTGTATCTGATGTCCACGCTGGCCATCCTGGCCAATCAACCCCATCGCCTTCTGGGACTGTGGCCGTCGCGACGTAGATGCAGTCAACCAGAGGCACCAGACAATCCGGAAGACGTGCCTGAACACCCCACTGGCGCTAATGAAAATGGGCCCATTTGCGAGACCGATGAGAAGCCGGATGCGGTTGCTGCTAACCCTCATGTAGCACACCGCCATCGTAGAGGTGACCGATAGGAGAGCGCCGGGGGGGACGGTTCCAACCATCTCAGGCTGCCCAGACACAACAACGGGCCACCACATTAGACTTACTGGTGGCCCGTCGCTATACAGAATTGCTGCATCATGCGCGTGGCTCAACTCAAGTGCGCCGACCAACGCGCATCACGATATCTGTCATATCAAATCTACTGTGTTAGCGGTTGGACGCACATCTCTGACAGATGCCACGGAACTCGACATGCACTTCCTGCACTGTACCCAGGCGCCTGGCTTCGTCAGGTGGGGTGATATCGGCCAGTTCGTCGTCGAAGACATCCATGACCCGACCGCACTGAGTACACACGAAGTGCTGATGGCTGGTGGTATTGGCGTCGAAGCGGCCTCGATCGTCCACCACTCCGGCGCGAGTTATGACACCTTTTGCTTCAAGTGCTCGCAGAGTCCGGTATACAGTGTCCAGAGAAATAGTAGGAAGCCGTTCTCGCACACTTCCGTACAGTGTCTCAGCATCGGGGTGCTCAGTCGAGGAGACCAACTCCCGATAGATCTCCAGCCGTTGATGCGTCAACTTCAGCCCCGCCCGCCTCAACACTTCTTCGCAATCGGTAAATCGTTGCTCTGCATCCTGTCCCAAAATCAGCCTATCTTCACCAACTTAAGCAGGTTCATTACTACTTAGTAATAGTAATCTATCAGTAGCAAGGCCATGTGTCAAGAACCGCATCTGTGTGTGACGGCTTGGATGTCTTGTGGTCCACTCGACACCAGTCACCAGCCATACGCACCGCGGCTCTATTCCATCAGTCTCCACACGTATCGAAGCCGAGTGCTTCAGCGCTGTTGAACCCACCCAGACAGAAGCGAAACACTACAGGATACGTCTGACGCAGGACGCAACTACTTGAGCTGGCTTGCTGTCCACAACTGATCCGGAGTAATCCCCGCGTCGCGAACTGCCCTGCCTGCTACCTGGGTAGTCTCCATCCGGCCGATATCGTGCGCGTCCGAGGAAATCGAGATGAGTGCACCACAGTCGGCGAGCTTTTTCAAATACTCCTTGTAGTCGGCCACGAATCTCTCGCCGTATGTGTCGTTAACAAGTATAGCGCTCCCATTTGCTTCAATAGCAGTGCCCGTAGCGGCAGCCGCCTCGCCTAACTCGGTCACATAATCGTCAGGAAGCAGCGCCAGGTCGGTCAACCATGCCACCGTCCCCGCATCAAACTCCCTGCGCGGGAACCACCAGGGGTGAACCAAAATATCCACCAGGGGATTTTGCACTACAGCCATCATCAGCCTATGCTGGGTGTCTATGATTGCTTTTGGGTCCGGAGTGTCGAAGTAACTCGAATGCACACCGCCGATGACCAGTTCAAAACCCAGTTCATCGATCTGCTGTTGATTTATCGATACCTCTCCAGTGTCCTGGTCGATCACGTTCACTTCGACGCCGAAAATGATCTCCAGGTCGCTTTCGATCTCCGCCAGGTCGCGTTTGATCTTGCGGTGCTCGTCCAGAAACTGAGGCGCGTTCAGGTGGTCGGTGACAGCTATGCTCTTCAGTCCCAGCTCCTCCGCCTTGGCCACCAGTGCGGGTACTGTCATCGTCTCATTGGCACACTTCAGATACAGCGTGTGGATGTGATAGTCCACTTGCTCGTACATGATCATCACCTCATGAAGTTAGTTTTATTCCTGCAGAAAATGTGGTTGCTCCACCACTTCTCCAACGACATCGGACCGCGATAGCTTCAGAATGCCTTCAAGCCACGCCTGACCTATAAGATAACTCAGCCGAAGCCTACTGGGCCAGATACGAAGCTTGGGCATGACGTTTAGTGTAGTCTTACACCCGCGTGTCTACTATGTTCGGCACCTCCTCTTCGCGCTCCTCCCTAACGGGAGCATATACTCTCTATTGCAGATTTGCGCACTTCCTGTAAAGCATCTTCACAAGAGCCAGTAGCCATTTCGCAGCCTCTGGTGGAGTGGAGAACGCCGTTGTCAACGTGCTGCCATTCCAGCGCGTCTGCGCGGAGCTATGAGTGGCATTGAGAATGCGCTCAGATGGTCAGCTATCGTCCAGCGCTGTTCAACTCCGGTGCCATCCACATACTACCTTCTGGCAACGAAGTCTTGCAGTATCGCGGTATCGCCAATACCTCATCGCAATCGGCCTCGTTTCCGTGATGTGGCAGTAGTGTTCTATCCGGCAGCGGATCAGAGTCTGTCGCTTCCGGTCTTCCCAGTCACCTGACAGTACCAACTCCTTTTCGTTCACCCCCATAACCTCCATTTGGCTGATTCTCTCAGTGTATCTACCAGATTGGAAACGTGTATCATCCATTTCTATCAACCCTACCCCATCCTATAGACAGGCTCCCGTGAAAAGCGGGCGTCATTTGAGCCCGAACTGTCGCCGACGACAGCTCAGGCAGGGAAGACTGCCAGTAACCGCTTTCTTCCTGGGCCCCTATACAGCCCATAGGGTGCCGGAGTATGATTGTTTTCCAGCGCGCACATCTTCATGCTGCCAGACGCGGAGGACTGTGCCAAGAAATGGAGAATACTGGAACAGCATAGGTACTCTTTTCTCGCTACAGTTCTTGTTGTCCCGGTGACAGCCATTCAAGTGCTATGAACAGGAGTTGACAGCCATGACTCGCTACCTCCCCACATGTATCATGATGCTTGCGTTAGTCGCCGTTGCGACGGCCCAGCACCCCGTTTTGAGCACTAATCTTGATCCTGGGCAGGCCGACAGCCTGCGCAAGGCGGTGGAACCCGTGATGCAGATGACAGAGCAACAGATGCTTGACCTGATCCCAACCCAGTCCGGCCTGTATTTCGTTAGCTGCATCAACTGCACTGCCGGCCAACAGGAGGGGCAACTGAAAGAGTGGAGCGTCCAGGATCCGGACGTGGTCCGCTGCTCCTTTTGCGGACACACCTACCCGAGTGCGACGTACCCGACCAGCGGAGTAGTCGAAGTGGCCACTCCTGGCGGAGAAATCGCACGCTACCCCTATCACGAAGCGCAACCACCATGGTGGAAAGAAGACGAACCATACCGGTGTTTTTTCGAAGCTCGTGTGGACTACCACAAAATCCGCTACATGGAGACTGCGGCATCCAACCTGGCTCGCCTGTATAAGATAACCGGCGAAAATGAATACGGACGGCGCGCAGCTCTGATTCTCAATCGCTTCGCCGAAGTTTTCCCCAACTACTGCTACCACTTCGATTACCCTTTCCGCCAAAAGGAAATCTCTGATGGAGATGTGAATCCTGCCGACTTCCGCTCCGGTTACCGCACGGCGCGATGGACCTGGTGGGCATATATGGACATGTCGCGGCCGTTGCTGGAAGCGTACGATTTGATGACCGGCAGTGACCCATTGGTGCTTCTCAGTGCTGAGAAAAACACCGACGTAGAGGTTGGAATTCAGGACATGCTTGCTGATATGGCCGACCAGGCCATGGCCAACCGCGATGACCTCACGAACATGAGTCCCGGGATGTGGGCAGACCTAATCCGCACTGGACGAGTGCTCGGTGAACCTGAGTATGTGCATACCGCCGTGGGCCGTCTCCGCCAACTGACAACCACACAGTTTTTCTATGATGGTGCCTGGATTGAAGGGGCACCCTCGTACCACTCTCAGGTTATAGGAGCGCTACAAAATCTTTTTGTCGTAGCCAGGGGTTACTCGGATCCGCCCGGCTACACCTATGCGCAGACCGGAGAACGATTTGACACCCTCGACATCGAAGCCGATATGCCCGAAGTGGTTCGCGCAAGAGAGGCTCTTGCACGTATGCGAATGCCTGATGGTCGCTATTGCCCGGTGCATGACACCTGGTGGACACAGAAGGGGGCGGCTATCAGCGAGTCGAAAGCAGATCTTCTTGGCGGCCTGGGCCATGCCATTCTCGGCACAGGCTCTGGCGACAATCAGTTCCAGGCTCACATAACCTGGTCGCCCGGCTACGGCCATCGCCACTGGGACGGCCTGAACTTACTGCTGTGGGCACACGGCCATGAGCTGCTTTCCGACATCGGATACACGCATACGAAATGGCGTGAGTGGACCATTCAATCGCCCAGTCATAACCTGGTGGTGGTAGACCAGGCAAATCAGCTCGCTGACCGGAGCACTTACGGACATCTGCGATATTTCGCCCCCGGCGAGGAAGTGCAGCTGGTTTCAGTTGACAACGCGCAAGCCTATCCAAACGTGACCAACCTGTATCGCCGCACGGTGGGCATGGTCAGTATAGATGAGGAGAACGTCTACCTGATAGACGTGTTCCAGGTGGAAGGCGGCCAGACTCATGACTACCTTCTCCACGGCAGCGCGGACGTGGCTCAGACACTGCAGGCGAACGTGCCCACCTCTGCAAGACCCACCCTGCTTCCCGCAGGCATGGAATTCACGGCAGGTACAAGTGAACAGAGCTCTGATATGACTGACGGACACGCATACGGCTATATGACGGACCTACGCTCAAATCATGTTGATGACAATCAGATCATCCTGCTTGACTACCAAAATACAGAAGACACTATTGGCTTGCAGGTGTTCACAGTTGCAGCAGCCGACGATGAGTTGGTGATCGGACAGGCCCCGTCGGTCCGTCAAGCCCGCAGCGATGATAGTTTGCTGGATCAGTATCACCGGCAATTTGCCATGCTTCGCCGTGAGGGCGGTCAGTCGCTGTTCGCTTCCATCATCGTACCGACGGCTGACGCTCGCCCCATCGAGCAAGTTCAGTTGGTCGAGATTGCCGGAGCTGAGCTGGCTCTGGAAGTGACTGTTTCCGATACCCGTACAGATCTGATACTGATCAACGCCAGTGGTGTGCAGACCGAATACGCGGGACGTTCACTGGAAGCAGACACCGAACTGGCGATTCTCAGCATCCGCGAAAGCGGACAGACATCTGGGACCGTGGCCGCAGGAAGACTTGCATGGGGCAACCTCAGCCTGGATACGGGAGCGACAATAGAGCACGCACTTCTCTCAGTCGGCCGTGAAAATGGACACGGAAGCCTGATGGTTGCCGGCGAATTCCTGCCCCCCGCAGGAACTATCATAACCGTCGATCACGGCGGGCAGCGGACTTCGGCTTACACCGTCGCTTCCAGCACTGTCGAAGGCGAGAATTCGTGGATAGAGCTCGTGGACGACCCAGGGTTCGAGTTCGATCTCGAAGCATCCACGAGCACTTTCGTGTTTGTTCCTCTGGAGAGCTACGAAGGAGTCCATACAGTAAGGCTGATGCCCATAGCGGAGGTTGTGTCAGAGATGTGATTGAGCTGCCACCACCGATACGCTCACCTCACACCGGTGCACCTGTCCATGCACCCGAAATCGAGGCACGCGCGTGCTGTGAGACGGTTGCATAGATGACCGGCTCAGATTGCCTGGGTTGTGGCCCGCGCGGGAGATGCAGCAAGAAAAAGGCACAGGCTCATGTCATAGCCTGTGCCTTACATTCTTGCTCGCCGCCATCACAAACCTAAAACGGCGACGATTGTTCAGTCCAGGAGCGTTTGCCCCGATGCGTGCACCTATGGCAGCATGTGCTCTGGGCCTATGCGCGGCCAGACCCACGCTGCCTTGAAACCCTCAGCATACTTGACACTACACATCAGGCCACGCATCTGCGCCACTCCATCCACGAAATCGAGTATGTCTATGTTGTCATGGTCCTGCAGCCACGTCACCTGGCTGTCATGGCACTTGAGCATCTCGAGTTTTTTCTCGTACGTTTCGGTGATGTCCACGAACAGTTCGGGCTGAAATCCCACTCCTCCCAGGCTGTCCATGTAGAAGATCGCAGCCATGCCATCAGGCGGCGGCAGTTCAGTACGGATGTTCGGGATCGTGGCCACGAAAGCAGCGGCAAATACGAGGTCCGCTGTCACCCGATGGTCAGGATGGTAGTCGTCAGGGTTGTGGGTGATGATTACCTGCGGATTGGCCCACCGGATCGCCTCGATGAACTTCATACGGGTGTCACGGTCATGAAACAGAAACTCATCGGGCTCCCCGATCCAGTACGTCTGTGCGCCGATACTCTCGGCGGACGCCTCGAACTCTTTTCGACGAATATCTACTAACTCATCAGGCGGAATCGTAGCATGTCCCGCACCGCCATCGGTGGCCACCGCCATGAACACCTCATGGCCCTGTGCGGCATACTTGGCCAGCGTCCCGCCGGCCAGTATCTCAAGGTCATCTGGATGCGCCCCAACACCAAGCACACGCAACTTCTCGTCTGACATATCATCACTCCCAAGTATCGTCTGAGACAGACCGCATCAGACCGGATTGCGGTTTGTCTCAGACTGTCCGGCTCATAGTATCTCGCAACTGTTGCCGGTGTTCTTCTCTCTATTTGATCTTTTCTACCGCGTCCCAAAGCGCCGCGCAGATGTATTCGTTGTCCTGATCTGACATGCGCGGATGAATAGTCACACAGAAAAGTCGTGCGCCCAACTCATCGGATACCGGAACCTGCTGGCCGCGAGTAGCCTCCGTGAGCAGCCCCGGAATCCAACTTACAGGTGGATTGCCCACCACTGTGGAGACGCCGTACTCCTCTTTCAGCAGCGCCAGCAATCTGTCGCGTTTGTCGCCAGCCCAATCCTTCTCGACCAGCAAGGTGTACATGTAGTAGCTATGCTCCACATCCTCGGGCTCGTAGGGCAGCAGCAGGTGCGGTATGCCTTCAAGCATTTCGTTGCGCGCGTAGGCGATGCGTCGACGCGAGGAGATCAACTCGTCCAATCTGCCCAACTGCACCATGCCCACGGCTGCCTGCACTCGCGTCATCTTGTAGTTGGTGCCCCATCCACTGGTTTCGTTGCCAAACTGGCGCAAGCCACGCAGATGCTGATACATTTCTTCGTCATCTGTAGTGATCGCTCCGCCTTCACCCAGAGTGGTCATGTTTTTCTGAGTATGAAAGCTGAAGACGTTCATGAGCCCTTTTTTGCCGACCTTAGTGTCTTTGTAACCGGCCCCAAGAGCGCGAGCACCGTCGCCTATGACCACTATCTCTCCGCGTTTGTGGTGCTTGTGCCGCGAAGCCACCTCCAGCAAATCGTCCATCGGTGCAGACATACCATTCATGTGTACTGGATAGATGGCACGAGTGTTTTTGGTGATGCGACGCTCAACATCGGCCGGATCGGCCTGAAGAGTGCGCGGATCGCAATCACACAAGATCAACCTGGCACCCTGTCCGAGCACCGACAAAGGCGCACTCCTGAAGTTGAGCGCAGGCACGATGACCTCGTCTTCAGGCTCGAGGTCAAGACACATCATGACCATGTCCAGTCCGGTGCCTGCTCCGTTGATACTGATACTGTACTCAGTACCGATGTATTCGGCGAAGGCCTTCTCGAAGTCGAGTATTTCATCGGTGATGAAACCAAAACCTACGTTGTAGGCCATCGAGTCCTTGATGCAGTCGACGACAGCGTCCATCTCTTCCTGACCGTAGTGGCTGCCCAGGAGTGGCTCGGCCTGCCAGGCAATGCTGGTGCCACCTCGCTTCAGTATGTCTTTTCTCTGTGATGCATCCATTTTCGACTCCTCCCTGGCTTCATACTGTGGCCTGGTTGACCAGGCGCAGATATTCATCGAGTACAAAAAACGACCCGGTTATCACTATACAGTCGTGTGGCCCGGCCATGTCACAGGCCACGGTCATCGCATCCAGCGTTGTCGGCGCAGTTCGGTACTTTCGCCACAGGTGACCCGTGGCTGCCTCAAATTCAGGCACCTGAAGCGCTCGGGGCATGTCGGCCTGAGTCAACACCGCTACATCGGTCATGGGAGCCAGTGCTTCCGCTATGCCCACCACGTCTTTGTCCTGAGATACGCCAAGCACGACAATCAGGCGCTCGTACTCCAGCAACTCGCCCAGCGATGTTGCCAGCACTATGGCCGAGGACGGATTGTGAGCACAGTCCAGCACCATCCAGGGACGCGTGCCTACGATTTCGAACCGTGCAGGCCACTCGACCTGACGCGCACCGGCGACCATCGCCTCCTCATCCAGGCGATCGAAGCCCAGTGAGGCAAGCACGTCTGCCAACCCAACCGCCACCGCCAGGTTGTGCGCCTGATGCCTGCCCAACAGGCCGTACTCGACTTGCAGCAGCCCTCCTTCATGCTCCAGCACCACCGTCTGAGTCATCTGTGGAGGTGGGCCAGCCACATCCGGCACCTGCAGACGCTCCGGTGGCTCGGTCGAGATCACACGAGGGGCGGGCAGAACCGTTGCTCCCCTGCGGTCGGCCACCTCCTGTATCACCTCCATGACCTGTGGCGAATTGTCGGCCACTACCACAGGCACATCCGGCTTGATTATTCCGGTCTTTTCGAAAGCGATTTGCTCTACGGTATCACCAAGCAGGTCTGTGTGCTCCAGATCTATTCGCGTTATCGCACATGCGACAGGCGTGATTATGTTGGTAGCATCAAATCGTCCACCCAAACCCGTCTCCAGCACGGCCAAATCTACGTTTGCATCGGCAAATGCCAGAAACGCCATAGCCGTGTAGGCTTCGAAAAAGCTCGGCGGTAGCGGCCCGTTTTCAGCACGGATCGCTTCTATGGGCGGCTTGACCGTATCCACCAGTCTGGTCAAATCGTCACGGCTTATCATCTCCCCATCTAAGCGGATACGCTCTCTTGGTGAGACCAGATGAGGCGAGGTGAACAGACCGGTACGATAGCCCGCTGCTCTCGCCATCGCCTCCACCGTTGCAGCAGTCGAGCCCTTCCCCTTGCTGCCAGCTATATGTACCGAGTGGAAGCGCTCTTGCGGATTGCCAAGCAGTTCGCATAGTCGGCGAATCGCGTCCAGCCTCACGTTGTCAGATAGCTGAAACTTCAAGCCCATCCGCTCGTAGTTTATCAGGCTGTCTATATATCTTACAGCATCGTGATAGTTTATAGTTAGTCTTCACTCCCAGGCTGAAGGTACTTCAAGGAGCGCTTCGGCCAGGGCCAGTATGGTATGCATACCGTTGTAGGTGTTCTCCAGCCAGATCTCTTCTAGCGGTTTATCAGGAGAAAAGTTGCCCTTAAAACCAGCCAGCTCTTCGTAGGTGAAGCCGTATATCCCCAGATTGTGCGCGAAAAACGGGCTGTTGTACCAGGTAGTCGGGCGATTTGCGGCCAATGCCAGTTCCGGCCCGCCCGCTCGTTTGGTGTATTTGGCGGTCAAATCCTGCAGCTTTACCAGTGCATCATAGTCGCCCTTGTAGTGCTGCTGGGCAGGCCTGCCCAGCCACGGTTCAGTACTGTGAGAGTGCATGTCCATGTAGCAGTCCACTCTCTGGGTTTCCAGGTACTTGAGCATCTGCTGCGTCTCCACAGCGTTGCTCTTCCTGCCTGATGGGCAGCGGTTGATGTCAGCACCGGCATCGTTGTAGCGGGCGCCCAGATAGGCGATCCTGTCGAGCCTGTCAAACAGGTCTGAACGCTCAGTCCAGGGCCCAAACACTATCTTGCGATTGAGCGTCCGCCCATTTTTCCAGAAGCCTACATGCAGGTGGTTGACCGCATCGAACGGCATGTCTACGTAGCTTTTGACTATCGCACGTGCAGCAGCGTCAGGGTTATAGAACGGCATCAGATAGAAGCCGACTTTTTGGGCTACGTTCTGCAGCCGTCCCCATTTTTCGCCGCGCAAGTCGCTACCTGCATCCAGCACGCGGATAGCGTTGATGACAGAAGCTACACCCTCAACCTCGGTACCGTGAGTGCTGCCGGTAACGCACAGAGTACGTTCCGGCTTGCTCGGTCCGTAGTAGACTACGGTCAGATCCCGCCCACCTGCGCTTGTGCCCGCGCTGTCTATACGGCCCTTCTGCAAGCCGCGCAGAAAGCCACGGACCTCTTCATAGCCGACCAGGTAGTAGTCAGGTACGTTCAGATACTTGTTGATATCCTCCTCGCACGGCCATGGCCATTTCGGACTGCTATCCCACATCGGGGTCGTCATCATTTCCTCCGTTCGGTTCCGCTCACTGTCGTGAGTCTCAAGCCTGCAAACTCTCCCCGCCTGTGCTGCAGGTAGCCTGTGTAGCCTTGCCCTTTCTCCGGTTATTGCAGAGCGAAGAACGTGACGGTGCCATCGGCAGTACCGGCAACAGCAACTCCCGCTGCATCAGGGTGCAGTTTCATAGCTGAAACGTACTCCACGGGAGCCTCGACGTTGGCGTACGCCAAAGGGGTGCCATCGGCGGCTACCACTGTGACTCCTCCAACTGCCGATCCGACGACTATGGCGGTGGTATCCAGACCCAGGTCACCCGTTGCCACTGCACTGATAGGTTCCCCCAGGTTGGTGCGCCAGATGAGCGGATTGTCGCCTTCGTTCAGGCAAAACAGACTGCCACCATCGGAGCCGACTACTATCTCCGCGATACCGTCGCCATTCAGGTCTACTACCTCCGGCCCTGCCGCATCCATTCCGCCCGCCCGAAATGACCAGCGCAGCTCATGTGGATCGGCGACATCGTAGACATTCACCGTTCCATCACGGTGCTCCAGACGCACCAGTCGCCAGGTTCCGTCAGCCGCCAGAGTGCCCGCAGCCATGTATTTTTCACCGTAGGGGCCAGCCAGGCGCACCGCGGACTGCCCCTGATTGTCGCACACATAACTGGATCGCCCGTAAGTCCCTCCACCGGTACCGAAAGTAACCATCTTCTGTCCGTCACCATCAGAGTCCAGTGTGGCGATGCTAGTCACCGTTCCGCCCGACTGGTACAGATGCCAGCGAAGCTGTCCGTCAGGCTCCAGGCACCAGAGCGTGCCGAAAACCCGCCTGTTGCCATGCATAAAGGTTTTTGAGCCTGCCAGTATCTCGAGATTACCATCACCATCTAGGTCTTCGACATGTATCACCATCATCTCCCCATCGCCCTCGATGTAGCGGCCGACGCCATACTCGCCGGGAGCCTGATTGGTGCACTGGAAGCCAATTCCGGTGTACTTCCATATCTCCTGGCCATCCGCGTCCAGACAGTGCAGATACTGGCTGTCACTTGCCACCAGCACTCGAGGCCCGTCGCCGAAATCGGCCACAGCGATGTCGTTGACCGCTGCTTTGTCCTGCTCCCGACTGGGCTGTTGCTCCGGATGGGGTTCGAAGCGAGTCTGCCAACGCTCACTACCATCGGCATTCAGGCAAAACAGCCGTCCGTCAGCGGTGCCCACAAGCACTTCCGCTACACCATCACCATCGAGGTCAGCGGCGCGTACCACCTGGATCGGCACATCGTCACCTTCCGGCACCTGGAACTGCCACTGCTCGGTGAGTCCGCGCGGATACTGAAGCTGCGTTTCTTGGGCTGAAGCTGCTGTCATTTGCGCCGCCTGGGCGATTCCGGCCCGAACCGCCGCCACCAGAGCAGCCAACGGCCCTGCCTGGAAGGTCGCCATCGTCTGGTATTGGCCGGGCTCCAGTTGCACTTCGCTGACACCGCCCTGTGTTGTAGCAGTCACCATCTCTTCAGTGGCCTGCAGACCGCGAAGGCGAACAGTGGTGGGCTCGGTGGCAATTGCGGTCACCAATCCAGTGCTGAAATCCACATGCACATCCATAGGATTGTCGGCTTCCACCAGTGGCTGTTGGCCGGCGCCAAACCATGTGACGCCAGCAAACGACATCTCGTCATCAGCCACAACGAACATGGTGCATCTGACTCGCAGCAGTCCGCCCAGCATCAGTGCATCATCCGGATGGCTCAGTTCAGACAGCCCGATAAGTACCTGCCGCTGTGGCTCGGTGACCAGGACCAGATTGTCGGCCACTCGTCGGGCCGAGTAAGCATGGTCCTCTTCCTTTGGATGACCATATAGCAAGTGTGCCATCGTCACCTCGTCACCAGCGGCCATCTGTCCATGTGTGCCCTGTCGCACGATTGCTCGGCCGTCGTCCAGGAAGGTCACGAACGGTTTGGTGCCTCCCAGAGCCTGCAACACAAGCGTATGATTCACTGTTGTCTGTATCGCCCGGTACTGTTCATCCACTGTGCGTGCACCGTGAAACCACTGGCACATCACGCTGTAGTCATCGGGCTCTTGGGCCAGGAATTGATCCATGATCACCCAGTACTTGCCTTTTATCCACGCAATGTTGCGTGCCCACTCCATGCCGTTGTATTCGTTCATCACACTGCGCACAAAGGCGCTAGTCGGCAGTTCTGAAGAAAGCTGCAGGTCACACAGCGCCACCAGACGGTCCGACATCTGCCCCTCTCGCAAAACCAGGGCGGTGTTGAACCATTTCATGTTGCTTCCCCCGCCCCATTTGCCGACATTTGTCATCCAGCCGCGACCATCACTCACCCAGGAGATAGAGTTACCGTCCCCACCGTTGGTAATCCCATCGTTGATGCCATCAAGACGCAGATATTGGTCATCACGGCCAAAGCCTTCGCGCATGGTGAGCTGATGGAAGCTGCGCTCTCGCGATACGTTGATGAACTTGCCCATCTGCTCCATCTGCTTGTAGTTGGTTTCATGCAGGGGCATATGGCGGACGCCCACCATCTCCTCGGGCACCTGCTCATCCATTTTCGGCAGGTAGCTCCACATCCAGCGATTGAAGGCTTTCTCCGTCATTTCCGGATGGTACTCAGAGCGGCCGCTACGCCAGTTGTTGAACCAGACATACCTGGGATCCTGATAGTACCAGGCAGCGATTGCAGAGCTGGGGCTGTGGCCATAAAAGGAACTGCCCCAGGAATCGGCCACTAGCATGGAGTACTCCATCCATTTACGCGCGGCTCCCTTAGTGAAAAAATCATGGTTTTCCAGCGCCAGCGCTAATCGCATTGCCGCTGTCGGGTAGGCAGGAGTGTAGCCGCCATCGTTGTCAATCACTCCGTTGGAATTGGCCATGGTCTCCTGGCCGATACGGACGTCCGCCACTCCCTTATCCAGGCGTTCGAAATCTACCTCCGGATAGTAGCGGTGAAAATACGATGCCGCATAGGTGACTGACTCAGACACATCGTGCAGCCCGATGCTTGACAGAATGCCTGGCTTCAGGCCGGTGATGCGACTGTGTACCCCCAAACGTGAGCAGTAGTCATACAACAGGTTGGTCAGCTCCAGCTTCAGATCATCAGCGATGAGTGGGCTTTCCTCGATAAGATCATACGTCTGCATGATGTCAGGGATGATGTATTTCGGGGTGGTGATTTGCCGCTCGGGCGTCCAGATGTAGTACTCATCCATCCACCGCCGGAGCATCCTGGCATACGCATCAGCGAATTCGTCACGCCCTGTCAGATAGTACAGTTCGGCACAATCCACTATTCGGCGCTCCGCCTGATAAGGCAGAGCTTTGAGATCTATGAACTCGCGATGATGCTCATCAATTCTGGCTTCTGTAAATGCGTCCAGATTTTCGATGCCTTTCCACGCCGTCCGGATAGTTCGCGGAATCACCAGCGTCTGGCCTGTCGGCAGTGTGGCTATGAACTGCTCAACTGCCTTTCGCACTCCCTCCAGGGCGGACCCGCCCAGCATCACCACGTTGTGGCCATTGCCCCAGGGGTCACAGACTGTCCTGAACTCATAGCCATCCGGCCCGGGAAACCAGTCATCGGATGCCACGAAACGCCAGATGTATAGATCAAGGGCCAACTTGTTGTTGTTCATTCGCCCCAGGCAAATGAGGTTAGTGTCGCGATCTGCTACCTGGTATTGGGTAGCCGTCTTCATCGGCACATCGGCACCGGTAGCGGTTTTGATCGCTGCCGCGACCTGCCGCGCCACTGCTTCATATTCGGCCTCTTCGGGATACACAATCACACACCGAGGCACGCCTGCTTCCACGAGTGTAGTGTCAGGATAGAAGGCTTTCAGTTCTGTAATTACTTGCTCTGGCACAAACAGCTCTTGCGCTGCTACCGGCAGTACCATCATGAGTAACGCTGTTACAAGGATTGTGTGCTGCAACATCACTGTCGCCTCCTTAAAAGCCACACTCGCTGCTTCAACATCGCCACATTTCGCTATCACTCCGGCAGTACCTGCACACTGCAGCCGAATTTTGATCCAGAAGTGAACCGCGAAAGAGTTCTCTCGCGTTTTGCCTCGAGCCGTAGAAAATTATGTCCGCATTTGACAAGCGTGAAACAGAAAAAGAGGTTGTGCGACTGTAACATTGGAATATAATACATAGCATGCACCTGCGCACTTAGTAGTACCAGAGCGGCAATGCTCGAATAGGTTCGAAAGGGTGATTCGCGTGTGGAAGTTGGTAGCCGTAGGGGTGCTCATCTTGGCGTTGATGCTGGCTGTAGTCGCGCTAAGTGGCTGCCCTAAACCCAAGTCAGGTGAACAGATCCAGGAAGAGAGAGGAGGGGCGACTGCACCGCCGCCTCCACCACCACCACCCCCAGGGTATACACCATCTGAGGGCTCCGGCTATGGCGAGGCTGCCCCACCTCCGCCTCCTGCACCAGCCGGAAACTAAACGAAAGTTAGCTGAACTGATCGGCCCCGGAAGACTGCTGCATAGCCAACAGCCTTGCCGGGGCCGTCTACTATCTGAATTCGGTATATACACCCCAGGGTTCCTACCAGTGACTGATGCTGATGTCAGGTAGATCTGCCGCAACGGTGTATTCTGTATGCACCAATCCACGCTCCGTGCACGCTTCCTCTCCCCCTGCGACCATGACTTTCCGTTAGCTCATTTCAAGCTATGTGCAATCGGTTTAGCCTCACCGCTAAGCGATTGTACTGAGCGCCACCGACAGAAATCCCATACAGAACAAGACAGGTAAATTCAGACTGTGAACGTATATGGCCCATCAAATACAGGCTTGATGCACCTACCACATTGTTATCAATTGCGGCAGGACAGGGACTGCATCTCGGCGAAGTTAGCAACAGATATGTTCAAGTCCTGTGGGCTGTGCTTGCCGGTTGCGGAGCGTAGAACAGATGTGACGCTGTACAGTTCGCTTCCGGCTTCTATGACAGCTTTCGCATGCCATATCGAAGCGATACGCGCACGGAGGAGACTTGCGATGCTTGACCAGACAACACAGAATGCTGCCCCGGTGATAATGCTGATATGGGGAGCGTTCCTGATCAGCCTCACGGGCCTCTGCCACGCCCAGGACTTGCCCAATCCATGGCAGACCTCTGATAAACCGCTCATCGGCCCGACGCCGGTGCCGGTGATGGAGCAAATGTTCTGGGTCCAACTGCCAATTGATCCAGCCACACAGATCCAGGTGCAAGTGCCCGACGGCGTGTCTGTCCTGGATCGCACCCGGCCCGGGCAGCGCCCCTTCACACGCATCTACATGCGGGCAGATAGCGCTATGAGTGATGTGCAGATCGCTATCACCGCTCACGGCGCAGAGCCGATTACCGTGTCGCTGACGGTAAAAAGCTACCGCGAAGACCTCGAAGAACAATTGCTACGTATGCCTGATATAGATGGCTCGGTACGGAAACTGGGCCGCTCATACTTCACCGATGAGCTGATTGCAGTAGCCAGGCAGAACATGGAGCAGTACCCTGAGCTCATCGAGAACCTGCAGGCTCCAGGCCGCTTCGATACGTTCAGCGATGACGAGCTGTGGGCTTTCTTCCCCTCCTGGAACGTCCCGCGCGATTGCTACGGCAACTGGCCTTGCCCAAAATGTGGCGAAGAAATCTACAAGGTCAGCGGCTTCTATCCGTGGCAGCGGAACAATACCCACCCCTTCAAGGCGCGATGCCCGGTATGTGACGAGCTGTTTCCGTCCAACGACTACCTGAGCGATGACTTCACGAGCGGGGATCACCCTGACGACGGCTGGGGCTATGACGCCGCCGACGGCGATCGCAGCAAGGCCGCTGCATGGGTGGCATACTACAACCACCACCAGGTGTGGCAAAGCGGAGGGCATATCGAGAACCTGGCACTGCGTTACCTGCTTTTGGGCGACGAGGAGGCGGCTTACCGGGCCGGGATACTGCTGGCGCGGCTGGCGTATGTCTATCCTGGACTTAACTACCGCTGGCAGCAGTCCCGCAGCGGCTATCTGGGCCGCACTGGTCGCGCGCTGATAGATGGCAACTGGGAGCGAGGCAACCTGCTGGTGCCGGCCCTGCGTGCCTATGACGCCATCTTCGAGCACCTCGACAACGACACAAAACTGGTTGTATTCCTGCAGCAGAAAGACCCGTCCATCCAGTCGCCCGCAGATGTGAAAGCGCTGCTGGACACGGCGCTGGTGCAGGTGTGCGGCTGGGACTGGATCCACCGCGAACTGACCGGCGGCAGCCAGGGCTCCAGGGAGCAGGATATGGCCGAATACATAGTCTGCGCCAACATGGGCGAGGTAAGCGACCGCTGGCTGGATGAGCTTTTCACCCATGCGTGGAACGGGGGGCTGAATAAGGGCGGCTTCGATGACGCGGTGATGGTCAACGCGTTGGCCCGTGACGGCCACACGCTGGTGTCGGGCCTGGGATATGCCCTGGGCTACCAGAGCAGCAAATCAGATATGGCTGAAATCATGTCACGCGTGGTGTCGGAGAGATGGAGCGGACGCGCCAACCTGTTCGACGAGCGGCTGTATCCCAAGCTGCGAGCCGAGTTCGACCTGTGGATAGATATGGAAATCGCAGGCCAGTTCACCTCCCAGTACGGAGACAGTGGAGGCGGTACAACCTCGCGCTCATCTCGCGGCCTGCCTGCGTCCAATCGGGCCGCATACGAGCGGGCGTATCGGCGCTGGCCCGATGAGCGCATAGCTCGAGCCATCTATCGCGCCGGACCACGCCCACCACGGCTGTTCGAACCGGATGTGTGGCAGGCGGTGCAGGAGCATGTAGAGCGAGTGGGCCCCCAGCCACCTCTGGAAAGCCGCGTCATGGACGGCGTGGGCTTCGTGATGCTCGAATCGAGGCCTCATTCAGAAGAGCTGGCCGACCGGGCGGGAGTGGCGTTCCGCTACGGCTATGCGTTGGGACATCATCACAACGATAACTTGAACGTCGAGCTGTTCGCCCACGGCGAGAATCTCGCACCGGAGCTGGGCTATCCGACCTGGGCACATCCGCTGGGTGGAACCGGAGACGCCGTCCACCACTGCACGGGGATGATAGACCGCTCTAATCAGTACCCGGGGGCTATCGGCAAAGGCTGGGTGGAGCTGTTTTCAGCCGCCCCTGAAGCATCCTTTGCCGACCTGGCTGCCGCACCTTCCGGATTTCCCAACCGCATGTACCGTCGCGCCATCTGTCTGGCCGATGCGCCCGAAGGCAACATCTACCTATTCGACGTGTTGCGCATGGCCGGCGGCAGCCAGCGCACTTGGTGCTTCCATGGCCCCATGCACGACCAATTCGAGGCCAGCGTGCAGTTCGGCCCCGAGGCGCAAGAACCATTTAGTCTTACCAGCGTCGCCAGGAGCCTGAACAACAACATACTGGCGCCGCAGCAGGCCCGCGCCGATGATGACGTGTGGGCCGACTGGAAGTTCCGCGACAGGGAGTTGCATATCCGAACCCACCTGCTCGGCGAGCCCGAACGCGAGTACTTCACTGCTCGATATGGCAAGACCGATGTGCCGGATATCCGCTTCCTGTTTGCTGAAGACACTACAGAAGACGGTGCCAGCGAATTCGTGGCCATCTGGGAGCCGTATGAGCAGCAGCCGTTCATCGAGCGGATCGAGCGGCTACAGATACAGGGGCAGGCTGACGAAGAGGAGTTCACTCCAGTGGCGGTGCGCGTCTGGAGCCGTGGCGGGCAGGTGGATACGTTCATCTATAGCCATGATCCCCAGGCACGCCTGCAGGTCGGCGATATCGAGTTCCAGGGCAGCTTTGGCTACTGGTCCGAGCAAGACGGCCAGCCTCGCTGCCTGCACCTGGTCAACGGAAGCCGCCTGACCGGTGCCGGCCGTGGCGTGACTGAAGCAGTGCCGCATGTATCGGGGCATGTGACCGCAGTTGACCTGGCAGAGCGGCTGATCACAGTGGACTTCAGCCTGCCGGTTGGCGATAGGCTTCGCGGACAGCAACTATACACGCAGTACGGGCCACATCGGACCACCTGGCGCATCGAGGAAGTGTTAGAGCCGGGCAACGTCATCCGATACGACCTCGATTCGCTATCATACCGCTCGAAGATCGAGGGCATCGGCGATACACCCGAGACGCTGCTGGTGGAGATGCCGTTTCCCAAGCCCGGCTGCGGCGGGCCACAGCCATTCAGCTACTACGACGGCTGCCTGCTCACCGGTGAGGACTTGCAGGCCGCCTATCGCATCATCGGGGTCGCCAACCCCTCCGATAACGCAGAATCGGCAAAGCTGATACTGGACCGCGCGGTGGAACTGGCAGACTTCCCTGACATAGACGGAGATGGTCGTCACATGGCATACATCTATCACTTCGGAACGGGCGATAGGGTGACGCTGTTCCACAGTGCGTTCGTCGACTTCTCCAGCGGCAGCATCGTCAGCAGTACTGAAGCGAAGGTAGAAGGGTTGCAGGGCGTACCACAAATCCTGGGCGCAACATTTGGCCAGTAGGCACTGTGCTACTGGCCATGCTTTGTCGGAGAGCCGGACCGCTGGGACCCTGCTCTCCGGTTGTCTGCGCCCGGGCACAGCCGACTCAGTGATGCCACGCACAAACATGATCCAGGCATCACCACTTCCCAATCTCAACCGCCGTCTCCCATGGCGCTCCCGACACCGTGATGGCATCAGTTTACTCAGACTTACCAACACGGTGTCATCAGCGCAGAGGGCAATTTATCACTCAAGCCCGAGGTTGCAGCGCCACAACACGCCGCTGGAGCCGTAGTACAGTGTCCCTGCGGAGTCGACCATATAGCCCTGGGCGGTAGCGAGCGAGGGATGGCGCCCCAACACCTGCACAGAGTGGTCTGCCGGATCTATCGCGAATATCGCGTCAGCTATCAGGCCGATGATCAATCCGCGTTCGCCTACCGGAGATTTGTGCAGGTACGGAAGTGGAGAGCGACCGCCAGGCAACTCGCCGACATGAAGCGTTTCACGTTTCAGCGGATCCCAGGCGACATACCGCAGTCCGGCAGGCCCCCGCGCGAGCAGATACACAACACCAGTCTCGGCACGCACGGCAACACTGTAGGTCTGTGCCCCCGGCAGCGGCTCATCTATGGCCGTGACGCGCTCAGTGGTGCAATCCCACAGAAAGACGTGCCCTTCAGGTTCGGTCGGGATAGAGCTGCTGCCACCGACACATGATGTGGCACAAAGTAGCGCGTTTATCTCAGGGATCGCGGTACAACTGTGCACTGATTGAGCCCCGATGGGGTCAATCCACCACGTGGCTTCCGGCCCGTCGGGCTGGAGTGTGACACGACAGAGCCCTCCGCCGACATGTCCTTTTATCGGCACAGTGCCGATGTAGTAGTTGCCATCCGGCCCCTCGACCCACTCTATTGCCCGTTCCTGATGCTGGCCACGTACAATTTTGACATTGTCCGGCTCACCCTCGACTGCGTTCGGGTTCCATAAATCGAGCGCGGCCCCCATGTAGGACGACAGAAGTAGTCCCCTGGGAGTGCCGATGATGTCGTAGACCTGGATACTGCCGCCGCTGCGGCGGCCGTGATCGACCAGTTCACCAGTGCTTAGGTCATAGGAAAAAACGCCCGCCGGAAAGCCGTTACCGCCCCAAATCTTGCCCTCCCATTCAGTACAGACGCTGTAAATCATCACGGGGCGGCCCAGGTACTGTGTCTGAAAGGCGCGCTCAGCACCTGTCTCTATGTCCGTAAACGTGATGACCCCCGTTTTGCCAATCGAGCTTATCGTCTCACTGCCGGCTATGACCGGCTGAAGACTCGATGGCGCATCGGCTACAGCCTCAATCGAAGTAGGGTTGCAGCGGAAGCGGTCTTCTCCGGACCTACCGTACACCTGTCCGTCGTCCGCGCGCCAGACAGTGACTGAGCCCACACGCGAGGTCATCTCCTCGGGGAGGATTTGCGTGGCCGTGTCTGTGGCCGGATCGTAGGCATACAGCTCCTGATGGTGCAGCCCTACCGGGCAGTATACGATGTTGTCATCGCTGACCTGTAACGTGGGGAATTGATACTTCTGCCGCTCGTCGCTGGGGAGACGGCCCACCTCGCCGAACTCGCCCGTGTTGGTGTCTATCCATACCAGCGTCGCCCGGGGATAGCTGCCGATCCAGAAGCGCCCATCCGGCCCCATCGCTCCGGCCATGAAGTAGCTTGCCTGCTGTGCCGGGATGCCCAGATCGGTTACTTCATGTGTGACCGGATTCACCCGCACAAAGTGAGCATGTGGCGAGCCAACATATGCATAGATGTTGCCGTCTCTGCCAGGTACAGGTGAGAGGTGGCTGGAGCCGTGCATAGACATATCGATGATGAAATACTCACCGTTGTCTAGCCGCACCCCGAAAAGCCCCAGGACACCCGGTTCTTCATGGGGCGCCCACGCAATATAGTAGCCATCCGGGTGTTGTGTGGTGAACCGCAGCCCATGTCCTGTCTCCATGGTAGGCACGCCGAGACGCTCGAACACCAGCTCTTGCGCCTGCAAAGCCGTGCAAAGCAAAGCCATCGGTACCAGCATTGCGCTAATTCGCCCAACTCGCATAGTCGCCACTCCTCCAGGTCATTCTCGTGATCACAGGGGATAGTCTACTGTGCTATGTACCACACCCGCTCATCTACTGTTGTACCCTCCTGTGCTGTGCGATCGAAACCCTATATTTTCCCTGAGCATAAATAGGCTTATGATTGACAGGCATAAGCTACAACCAGACGCAAGCTACAGCCAGCTACAGCCATAGGTGCAGCGACAATGCCAGTCCTGGAGCTTCCAGCTCAAAACAAGATCGGAGTGTCCCAGCAACGCGCCCTCTGGCAGCGCCCCTCCGATACGTATGCTTCTCGTCTCTGCCTCTATCCACGCAGCCTCTTGTGCGCCAGATCTTGCAGCAGCTTGACCGGTGCCGGTGCCCAGACGCGGACGTATATCTCATGGAAGCCACCGTCGGGTGCCCATGGTACTCCCACCTCGCACACGCCGTAGGCAAGGCTTTTTGCCTCCGCAGCAGTTAGCTCAGCATACTCCTGGCTCCAGCCTCTGGGGGCGTGCAGGCAGGGCACGAAGGTCTTGCCCAGCAGCCTGCCGCCCTGATCGGGATGCCCATCATAGAAAGCCACAGACAGATTAGTGGCATCCATGGCACCGATGTTGTGGATGTTTACGCACAGTCGGCCAGGATTGACAGGGCTACCCGGGGCGTACTGCACCTCTTCATCGCTTACCATCAGGCAGGGGCGGATGAAGTATTCGACGGCAGCTTCGTCGGCCATGCGCAGGATCTCCGGCTCCACGCGCTCCGGTCCCCCATAGCGAAACCAGGCAATTCCGGGGCATTCGGGGGCGATCAGGCGGCAGTACTCGATCTGACTGCGCAGCTCAGCCGGCGTGATGCCCCCCAGTTCGCTGGTGATACCCAGCCCGACGACGCACTTTTCCAGCACGTCCATGCGCCTAGCCATCTTCACGCGTTGGCTGATGTAGTCGCTGAAGCTATGAGTGCTGAATGCGCGGCGCGAGTAGTTCACATAGCACTCGAGCATCACCAGGTCGGCATCGCGCCGATAGGCGTTGGCGGCCGGCGTGGTCAGGGCGCCACAGCTCCAGACGGCCAGAAAGGCATCTGGACGCTCTTTTTTGAAGGGCGCCAAACCATCGAAGGCTTTCTGCGCGCGCGCCTCACTTGCCGGCTCACGATCGTAGGCGCCGATCTCATCTATGGCGATCCCGTCGGCCCCATCATGTTCCAGCCAGTACTTGAGCAGCTTCTCGGTGGTGTCGAGGTTGGTGCCCTTCCAGGCCAGGAGGCTGACACCTCGGTCGCGCCACTGCTGCCGCAGATCTTCTTCTTTGGGCGGCGGAGTGATGCCGGTCGCGTGCTGCAGGTCCAGACCGCTACCGAACCATACGAAGTGCATGTCGCGCTCGACGACGGGGACAGTCTTTTCGGCGACGAAAGCAGCTCCGGCTGTGGATGCTGTGGCGCGCAGGAGCAAAAATCCGGAGCGGTCAGGCGTCCACTCCAGGTGCGCCCAGAGGCTGCCGTCCGGTTGCGGCTCGGCCTGGGCGGTGCCTATACGTTTCGCCGACTGCCCCGACGCCTGGACCTGCTCGAAGGTGACCGAGAAGCTATCAGCAGCTTCTCCCTGATACCGTGCGCCCAGGATTACCGGTTGATTTCGGAGAGGGAAGGCTTTGCCTATGGTAATGGCAAACTCACTCCCCTGCGCGGAGCATATCGCGGGCAGCAGCAGCATCAGGACGAGGATAGGGGCAAACAGGGCTGAGCGTGTTGTGGCATACATCTGCTTCGCTCCCTTCGGGTTATACAGATGCCGGGTGCCCCATCTACTAAGCACAGTACCGGTAGACTTCGTAACAGCAGCACAAATAATGCGCCATTTGCATAAGTTCGTATTCCGCCTCAGGATGCAATACACCTCTATAGGATAGCCCAATACTGAGCGCTGTGGCGACATATCTACCGCAGTCCACGATGGAAATGCTGTGGCCATCCACCGATCTACGGCTCGTACCGGCTCACGCCGCGGGCGGTAGCAAACCATATGCTGCCATCGGGCCCTTCATCCATGCCGAGTACGATGTTGCAGCCGAGGCCGCTGGTAAGTGACGTGACTGAGTGCCATGCGCCGTCTGTGCCGAGGATCGCCACCCCCATGTCTGAGGCGAACCAGACGTCACCACCACTGGTGACGAGAATATCGCGTATGCGCGCTGAAGGTAGCAGGCTGTTGTCAGGGCTATAAGCGCTCACACGGCCTGCAGCGTCAAAGTGGACCACACCGCCCTGTCCGGGGTTTTCGGTGACAGCCGCCCACATGCCGCCATCTGCATCCGGCTCCAGTGCGATGACAAAGCAGCACATGCGTAACTCCTCGGGCAACACCACCTTCTCCCATGCCCCTTCTATCAGCCGGTACAGGCCTCTGCTGAAGCCGACCCAGAGCGTGCCATCGGTATCAGTGGCCACTGCGGTAGGGGCGTCGCTGGGGATGCTGTCAGAGACGGTACTAAGCCGCTCCCATGTGCCGTCAGTGCGCCGTACGCCCAGACCACCGTTCCAGCGATGGCTCGCCCAGATCTGCCCATGGGCATCGAGGGCAAGCCGTCCCCAGCGTTCGTTCGCTTTACCGCTGGCAAGCTTTTCCCCCTGGCCAACTTGATGCCTCACCCACGTACCGTCCGGGCTTATGCTGTGCAGCCCACTGCCACCGGCGATCCAGGGTACACCGTCAGGACCTGCTACAACACTGTAGGTAGACTCCCGTGGCAGCCCTTCAGTCGTCCATGCACCATCTCGGTAACACCCAACTCCGTTGATCGTACATGCGTACACATCGTCACCTATAGCCGCTACTGCAATTGCCTGCGGATGCGGCAGGCCGTCGGCCTCGGTCCAGCACGTCCAGCCGTGAGCAGTCGCATCGGCCTCCTGGATCGTGAAGCCCTGTGCGAGCGTATCACGGAAGCCGTCTGAATTGGTCACGGTCAAATCGTGGATGCCTGGCGGCAGATTGGCAGAGACGCTGACATGGAGCTCCTCGCCGCTGAGTCGAGCGGCTACCGGGCGACCTGCAATCTGGACTTGCGCGCCCTCGGCCAGATTTACGCCGCTGATGACTGCCTCGAGCGCACTACCGTGGGGCATGCGATCGGGCTGTATCGCCAGTATCTGCGGCGTGCCGTCGCTGGGTAGCCACTGGTAGGGCGACTCCCAGTAGCTGTAGTCAGTGCTGAAGCTTGCCAGTTGCCCGAACGCCTGGTAGTCGAGACGGTACTGAGCGATGCGCCTGTTGTCGCCGGGCTTGGCGTCGCTGTGATTGTGCGATTGCCCACGCACCCACTGGCCGGAGGACGGATAGGGGTTGGCGACCGTGCCATTCTCTCCGATGCGGAAGGGCTGGGTCTGGGCCACCAGCGCGGTCGAAGCGGCCCAGGTGCGCCTGCTGGCTGTCTCCGCTTGAGGCTCCCCGCCAGGCTCAGCCTTCACCACCGCGCGTACGAAGAAAGCACCTGTGGCATCGGCGCAATCGAACGATGCCTCGATGACTTCGCGGTCCCACTGTAGACAGTGGTCAGTGCCCGCCTCTGTACTAACGACCGTTTCACCTGACTCGGTGCCGAGATGCTGGCCATCGCGCAGCCACAGCACATCAGCCGGCTCAGACAGGCGCAGAGTTATGGTCCTACCGGTGACCTGAACGTCATCTATGCTCGGTCCGTTTGAGATGTAAAACGCGCCCTCGCGCAGGGCTTTTTTCAGTGCGAACTCTGTCATCTCTGGCAGCCGTGCAGCAAACCAGGAGAGGTTGGCACGAGTGGAGGAGTGGGTGTCATCGTTTCCGAAGCCCCAGATGAACGGGCGGGCCTCCCGTGCACATACCGAAAGCACTTCATCCCAGAGCGCTTCGCGGCTCAGTGCGTCGCCGCAATAGTTGACCTCCATGCCAGTGAGACCGTCGAGACTGAGGATGAAATCGGCCTGAGCCGGGCCCGGGTGGGCGAAGATGACCATACCGCCGGTGCCGTCGGCGACATATGAGTGCAGAGGGTCGTTTACCCAGGCGATATGCTCTGCGAGGGTGTGTGTGGCCGACAGTGGGTTGGGACCAGTCACGAAAAGACTGACCAGGTGCGGTCCAAAACCCGGCTGGCCGATGTACAACCGTCCCGACTCCTCCACGCCGCGGCAGATGAGGCCAGTGTATTCAGCCTGAGCAGGGACACTTCGCAGTAGCGCCAGGACTTGAGAAGTGATCACGATACATTATCCTTTCGAACAGCCGGACAAACTAAAAGCAGGTCTCTGACTGTGGCGTGAAGCGTGGTCCCCTACGGCCCATTTGCCCCACATTTGGGACACCCAGGAAACCGCGTTGTATGCTATATCAGTCACCTGCTGTGCCTCCACTCCAGCGACGGCGATCTAATCGAAAGCAAAAGGTGCATATATGTGGCAGGAAGAGCCTATTCTGCTTTCGACATCATCACAGACAAGCTGATGATTCGACATTTCTCAAGGTACATCCTCCGCCTACGTAGAGAGACATTGCATCCGCATCCAAAGCACGTAACTCGAGCCACACTGCGTGATAGGGCAAGCAGGTTGCCGCCGGTGAGTGGAGAACTAAATCTTATCGACCGGCCGATGTACAGTCAGCACTATGGTATTCCATGGAACAGGTGATAGCATGTCCGCAGGAAATCGCACAGTCCTCGTCATCATCGATAGCCGCAAGATCACCGACAGGCACCCGGCTGATCAGACGGTCTTCGCCGCACTGGACCATTTTGGCGTCGCCTGGGAGGTGCTCGATGGCGGCGATTACATGGGTTTTATCCCCGACTACGTCGCACCACGGGCCCTGTATATCATCGCACATGACGGCGCCGCAGGGTGGCTGGCGCCCGAGACCGCGCAGCAGATCGCAGATGCCGTCACAGCAGGTGGTGCCGGACTGGTCAGCTTCGATCGGCGGCTGCACGAGTGGCCAGATGCACTACGCGCGCTGCTGCCCGACGACATCTTCCAGACTCGCACCGGCATCCTGCGTTTCGGCCCCCCGGGCTTCATCAGCCACGGTCATGACGAAGGCGAGGAGCTGGAGCTCCAGGAGGAGATAGCCGCACTAGCTTTTGCCGCCGATGCGCGGTCCCACACGCCGCTATCTGATGCACAGGACCGCACTCTGGTGACCGATGCGCAGGGCAGAAGTGTCGTCATATCGGCGGATGTCGGCGCCGGGCGTATGGTGCTTTTCGGCACCGGTGAGAGCATCTATCGCGAGGGCGTATATGGCCATGTGCGCGGCATAGACGGCCTGATGTGGCGCTCTATCGTCTGGGCGGCAGCCAAGCCCTTCCCGATGCGCTGCGTGCCCCCGTATGTCACCGCGCGCATAGATGACTGCAACGGAACCTATGGTGCCTTCGCCTACGTAGATGCCATGAACCGCTTCGGTATCGGCCCCAACCTCGGGCTTTTCACCGACGAGATGGGGCCCACCGACTGGGCGGCGGCAAAGCGGCTGTATGACTCCGGCGGTGCGGACTTCTCCATGCACGCTTTCCGCGATGACTTCTACGTAGCGCGTGCCGACTACAGGCCATGGGCGACGCTGGCCGACAAACCCGACCTGTCTGAGGGCGGTAGGCATACGCTGTTCGAGGGCCTCTCGATGGATCATGACACCGGCGCGGATCTGCCTGCCGAGACGGTGCGGCGCAACTTCCGGCGCATGGACGAGGCCTTCGCGGCGGCCGGTATCAGCCACAGTCGGGTGCTAAACGCGCACTTCGGCGAGGTCGGCTGGCGCGCAGTACCGCTGTTTTTGCAGCGCGGAGTGGACATGCCGTGCAACAACTCGGCGCTGGGGCAGCTATACAGCAACCAGCCAGTGTGGCGCCCGCGCCCGTACGGCATCCGTGGCAGCTCCGGCCGCCATGGGCTGATCCTCGACCGTTGCCCGCAGCATCCGGCCATGACGTTTGTCAGCATCAGCATGGCGCATGTGGGCAAATCGCACATGACCACCGATATCCTAAGCGGCCGGGTACCGTTCATCGGTGAGGCGGAGCGGCCGAAGATCGCCGAAGCTGCGGCAGCGGGCACTGCGAACCTCAAGCTGGGCCTCGATGCGCTGGCCTACGGGCTGCTTTTCACTCACGAGGAGCGGATAAACGTCATCAGCCCACAGGACTGGGAGAGTATCGTGAGCGGTGCCATGTCAGGCCTGGACGGCTGGGAGTGGGAGGGCGCGCTGCGCGAGGACGTGGGGGTCATCTGCAAGCGACTGCTGGACTCTGCGCTGGTGCGCGCGAGCGTAGATCAGAGCGGGGTTTTGCGCTGTGAGCTGGTGGGCGCCACCGAGGGCCCGTCGCCTTTGACGGTGTGGGAAAACGAAGACGATATCTGCACTCGTCGAGTGGTGGACATCGCCGCGATAGACGGCTACGCGGAGGTGGAAGCGTAAGGGAAGCGAGGCGCGTGATACGAGAGCACCCTCTTCGTCGCGTAGCTCGGGCTTCCAACCCGAGGCTACGATTGCGCGGTACAGCTGTCTGGCCTATCGTGCAATCCACGCACTATGCCGCCGCAACGACTGCCCCACCGGCATACCCTGGGCCCGTGCGTAGATAGCCATGGCGATAGGCAGCACCGAAGACATGGGGTAGAGTGCGGATGGGATGAGGTGTTGGCAGATCACCTCTTCGCGCAGGCGCCCCCGCGCCCCGCAGAGAACTATCATCCACCGCCTGGCGCGTGTGGCATACCTGTCTGGCGTGTGACATACCTGCCCGACGCGCATGACGTACCTGTCTGCGCATGTGCAACACCATCGGCATCGGAGGACTGTCATGTCTGAGCGAAAAGTCAAATCTGCGTCCCAGCCTGCCCAGCTCTCTGCGGAGCGCAACTATCAGTTTCGCCGTCGACTCAATCGGGTCCATCGGCCGGGGCGGCGCGACAAGAGTCGTTGCTGCCTGCCTACCGAGACGGCCATCACAAACGACTGGAAGATATGCCTGCCCGGAGACGCCTCCGAGTACCTCATCGGCGTCGCGCAGGATCTGCAGGACTATCTGTTTACCAGCATGGAAACATCTGTGTTGCTCACAGAAGGCGGATCGCCACGGCGGCAAGCCATAAATCTGCGCACAAAAGAGCACGCAACAGAGCATGCCGACGGGCTGACCGGTCCGCGCAGCTTCAAGCTCATAGTCAAGCCCGAGCATATCATCATCGTGGGCTTCGACGAGCGCGGTATAGCGCAGGGCTGTTACTTCCTCGAAGATCTGATGAGCCTGCGCGAAGGGCCGTTTCTGAGCCTGCAAGAGACGGTGCGCAGCCCGATCTTTTCCCCACGCATGGTGCACTCGGGCTGGGGCATAGATCAGTTCCCTGATCAGCACCTCAATGCCATAGCGCACGCCGGTATGGACGCCATACTGGTTTTCGTCAAGGGCCCCAACATGACTACCACTGGCTATCTGGACCTAAACAACCTGGTAGATCGGGCCGCGCATTTCGGCCTCGATGTCTACCTGTACAGCTACCTCAAGAGCCGCAAGCATCCTGATGAGCCGGATGCTGAAGAGTACTACGAGAGCACCTATGGCGAGCTGATACGCTCCTGCCCGGGCGCAAAAGGGATCATCTTCGTAGGCGAATCGTGCGAGTTCCCCAGCAAGGACGAGCGCACCCGGGGCACCCTGCGCGATGAGCCGGCTGCTGATGGCAAGCCCGATCCGCGCCCGTACCCGGGCTGGTGGCCGTGCCGCGACTATCCGCAGTGGCTAGATATGGTCAAGGGCGTCCTGCGCAAGTACAGTCCGGAACTGGATGTGGTGTTTTGGACCTACAACTGGGGCTGGACGCCGGAGCAGGATCGGCTGGCGCTCATCCGCTCGCTGCCGACCGACATATCGCTGCAGGCGACCTTCGAGATGTTCGAAAACATCGAGAAAAACGGCATCATGACCCGCTGCGTGGACTACACCGCATCGTTCGAGGGCCCCGGCCAGTACTTCCAGAGCGAGGCTCAGGAGGCCCACCAGCGCGGCATCCCGCTGTACAGTATGACCAACACCGGCGGTCTGAGCTGGGATATCGGCGTGATCCCCTACCAGCCGATACCGTTCCAGTGGGAGCGGCGCTACCGGGCGATACTGGAGGCGCACAGCAAATGGGGCCTGGTGGGGCTGATGGAGTCACACCACTTCGGCTGGTGGCCCTCCTTTGTCAGCGAGCTGGCCAAGTGGGCCTACTGGACACCGGTGGAGCTGCCTGAGAAGATGGCGCCCAAGCTGGCCCAGCGCGACTTCGGCGAAAAGGGTATGCTGTACGCCGTCGAAGCATGGTGGGCCTGGAGCGAGGCCTTCCGCGACTATGTGCCGACAAACGAAGATCAGTACGGCCCCTTCCGCGTCGGGCCGGCATACCCGCTGGTGCTGCATCAGGACGTGGAGTTCCCCTCGGCACCGTACGCCCACTTCGGCGCGCGCATCCTCAAAACCATGTACCGCTCGCACCGCATCGAGGACGTGCCTGCCGAAATCGAGCTTCTGGAGCGCATGCAGAGCCGCTGGTGCGAGGGCGTGGAGCTGATGGAGCAGGCGGTGGCCGCCGCCCCCGAGCATAAGCGCGAGCATGTCGAGCCGATGCTGAACCTGGGCCGCTTCATCTCCCACTGCGTGCAGACCACGATCCACACCAAGCGCTGGCTGCTGCTGAAAGCGCGCCTGGAGGCGGCGCTGGGCGAGGGCGACACGGCCGCCGCAGCAGATGCAGTATACACTCCCGACGCCGAGGCTGCCCGCGCTGCTGCCAAAGCAGATGGCGCAGATGAGGCAGATGGCGATGCGAGTGGAGCCCCTGCCAGTAGCGCAGATGGCGGTAGTGAAGGCGATAGCGTGGATGCTATCGTAGACGAGATGGTGGCGCTTGCCGAGGCGGAGATAGCAAACGCCGAGGCGACTATCCCGCTGGTGGATGCCGACTCGCGTCTGGGCTGGGAGCCGAGCATGGAGTACATGTGCGACCGCGCACACCTGGAGTGGAAGATTTCGCAGGTGCGCGAGGTCATAGATGAGC
>JAAYSP010000096.1 GCA_012518355.1 candidate division WS1 bacterium | reverse complement strand
TCTCCTGGGCCACCTGGATTAGCTGCTGGGCGGGGATGCCCAGTCGCACTATCGGCTCGATCGGCACCGCAGTCTGCGGGCGTACCTCCTCCACCCAGCGCTGCATCTCAGTTCGCGCACGCGACAGGGCCGCCTGATCTCGCGATGGCCAGGGAAGCACAGACTCCACACAGTGAACTAAATATGCCTGCTGTACCGGGAGATTCTGCAAAAGCCCGACAAGAGGCTCGACGTCTGCCCTAATCCGCGATGAAGCTACGATGATCCGCTGCAACATATCCCATTCGCCTCCGATCCACTAGGCTGATGTCTAGCTCTCTTCGACACCAGACACGGCAATTCCTCCGACATACAAGCCACAAGTGCGCACTCTTACAGTATGATAGGCCGCGATATGACGAGATCTCCTCTCATATGCGGGCCGTCTGACGGGGCATCCGCAGGCTATTGGCTGTCAGAAGCCACGGGCCCCGGCTACGCGCACTAGCGCATGCGTCAAGGGAGCCAAAGCAGGACACAAATCGTCCCCATGGCTCCCCCAGACCAGTATATACTGTAGCACACCACGGCACATACAGGTACACTCGTGCCCGCGAGATGGTGCGCAAGAGCGGCCAGACTGCCCCGCGTACAGACAGGTGTTTGCTGGCGGTGCTCTAGGACTGTCGGACGCGCAAAAGCGACCGATCAGCACTATCTACATCGCGCGGCCAGACGGACCATAGCTGCCATATGTACGTGCGACAGGACAGCGTCGGCGTCACTCCAGCGGGAGACGGATGCGCAAACCGCTCTCCATGCTCTGCACCGCTGCCAGATATATCTCCTGCGCTTTGTAGCCATCATAGCCGGTAGCGCGAGGCAACGCCTCACCGCGGATGGCGCGGATGAAGCCGTCCAGTTGGCCCTGGGACCATGTCGTGGCATCGCGCCGGTTTTCGAAGGGTATCTGCTCTACCACTTCATCGGCCCGCGAAACTTCCGCTATCCACTGATCATCTATTTGCCTGGGCTCA
The DNA here is from genome assembly GCA_012518355.1 of candidate division WS1 bacterium. Lineage (GTDB taxonomy): Bacteria > Armatimonadota > Zipacnadia > Zipacnadales > UBA11051 > UBA11051. The sequence goes on along the minus strand of JAAYSP010000096.1, from coordinate 4,964 downwards.
TGGATAGAGCCCTCGGGGCCGATGACATCGAGCCCGCGGAAACCGGACCCGGCACCCTTCGGCAGGCTCCAGGACCAGTGCAGCAATGCCGTATCACCGCTCTCGAAGCCGAAAATCACCACACAGTTGTCCAGCACTGTGCCGTATGTACCCAGTTTCTGCATATGAGCGGTGACAGTCTCTACCTCTCCGAAGGTATAGCGCAGGAAATCTACGTCGTGAGAGGCACTCTCAGTCAGGGTACCATCGGAGAAGCGTTCATCTGCATACCAGGTGCCATAGTTCGGGGGCTGGGGTGCCGATCCGGCGACTATGACCCGCCACATACACGGACGCCCTGCCTTCCCCTCGTGGATGAGCTTGCGTATCTGCCCCCAGTGTTGGTCATAGCGGCGTACGAAGCCCATCGCCAGAGTTGTGCCTGCGTCATCGTGTGCCTGGATCATAGCCCGGCAGTCTTCGAGCGTCCGTGCCATCGGCTTTTCGCACATGGCATGTTTGCCCGCTCGTGCGGCTTTGATGACCGCATCAGCATGAAACTGCGTCGGTATTCCTACGATCACCGCATCTACGTCATCCATCTCCATGAGTGTATCATAGCTTGCACAGATGCGCGGGACTTCCAGCTTTTCAGCCTGCGCTTTGGCTGCCTCTTCGTTCACGTCAGCCAGGCAGACGATTTCCGCATCCGGATGCTTGAGAATTGCAGGTATATGCGCGTTGCTGATAGCACCGGCTCCGATCATACCGAAACGAATTTTGTCCACAGCTTCGTACCTCCTGAGTTATGAGCCACAAAAGCGCATCATACGACGCTTGCAGTTAGATGTCACGCATTTTGCTGCCCGGAAATCGGCGGCGGACTTCGCAAGCACCACCATCATAGCCGAGACAGCGCTAACCACGACAGTGCGATGCCCGGTATATGTGGACATCGTAAAAGCCCCTGGCCAGCTGCAAAAGTAGGTCGGCGTCGGTACCGACGCCGACCTGAACTATCTTGTGCAGAGCCTGATGCAATCGGTCATACACGGTACAGGTAGCCTGACGTATAGTCTGTGCGCCTCGTGCGTCGCAGCACCGCAGCACCGCAGTGTTGCAGCCACTCCGCCAGGGCTACCAAATCCGCATATGTCTACTGCTCGATGCACACAGGCTGACCGGTCTGAGCTGACTTCTTAGCCGCCTCCATCACCCGTAGCGTCGCCACCATGTCGTCCATGTCCGCTATCGGTGCTGTGCCTTGCTCGAAGCACTCCAGTACTTCTTTTGTCTGGACCGGATACACATCGTCGAACTCTGCTCCGTCTATCTCTTCGTGCTTACCGTCGAAGCGCTTGATGGTGCCCTTGCCGAGAGTGGGAGTGCACACCTGCAGTTTGTCGGTGCTGATCGAGAAGAAGCGCTCATAGCCCGCAGGTGTGGTGTAGCTGACCTCACCGATGCCGACTACGCCGTCTGCGTTGGTCATGCGGATAGTGCACAGGTCCTCAACCGGCAGGTTGTGCACATGATAGGTCCAGTTGGCCTGCACTTCTACGATGGGGCTGCGGCCAAGCATCAGGAACAGATCTATCACGTGTGCTCCGAAGTTCCACAGCGGACCGGCTCCCGTGCGTTCGGGCTGTAGCATCCACTCGCACTTCCAGTCCGGATAGCGCACCGGCGGTCCGGCGAACAGGCCGTAGTAGTAGCGCGCCACGCGTCCGGCATCCTCACCCATATCGCGCAGGCGGCGGACTATGCCGTACTGGCGGCTGACCAGTGCCACTGCGTTCCACAGGCCCTTCGCTCTGGCCTGCTCGGCGACGGGCGCCAGCTTCTCCCACGAAAGCCCCATCGGCTTTTCCATGTGGAAGGGCAGATCATGGTCTACCAGCCACTGGGCCAGATCGGTCATCTCGTCATGCGGAGCGTGGGCGAAGATGAAGTCAGGCTTGACCTCGGCCAGCATCTTCTCGTAGTCGGTATAGCGTGGTGCGTCAGTACCACCGGCCTGTGCACGAAACTCCACCATCTCCGGGTCCGGATCGGCAACCGCAGCGATGGGGTAGTCCATGTTGCGCATGGCCTCCATGTAAAACGGTGCGTGCCAGTGGTGCAGACCGATGAAAGCTACTTTCAGCATGTGAAAACCCTCCGTTATTTTTGGCTGAACTGTCAGATTTCGTATGCGCTCGAGATGCTGCCGAGACGCGAAAAGCTGCTATGCTCACTGCTGCTGCACAAAAGGCAGCAGGTATGGCCCATCAGGCATGACCGCGATGGTCATGTCCGGCCCGTAGTGCTCCAGACACAGCGCCACCCCCTGCTCGACAGACTCTATCGGGGTGACGAAAAGGCGACTCTGTATGTCGCGCTCGACGCCTGTCGAGTAGTTCATCACGCGTGCCCGCCGTTGTATCCGCTCACTCTGATGGATCTGCCACAGGTCTATCTGGCGCATGTCTTCGGCCAGTGCCTGCTGCACCAGCGCGTGCAGGTCATCTATGGCCAGCATGGTCTCGGTGAACTCCGGCCCGCCGACGCCGTGCGAGTTTTCCTGCGCCATGATGATGGTGCCACCATCGCGGACTATGCGGTTGGCCGCATCCATGCCTTTTATGCCCTGGTAAAACACGAGATCCAGCGGATAGCCACCACCACAGGAGATGACCACATCTGTCGGCTCCGGTATGGTCACCGCACTCTGGGCATAGGCACGTTCGACCGCCGCCCGATGGGCTTGGGCCATGTCGCCTGCGAAGACGCCGGTGACCTGACGCCGTGCGTTTATGGTCACGTTCACGATGAAGTCAGCCCCACCGGCCATCTGTGCGACCTGGCTGATTTCGGCATCCACCGGATTGTCGTCCAGGTTCCCCGCCGTAGCGCGATCGTCCTCTATGAGCTCCGGCCGGTGAAACGCCATGATACTGTCTGCGTCACATATACCCGGGCAGATGCTCTTGCGGCCACCGGAGTACCCGGCCATCAGGTGCGGCTCGACCAGGCCGGTCAGTATCCGCAAATCAGCATCGAGATAACGCACATCCACTGAGGCCGAGCAGCCGCTATCAGTAGTGCCCACCAGGCGATGCTCAGAGAGGTTGCGCGCATCATGGTTCTCGATACGACAGCCAAACCCCATCACCTGCGTGCCCAGCATCTCGGTCAGCTCTGCCTCGGTGTTGGCCCGGTGCAGACCGGTGGCCACCAGTATGACTATGTCAGCCGGCCTGAGCCCTGCATCGGTGAGGATCTCCAGCATCGGCGGCAGCAGCACCGAGTTGGGCACCGGCCTGGTTAGGTCAGATACCACGATCACCGCATCGCGACGGCCTGCCGCCACCTGCGCAAGCGGAGGAGTGCCGATCGGCTGTGTCAGCGCCGCCAGCGTAGATGCCTCCGGCTCGGCCACCGGCGGCAAATCCGGCAACTGTAGCACATGCTTCACGTTCCGTTCCGGCAGCTCGACCCGCAGGCCGGTCCTGCCGTACGCCAGGTCTACTTGCATTTGGTACTCCTCTACATCTTCTTAGCGCATCATATGACATCGCAGCGATCTGTACGTGAACTCGCCAGGCACGAACAGTAGTTCCAGCGTGGCGGCTCAGCGCTCTCCGCCACAGAAAAGCGACCGAAAGCTACAGCTTTTGCAGCATCTGCACCTGAATACAAGAGCACGCTGATACCGCAAAAATCGTCATCTCTATCGCAGATCGAGCCCCAGTACCAGCGCCCTATCTCGCCCTATCTCACTCTGTACCGAACTGCACTGCGCTCCGCTGGGCGTGGCTGAACTGTGCCGATCTAGCCGCTCTCCATCGCCTTGCCTGCTGCCAGGTGGTTCACCGGGCCGTGCCCGGCCCCCAGAGGCACCGCGCTTTCGATGGCCAGAGAGATGAACCGCTTGGCCAGCCGCGTCGCATCCAGCACAGACAAGCCGCGTGCCAGGCCCGCTGCCAGCGCTGCCGCAAACGTGCAGCCGGTGCCATGGGTGTTGCGCGTGTCGAACCGTCGTCCCGGCAGTACCGTCAGGCTGTCGCCTTCGGCCTGGTACAGGTAGTCATCGGCATCGCCGGGCATGTGGCCACCCTTCAGCACCGCCGCCTTGCAGCCACCCGCACACAGCCGCCGCCCCGCGTCCAGCATGTCTTCGGGCCCCCGCAGCGTCTGCCCCAGTAGCACCTCGGCCTCCGGCAGATTTGGCGTGACTACAGTCGCAAGCGGCAGCAGTCGGTCACGCACGGCCTCCACTGCATCATCGCTGAGCAACTGATGACGGCTCTTGGAGATCATCACCGGGTCCACCACCAGGTTCGGGATGCTGAAGCGACGCACCGAGTCGGCCACTGCGTCCACGATTTCGGCCTGCGCCAGCATACCCGTTTTGGCCGCATCGCAGCCTATGTCGGACATGACCGCCTCGATCTGCGCTACCACCATCTGCGGCGGTAGCACATGCACATCGGCCACTCCCACCGTGTTTTGCGCCGTCACCGCGGTGATGGCCGACATGCCGTAGCTGCCCAGCGCGAAAAAGGTCTTCAGGTCGGCCTGTATCCCCGCACCTCCACCAGAATCGGAGCCGGCTATGGTCAGCACTCTGGGATGTCCCGGGCGAGCGCGTGCGGCGTTGTCAGCAGTCACGGCAGTTCCTCCATCGGTAGTCACCATTTCGGGCGGCTGTCGCAGCAATCAGCGACAGTCGTGGCCATAGTTTGGCCACCGCAAGCCACAAATCCTCCTACCATTTCGTGTCGAGGCAAGTCGCGGGCGCGGTTGGTAGTGCCAGGCCGGGCCGCTCTGGCACATAGCCTACCATTTCTGTACTCACGGGCCACTGCCTTTTGCGGGCGCGCAAGCAAACGGGGACCACCACCAGGCAGTCCCCGTATCTCCCTCTCTGAGCCCCGCCCGGCGAATTAGCTGCGGCGAGCGATGACCTCACGAGCTACTTTTGCAGCCTGCTTGCCGGACAC
>JAAYSP010000019.1 GCA_012518355.1 candidate division WS1 bacterium | reverse complement strand
TACAAGTCGATACAAGTCGATACAAGTCGATACAAGTCGATACAAGTCGATACAAGTCGATACAAGTCGATACAAGTCGATACAAGTCGATACAAGTCGATGTAGAAAGTGAAGAAGGTATCTATGCACCGACAAACGAATGGTCGCCGCTCCTGGCTGCTACTGATGTTTGTCTGCGCCGCCAACCTCCTATTGTTCGGCGTGCAGGCCGATGCGCAAAGCCGCTCATCGCTGACACGTCAGTTGAGAAGCATTGAGGGCCGTAAGTCCGCGGTAAGAAGTCGCCTCCGCGATGCTAAAAGTGAACAACTGAATGCACGAAATAAACTGGTGGTGGCACAACGCGACCTCGCACAGGCAGAGAGAAAGCTGCGAGTAGCTGAGCAACGTCTCGAACAGACGCGAGCTACTATTCGGCGAGTCAAAGCTGAATTGGCAGCTACAGAAGCCACACTTTGCAGACACAAGGCGGAACTGCAGCAGCGGGTTGTGGTCACCTACAAGGCCGGAGTGCCCTCGTATCTCGAGGTTTTGTTGAATGCAACGGATTTCAACGATTTTGCTACCCGTGCTGACTTCAATCGGAGGATCGCAGCAGAAGACACCCGCCTGCTTCAGGCGATGCTCGACTATCAGGATCTGCGTCAAAAACAGGAGCAACAACTGCGTAGTACAGAGTGTGAACAGGTGGCTTTGCGTCGGGAAGTGACCCAACAACGGGATCAGGTTGCCAAAAAGAAAGCCGTGGCCAGTCAAATGTTGGCCAAGGCCACCAGTGACCGGGCAACACTGGAGTGCCAGCTTGCGGAGATGGAGGCCGCCTCTAAAAACATCGAGGGGATGTTGGCCAAACTACCCAGTGGCACGGGGCAGGCTGGCAGCTACCAGGGCAAATGGGCCGGCACGTTCAGCTGGCCGTTGCGTGGGCGGCTAACCTCACCGTTTGGATATCGTATGCACCCTATACTTGGCTATCGCAAAATGCACACTGGTATAGACATAGCCGCGCCCGGAGGTACTCCCATCAAGGCTGCTGCAGCGGGCAGGGTGGTACATGCAGGGTGGAAAGGTGCGTACGGGGTATGCGTCATAATTGACCACGGAAGCGGTATGTCCACCGTGTATGGCCACATGCGTAGTGGCAGTCTGAAGGTATCAAGTGGGCAGGTTGTCAGCCGCGGCCAGGTCATCGGCGGGTGTGGCACTACCGGCCTGTCTACCGGCAATCACTTGCATTTCGAGGTGCGTACCAATGGCAGATTGGTCAACCCGATGGACTACCTGTAATCTAGCAGCGCGTGGAGGCTAGCTAACACAATGAAACGCACAACGTACCTGGCGATAAGCGGTGCAGCGATTGCTATAGTCCTGTTTGTCGCCGGTTTTACCGCCGGAGGCATGTTCAGTCGCTCCTGTATTTTGGGCTTATCCCCGTTACTAGCTCAAATCGCTCCTGGAGTGTATCAGCCCACCAAGGACTATGACATACCTGCAGCCACAGATTTATCTCCCATCTCAACCTTTTACGAGGTCCGAAAACGCATCAAGAGCGATTACGTATACCCGCTCGAAGATGACAAGACGCTGACGTATGGGGCCATTCGTGGCATGTTATCCTCCCTCGAAGACCCTTATAGCAGGTTCCTCGACCCGGAGGAGTTTCGGGAGTTTCGTACCGAAAGCGAGGGCCATTTCGACGGGATTGGCGCTGTGCTGGAAATGCGCACCGATGCCAACGGTCGTGGCCAGGTTACTGTCAGTTCGATTCTGCCCGGAGGGCCATCGTCGAAGACAAACATGCGCCCACTGGATCGCATTATGAAGGTAGACGGCAAGCTGACCGACGGGCTTAGCCTCAACGAAGTGGTACGGCAGATACGGGGCAAACGCGGCACCTCAGTGACCCTCACACTCGCCCGTGACGGGGTAGAAGGCAACTTCGATGTAGAAATAGAGCGTGCCAACATAGACCTGCCCACTGTTGAGCGCGAGATGCTGGATGACAAAATCGGCTATATCTGGCTGCGCACTTTCAATCAGACTGCAGCAAGCAAGATGTCTGAGGCAGTGGAGTATCTGATGGCGCAGGGCATGAAGGGCCTGCTGCTTGATCTGTCACAGGATCCGGGCGGGATTTTGGATGTCGCGGTGAATGTGGCCGGCCTGTTCCTCGATGGTGGACCGGTGGTCTACGTCAAGGGGCGCGATACTGAACCTCATCCGCTCAACGCCGGACCAGGTACAGTACTACCCGAAGACATCCCCATGATTGTGCTCGTAGACCACGGCAGTGCCAGTGCATCTGAGATCCTTGCCGGAGCCCTGCAGGAACGGAGCCGGGCCGAGGTCGCCGGGCACCACACTTTTGGCAAGTCGAAGGTGCAGACCATCATCGAATTGCGTGATGGCTCCGCGCTGTTCCTGTCAACGGCAGTGTACCTGACGCCAGAGTTCACAGATCTGGGGATAGAAGGCGAAGACGGAAAGCGCGGAGTGCGCCCTGCACACGTCTTCCCTGATCCTGACCCGGATCCGGAAGTGGAGTTCGTGTTCGAAGACTGGCACAAGCAACAGATCAACCGTGCTGTAGAGATACTGAAAGCCAAAATGAGTGCCTAACCTGCATTTGACCAAAAAAGAATCACCGCTCTCAGACTCAGCGGCTCGCTTTGGCTACAGCGAAACGAGCCGCGGAAAGCCACAATATGCACGTGAACCCAGACGACCCGCGAGATGTGCTGAAACTCGCCGAGCGTCGGTTACAAAGATTGGAACATATCGTGCGCGTCCAGCGAATAGCGCTGGCGGCCAGCGCGATACTGCTAGTTATCGTACTGTTGGCAAGCGTTTTCAGTCAGCAACAACAGTTCGCTAGGGCCATCATCATAGATGGCGAGCTGTGCTGTCTGGTCGCAGGACAAAAGGAAGCCGAAACAGTTCGGCAACGCATCATCGCCGCGGCACGCGGTGATCTCCCGGGCGAAGCCTGTATCGAGCAGAAGTGGGAAGACACGGCCGTCGCTATCGAGGACCGTCCCGTGATGTCGGTGAGCGAGGCGGTGCAGCATCTTGCCAACAGACTCACAGTGAAGGTGGAGGCAGCGAGAATTGTCGTGGACGGAAACATGGTGGCAGCCTTGCCTTCGACCGACCTGGCACAAAAGTCCCTCGATACCCTGAAATCGAAGTACCTTGGTGACCAGGAAGGCACGGTGGTGTCACAGAAACTGCAGCCTGAGCCGGTCATCTGTGCTACCGGAGTGCGTCCTGAAGAAATCTCCACAGACATCAGACAAGTCGTACAGAAACTGTCTGGGGCTCAAGGCGAACTTCGTACATATACAGTCAAAGCTGGTGATTTTCCAGAAAAAATCGCCAAGTCGAATAACATGACGGCGGATGAATTTCACCGACTAAATCCGGACCTCAGAAGCAAGACTATTCATCCCGGTGACAAAGTCAACGTTGGCCCCGCCGCCCCGCCTATAACTGTGATCACCGTGCTGGAGATCACTAAAGAAGAGCCTATTCAGCCGCCTGTAGACAGGCAGTACTCGCCATCACTGAAGCGTGGCGAGCAGCAGGTATCGTCAGAAGGCAAACCCGGTGTGCGAAAGATTACGTATCGAATAACGAAACACAATGACGTGCAAGTCAATAGTGAAACCGTGGCAGAACAAGTGATAAATGCCGGCGAACCGAAACAACTACTGATCGGCACTGGTGATGCCGGTTAACGGGTCGGATAGAGACTGCTCTCGATTGTAACCTCGTGCTACTGTCTGTCAGCTCGTGTAGGCACTTGTCGTGTCGAGATAATATTCCCCGCAGAGAAGGTCGCTCAGTGGACATAATCCAACGTCTTGGCGCAATTCGCGTAATGCTTGACCGTGCCATCCCCGGTTTTCTTCCCGAATCTACTGGCCCCGCCCACCGACTGCTGGAAGCGATGCGGTACAGTACAAGTGGTGGCAAACGTATCCGCGGCTTCATCACAATCCAGGCCGCAGCAGCGTTTGGGATGGAGACGGATCAGGTGCTGCCTGCTGCTGTTGCCATGGAGTTGATGCATGCCGCATCGCTGATCCATGATGACATGCCGTGCATAGATGACTCCCCTACACGCAGGGGTGTGTCATCATGCCATATGCAGTTTGATGAGCACACTGCTCTGTTGGCCGGAGACGCTCTCATCATCAAAGCATTCGAGCTGCTGGCACAGATAAAAGACAGCCCGGCCAGACCCGAGGCAGTGGTGCGTGTCATCGGCGAATTCGCTCAGGCTACCGGAGCCACGGGACTCATCGGAGGCGAGGCGGCGGACATCGAGGGCGAGCGGCAGCCGGTAAACGAAGAGATGCTGAGCTTCATCCACATCAACAAGACTGCGAAGTTGATTGTCGCAGCGGCGCGTACCGGAGCGATTTTGGCTGGTGCTGATGAGGACGCTCTGGGCATTCTGACCGAATACGCGCACCATCTGGGGCTACTATTTCAGATCACGGATGATATCCTGGACGCTACGGCAACCGAGGCGCAGTTGGGCAAACCTGTCGGTGCTGATGCAGCCGCTCAGAAGATGACCTATCCTGCTTTGATGGGTGTGGAGGGTGCTCGCAGGCGCGCCGATGAAATTGGGCAGATGGCCGTCGTTGCGGCCGAGAAACTGCCGGACGGTTCAGATGTATGGATACCACTTGTCCACCTCGTGATTGCCCGACAGAGTTAGGGGAGAGCGCATGCACATCTGCATAGTAGAAGAGGGAGGGTTTTGTTTTGGTGTGCGGCGGGCGCTTGAAATGGCTCAGCAAGCCATCAAGCAGGATGATTTGAGCGCTACCCTGGGCCCTCTCATCCACAATCCTCAGGTAGTTGACCAACTGGCACAGCAAGGGGTGCGAGTAGTTGAGCGGGTGGCAGAGGCAGAGCCGGGCGAGACCCTGATGATCCGCACACACGGCTGCAGCCCCGACGTGATGCAGCAGGCGCTGGACCGAGGCGTGACGGTGCTGGACGCAACCTGCCCGTTCGTCGCCCGAGCCCAGCGCGAGGCGCAGAGACTGTGCGATGAAGGCTGGCAGGTGCTAATCCTGGGCGAGCCGGAGCATCCGGAGGCGCGCTCAATCCGAGAGCACACTGGAGCACGGGCAACCATTGTCCAGGGACCCGATGACCTGAATGATATGCAATTGCGGGAGAAAGTCGCGGTAGTGTGCCAGACAACCCAGCGCTTGGACCACCTGTCTTCGCTGGTTAGCGCACTGTTGCCGCGGGTACGTCGGCTTACTGTTGCCAACACCATCTGCGATGCCACCACTCAGCGCCAGGACGCATCGGTAGCCACCGCCCGACAGGTAGATGTGATGATTGTTGTGGGGGGCTATCATAGCGCCAACACCACTCGCCTTGCTCAGGTGTGTGCCGAGGTGAACCCCAGAACGCACCACATAGAGCGTGCTGAAGAGCTGCAACCTCAGTGGCTGGAGGGAGCGAGAACGGTAGGGATAACCGCCGGAGCGTCCACGCCTGATAGTGCGATAGAGGCAGTACATGAGAGGGTCCAGCAGCTTGCCCGGGGAGGCTGATGGGAGATGATCACCAGCTTTGAGCAGATGCTGCAGGCGGTGACCGACTGTCCGGTGCCAAAAGTGGCAGTGGTGGCACCCGAAACAGCGGGCATCCTGGAGGCAGTCAAACGGGCTGGGGAGGGCAACATCGCCAGGCCGCTGTTGATTGGGCGAAAATCGCTGATCGAACCACTGGCTGATCGGGCCGGGTTGGATCTGTCCGAGAGCGATCTGGTGAATGCAACAGATGATCTGGAGGCAGCCCGCCTGGCGACTGTGGCGGTTCGCGAAGGGCGTGCCGACTTACTCATGAAAGGCCACATCCAGACCGATGACTTTCTGCGAGCGATTCTGGACAGGGAAACTGGCTTGCGTGGTGGCCATGTGATGAGTCATGTGTTCATCCTGGAGACGGTGGACAGAGGCCGGCTGACCTTTGTCACTGATGGCGCCATGAACATCGCACCGGATTTGACGACCAAAGCCGCCATCATTATGAACGCAGTGTATCTGGCGCGTTGCTTTGGTATTCCCCGACCAAAAGTCGGTGTGCTGGCAGCCGTGGAGGTAGTAAATCCTGCGATGCCTGCTACTCTGGACGCGGCAGCGCTGGCGACAATGCAGAGCCGACATCAGTTCCCCGATTGCGTGGTAGACGGCCCTTTTGCCCTTGATAACGCAATCAGCGTGGATGCTGCGCAAATCAAAGGATTGAGCGGCGAAACGGCAGGCGACTGCGATATCTTGGTCACCCCGAATATCGAAGCGGGTAACCTGCTGGCAAAATCGTTTGCGTTTCTAGCGGGAGGCCGTGTGGCTGGTGTGCTGGTTGGAGCATCCGCACCGGTGGTGCTGACATCGCGAGCCGACAGCGTGGATGCCAAACTCTACTCGATTGCCGCAGCGGTACTTATGGCCAATATAGACCGTTGCGAGCGGATGAAGATAGGTAAGGTCCACTTCTAGACATGCTGCCACCGGCACATTTCGCCATAGGTGCAGCGATTGGTGCCACTGTTCGACCTCGCTGGCTGGCCCCACCTCTGGCGTTGGCGTCACACTACTTGCTCGATTCTATTCCGCATTTCGAACAGTTACGCGTGCTCGCAGGTGCATTTGATGTGAACGCGCGGCTGCTGATGGCGCTGTGGTACGGGCCGTGGGTGATTGCCGGTGGGGCAATGCTCGGATGGATGATATGGAGAGCTATGGGCAGTGCTTGCTGGGGCTGGTGGGTTTTCGTTTGTAGTTGTGGAGTGCTGGGTGTGTTGCCGGATCTGATATGCGTTATCTTGCCAGCGAGCCATCCACTGAACCTGATACACGAGGCGATGCACACACAGAGCGATTGGGGTTTCTCGCTTCATCGTTGGCTGGTATGCGAAGGCGAATTTTTTGACACTCGCCAGATAGCTACATCACCAGTCGCTCATGCCGGTTTTCTGGCAGAAATAGGGCTGGAAATTGCTTTATTCTGGGCTGGGTGGCAGATTGTAGCACGCTCAGGTTCGCGAATTGATGTCAGCACACGGCAGGATGTCTGTGCAGGTCAAGACGATGGCTGTGTCGAATAGACCGTCAACCAAATCATGTTTATGGGGTGAGACTCATGTTCAAGCTAAGCGTCATCAGTGACGAGATATCTCAGGACTTCGAGAGGGTCCTGCAGGTGTGCCAGGAGTATGATGTCCCGCAGGTAGAGCCGCGATCGGTCTGGGACAATCCGCCTCAAGACATCCCCGACAGCGATATCGTGCGTATGCAGAAGCTGCTGGAGCAGTACAACATGAGCGTCTGCTGCATCGCCTCACCGTTTCTGAAGTGCGATTTGGGCGATGCTGAGCAGTACAGCCAACACCTGGAAATCCTGCGTCGCTCAATCAAGTTGGCCCATGCTTTCAACTGCAAGATCATCCGTGGCTTCACCTTCTGGCGCACAGGCTCCCCGGAGGATGTCTGGCAGCAGTTGCTTGATGCCTACGAAGAGCCGATCAAGATTTGTGAACAGGAAGATGTGTACATAGGCATAGAGAACGAGGCTTCGACCTTCATCGGATCGGCTGCCGAAGCCGAAAGGCTCTACAAGGACATGGCCCACCGGCGTGTGCGAGCCATCTGGGATCCGGCGAATGAGGTCTATGCTGAAGACGGAGAGCTGCCATTCCCCAACGCCTTCGAACGCATGAAGCCGTTCCTGATCCATGTCCACATCAAAGACGCGGTTCAGGATGGGGGCGACGGTGAGCCCCAGTGCGTGGAGGTTGGCAAGGGCGGTTACATAGACTATCCGGCACAGTTCCAGGCCCTGATAGACATGGGCTATGAGGGCGCCTGCTCGCTGGAAACCCACTGGCGACTGGACTCCGAGCTTGACGAGGATCTCATGAACCGTCCAGGTGGGGCGGCCTTCTCGGCGTCAGGAGAAGCCCCCAGCCGCATCTGCTTTGAGAACATCAAGAAGATGCTTGCTGATCTAGGACACTAAACGGCATACAAGTTCGTGTCGCGATAGGTAGACAATCGGCGTCGCGGACCCTCGGGGCGATAGCATAAATCCCGGTGGCGTCCGCGATGCCTGAACGGTACTGTGCATCATAATTGCTGAGGACGATTCATGGCTCCACAAATCAAACTAATTGCCACTGATCTGGATGGCACTTTGCTGGACGATTCAAACCAGATATCGGAAGCGAATACACGAGTTTTACGCGCAGCGGTGGAGCAGGGGGTGACCGTGTGTATTGCCACTGGACGCAGTCACAGTTCCGCTTCGCAATTCGTGACGGAGTTGGGCATTGAGGACAGTCTAATCATATCCTACAACGGAGCGATGATACGCGGTTATCGCGATGCGGAACCTCTGCACCATGTGACGGTCCCTGCGGATGTCGCTGCTGAGATAGTACGCTATTCCGTCCAACAGCAGCGGTATCTGCACTACTTTCTCGATGATACGCTGTATGTGACACACATGAGCCACTGGGGGCGAGTGTACCTGGCCAGGACCGGAGACGAGCCGGTGCCGGTGGGTGACTTGCGCCAATTCGAGGGGCAGTCCCCTATAAAATTGCTCATATCTGACAAGCCTCAGGTCATCTCTGAAATCCTGCCTGAGGAACTGGAACGCTGGGAAGACCTCCTATATGTCACACACTCCCTGCCTGAGTACATCGAGTACCTGCATCCGCAAGCTACGAAGGGCGAGGCGTTGGCATGGCTGGCTGACTACCTGCAAATTGGCCTCGAACATACCATGGCACTGGGAGATCAACTGAACGACTTGCCTATGATCCAGCGCGCCGGTGTCGGAGTTGCGATGCCAGGTTCGTGTGAGCAGGTTCGCGAGAAAGCCGACTATGTGGCTAGCTCTGCGCACGATGGAGTTGCCGAAGCTGTGGAGCACTACCTGAAACTGTAAGCAGCCTGTAGATTGGCCGTCCGCCGTGCATGACAGGCCTCTTGCACCTGTCGTCCGCCAAAGGGATGCGGGGGCTGGTAGCCAACGAATCGAGGGGCCATACGAGGTGAAAGCCAACCAGACCATCCTGCTGTGGTGCACACTGCTACTGGGCTGTTCTATGCCAGCAGCCTGGTCGCTTACTCAGGCCGATGTTGCGCAACTGGTGATGCTGGACTGGCAGGCAGTCGCCGATATCACGGTGGAGCATGTGCAATGGATGGGCGACGGCATGACGCTGGTGTTTGGCGGCACGATGCCCGCATCAGACGATTGTGCGGTGGGATTGTATGGCGGACGCCAGGAGGAAGCACAGTTTCTGCCGGACGCTGCGAGCACACGCTTTGCGGTCTCTCCCGATGGAGCGCAGATCTGCTACTGGCGCCTGGTGCCTATGGAAGAGGGACAGGCAGCCGAGCTGGCTGTATATGCCCCTTCTGGACGGACGATCACCACAGTGGGAGCGCCCCGCAGTCGCAATTCGGCTATGCACCTGGCGTGGTTGTCAGGTCGTCATATCCTCTTCACTTTCCAGCGAGAGCCAGATGACAGTGGAGTTCTGTTTATGGCCGATCTTGAGGGCGGGCCGCCGACACAACTGCTGGAAAAACAAGATGGTTGGTGGCAGGGATTGCGCAGTGGCCCGGGTCCGTCGGTCACTGCCGAGTTCCTCAGCACCACAGGATTGCAGCGTGACCAGATTCACCTCGATTCGTCGGGGCAAGTTAGAGTGACGCCACTTGTGGAAGCGCCGCCGTCTGCCGGCACGCGTTTCGAGTTGGATGGCGACGGTCGGCTGATACTCTTGCACTCGTCCGCCGAGGGACAGATTGCCGATGAAGGCGTCAGATGTGTCGCACCGTCGCCGGATGGGCGGGCTGCCTTGTACTGCAAATCTCGCGAGGTGGCGGTAGTCTCTTCGGATGATGGCCAGCCACGCTCTGTGGTTACAGTCGCGGTGGATGGTGTGCAGCTCGATGGCTGCAGTTGGTCGCCCGGTGGCGGGTATGCCTGTGCATGGGGGCGCCGCGGGGACAGGGGTTTCGTGTGGTATGGACAGCTGGGCCTGGAACGGGTGACGGCCACATTTGAGTTCCCTGCTACTTCCACAGCCACAGTGGGAAGCCGCCTGTGGGTAGTGGAGCGGTTTCAGTTTGACGATTTGGGTCGGATTGTTGAGCCTGACTGGAGCACTCTTAAGGCGCTCTTCATTGTGCGTCGAGTGCTGCGAGGAGCCGACAAGACCGTAGTGGAAGCCGAAAGTATCGGCCGTCAGGCAGGCGTGGTGGCGCGCATGACGGGAAGCGAGACCCCACCCCCTCTGGAGGAGACCGAATCTCATATCCGTATCGGGCTTGACTCCGGTGATCCGACACAGTGGGCCCATGGCTTTCGTGCGCGCCCGCTGCCCAGTTTGCAGGCATGGCTGGAGCGGACACCTGAGACGGGCAGGCCGTTAGTCGTCACCGTAGAGCGGCAACTGCTGCTCCCCGTGGATGGGCCGCAACCAGTATCGGGCAGCTAAGAAGAGGGTACTCCGATGATCACACAGCTTGGAGCCGTCACGCTGAAGTCTGGAGAGTCGGCTGAGATACTCAAGATTACCGCACCTGAGCCAGATTGGGAGGAGCCAGTGCGGTCGCGGCTGGCTCACAAAAGCTCCAGGTGGCATCAACCGATGTCGCGAGCACTGCGCGAAGGCCTGCCCGGGCTGACCATGAATTTTTTTCTGCTGCGCGTCGGTGAAGCGACAGTCGGCACCCTGACTGTAGTACAGGCCCTGAAACGCCCAGTAGCGCTTCTTCAGCATGTGTTTACCGACCCGGATCATCGCCGCAAGGGCATATGCAGCTACCTGATGCGAGCGCTTCAGGATGATTTTCTGGCTGAGGGCGGACAGGCCATGTATCTGGGCACTGGCTATGACACGCCGCCCTTCTGGATATACCACTCCTGTGGCTTTCGCCCGATCGGCACTATCGGTGCGATGGTGTGGGTTGCTGACCAGGACTACTCGGATAGCTATTTCGCGCCTGCCGAGACGCTGGTTCGCGCCAGTCAGTGGGGTGATTGGCCGCTGCTGCACGCCCTGTACCAACTCGAAAAGGGTTGGGACCTGCGCGGTTTCTCATACGGCCAGTTCGGGAACGCATCTTACGAAAGCGCGTTCTGTGAGTTAGAGGAGGCTATCGAGGCCGCAGAAGCGCAGCAGTCTATGGTGATTGAGTCTCAGACTTCGAGCGCGGTAGTAGGTCATGCTTTTCTGGCTCGCGATAGGAAGTGGCCGGATGGTCCGTGGGTGCTTGATCTCTTCGTGCATCCATCGTTCAGCGAACGTGGCAGTGACTTGCTGGATGCTCTGCAATTGCCAGTCGGCGTCAAAATACAAGCTTACTGTGATGACCTCGCCACGGATCGAGCCGCGCTTTTGCAGTCACGTGGCTTCAGCCTTGAAGCAACTCTAACTGGGCAGTATGTAAATGGACAAGGACTGCCGCGCGACGTGTTGCTTTACTCACTGATGCCATAGACTCCAATTGCTGACGTATGTTTGCATGTCGCGCAACCATCTGGTGTTTCTGGTAGCGGGCGCTTGTTTCGTTGCGTCGGGTTACGCCGAAAGTATAGTTGGCACTTCGGAAAAGTATTGGCATCTCAGGAATCAGATATGAGCAGAAAACGGATACTGTTGCTGGGTTCGACCGGTTCCATTGGTACTCAGACACTCGATGTCATCAGCCGGCACTCTGACCGATTTCGTGTGGTGGGGCTGGCCGCAGGGTCGAATGCGGATGCTGTATCCGAGCAGGCCGCCCGCTTTGACGTGCGGCATGTCGGTCTGGCTGACACGGTTCAGGCATCACGGTTGCAGGCGGAAAACAGTTTGGTCGAGGTGTTTGGCGGCTCCGATGGCCTTGTGGAGATGGTACATGCAGTAGCCCCTGATTTGGTTGTTGGCGCCATATCGGGCTTTGCCGGACTTCCGAGCATCCTGGCTGCCCTGGAGCTTGGCATCAACGTAGCGCTGGCCAACAAAGAACCACTGGTGGCGGCCGGTGAACTCATCATGACAACGGCGGAGCGCACTGGTGCCGAGGTCATCCCCATAGACAGCGAACTGTCGGCAATTCTACAGTGCCTGGCAGGCGAAAAGCGCAGTGATATTTCGCGTGTGCTGCTGACAGCCTCCGGAGGTCCGTTTGCCAAGCTGCCTCCTGAGCAGCTCTCTCAGGTGACGCCACAGCAAGCACTGGCGCATCCTAACTGGAAGATGGGCCAGAAGGTGACCATAGATTCGGCGACTCTGGCCAACAAGGGCTTCGAAGTGTTTGAAGTGAGATGGCTTTTTGATGTATCATTCGACCGAATAGAAGTGGTAGTACACCATCAGAGCGTAATTCACTCTCTGGTAGAGTTCAGTGATACTTCGGTCATCGCTCAACTGGGGTGGCCAGATATGAGAGTGCCCATCCAGTACGCACTCAGCTATCCCGACCGACTGGCGTCAGACCTCAAACCACTGGATTTGACCAAAACGAGTCCGCTTACATTCGCCGCACCTGATACGGACAGATTTCCCTGCCTGCAGTTGGCGTATGAAGCCGGACGTGCAGGTGGGGGATATCCGGTGGTGCTGACCGGAGCGGACGAGGCAGCAGTTCGGCTGTTTTTGCAGGAGCGCATTGGCTTTGCAGAAATTGCCGGGTGCATCGAGCAAGCCCTGGAGGCCTTCGATGGCCAGACAGTAACAGGTCTGGATGAGATCGAGGAAGTGAACGACTGGGCGGTCCGCTTCGTCACCGAGTCTGCGGACAAATCATGATGGCGAGCTACCCTGTGCACCACGCCCGCTGATGTAGCCGGTGGTGGGACGGACAGGCTGGCAAATCGCTACCGAATGCTGCTTTTTGGCACGGAGAAGTTATATGGACTGGCAGTCAGCACTCTCAATTCTGAACCAAATTGCCGCAATTGCGGTAGTTCTCGGTTTGTGTCTGTTTTCTCATGAGACGGGGCACTTTCTCGCCGCCAAGGCCTTCAAGTGCCGGGTACACGATTTCGCGCTGGGTTTCGGCCCCTCGCTGCTGAAGAAAAAACGCGGAGATACCACCTATCGGCTCAATCTGGTGCCCTTTGGCGGCTATGTGCGGATAGCCGGTATGGAGCCGGGCTCTGAGCAAGAAGAGGGAAGCTTCCACTCAATTCCGCGCTATCAGGGCGCTATAATCCTGGCCGCCGGAGTCTTCATGAACATGGTCCTGGCAGTCATAGTGTTTGCGGCAGTGACCATGTCTGGAGGCGTTCCGGATCCTGATGATAGCCGCATTATGGTGGGCAAGGTCATGGCCGGATCGGCCGCAGAGCGGGATGGGCTGCTGCCGGACGACGAAATCGTGGCAGTCGAAGGCTGCCAGCGTTCGCTGATGATCACAGACGTGCTGCCTGATAGCGCCGCCGCGCAGGCCGGTATCACAGCCGGCATGATGATCAGTGACGTGGACGAGACGCCCGTGGACCTGCCGACCACGCTCTGCCAACGTGTGGCCAGTGGTGAAGCTGAGCAGGTTGAGATAGGCGTTCTGGATTTCACTGTCGCCAATATCACTGACCAGTACCGCTTTTTCCATATGCCGCGAAGTGGCGCGCAGGATGATTGTGACTGCGAAGCAGCTACGGCATGGCTCGAGTCTGCCTGGGGCGTGAAGCTGGGGGGGCTCAACAGCACTACTGTTGTCGGCGCAATCACCCAGCGGCCTGACAGGCCAGTGGAGCTTACGGTGCGCAGGGATGGTGAGCAGCGGCAGGTCGTAGTGGTGCCCGACGCGCAGTGGGATCGGCAGGCGGTCCGGGAGCGTTCGGGCACGATCCGTGTGCCTCATGCCCAGGTCGGTAAGATAGGTGTGGTGCTGCAGGGCGCACGCATTCCCGTCGGCCTGCCAGATGCGTTGCTCATAGGCGTGACGGCATCCTACGAGGCTGTGAAGTTCATGGTCGATAGTTTGTACATGATCGTGACACGCAAGATTGAAGGCGGTACCGGTGGACCGGTGGCTATCATGGCCATGAGCGCTCAGCAGGCTCGTGTCGGTTGGGACGCGGTGATGAGACTTGTCGGCCTGATCAGCGCAAACTTAGCTGTCATCAACCTGGTGCCAATACCTCCGTTCGATGGCTTCCGCATAGTAGTTATCGGATGGGAGGGCATCATAAAACGCCGCATAAACGCGGAACGGGAACTGGCAATCTCGCTCGCGGGCTTCATCACCATCATCATACTACTGATGATCCTGACATCCAAAGACATACTCAATCTGATACGGTTTGGCACGCCCTGAGCATGGTGATGACGATGGGCGAGCAGAGCAGACGAAAAACCAGGCCGATACAGGTGGGTGAAATATGTATCGGCGGCGACGCGCCAGTGTCGGTGCAGACGATGACCAACACCGACACCTGCGATGTGGATGCGACAGTCGTCCAGATCCGTTCGGCTGCAGCAGCCGGTGCACACCTGGTACGGGTCGCTGTGCCCAGTATTGATGCGGCGGCAGCGCTTCGCGACATAATTCCAGCGGTCTCCGTTCCAATTGTAGCCGACATTCACTTCGATTACCGGCTGGCTATCGCGGCAGTGACGGCCGGTGCTCACAAATTGCGGATCAACCCGGGCAATATCGGCAACGATCAGCGGCTGGGGGCGGTGGCGGAGGCTGCGAAAGACGCCGGTATTCCGATACGCGTTGGAGTGAATGCAGGTTCGCTGGAAAGAGAACTGCTTGAGCGCTATGGCAGTCCCACAGCAGAAGCCCTGTGTGAGAGCGCCCTGCGCAGTGTAGAGCGAATGCACCGGCTCGGCTGCGACGATTTAGTTGTATCCATCAAGGCCTCAGACGTGCCCACCACGGTTGCGGCTACTCGCAGATTTGCCGCACAGTCGGATCTGCCACTGCACCTGGGGATTACCGAAGCGGGGATCGGGCGCTCAGCCATAGTGCATTCTGCGGTAGGATTGGGGATTTTGCTGGCCGAGGGCATCGGCGATACAATCCGAGTGTCCGTGACTGGTGACATCGTCCAGGAAGTACTGACGGGTCGGGATATACTCCTGTCACTTGGGCTAATCAGCGGTCCGCGCTTGGTTTCATGTCCCACGTGTGCCCGCTGCAAGGTCAACCTGGAGGCGCTGGCAGAGCAAGTCCAGGAGCTCATCAGCGGTCTCGAGCAACCCCTCCTGGTAGCAGTGATGGGATGTGAGGTCAACGGACCGGGCGAGGCACGAGAGGCTGATGTAGGATTGGCTGCCGGAGACGGCCGTGTGGCCCTTTTCAGGCGCGGTGAAGTGATCAAGACCGTGAAGATGGAGTGCGCGTTTGACGCTCTAAGTGAACTTATAGCTGAAACCGTAGCAAGTGATTTTACCGCCTGAGATGACATTGCGGTGTCCGCATGGCGGAAGTTTTCGGCTGTCGAAAGGTTGTGGATTGTTGCGTCTCAGTGAATTCTACATTCCGACTTTGCGAGAAGCGCCCGGAGAGGCGCAAATACCCAGTGACAAACTGCTGCGTCGAGGTGGCTTCATTCGGCCCCTGGCAGCTGGAGTTTTCAGCTACCTGCCGCTAGGCTACATCGTGCTAGACCGTGTCGAGCAGATAGTGCGGGAGGAGATGAACGCCGCCGGTGCACTGGAGCTTTTCATGCCGGTCATGCAGCCTCGAGAGCTATGGGAGCGAAGTGGCAGGTGGGATACGTTTGAGCCACAGCCCATCCGCTTCAAGGATCGCAGTGGACGAGAGTTTTGCATGGGGCCAACCCATGAGGAGGTGATCACCTCTCTGATTGCTGAAGATGTGACCTCCTACAAGCAGCTTCCGATGACTGTGTACCAGATTCAGACTAAGTTCCGTGACGAGTTGCGTGCTCGCGGAGGTCTGATTCGGGTAAAAGAGTTTCTCATGAAGGATGCTTACAGTTTCGATATGGATCGAGATGGCCTCGACCAATCCTATGAGAAGATGTACGACGCTTATGTGCGTATTTTCGAGCGGTGTGGGCTCAGCACAGAAATCGTTCGTGCAGACGCCGGTTCTATGGGGGGCTTTGACACACGCGAGTTTATGGCGACAAGTGAAAACGGTGAGGACACTATCTACAAGTGTGATAGCTGCGACTACGCCAGCAATGCCGAATGTGCAGCGTGCCGCGCCCCTGAGCCCGCCGAGCAGCCCGCAGGCTTAGCGACGGCTCCCGAAATCGTGTCCACACCTGGCGCTAAGAGCATCGAAGCGGTGACACAGCTGCTCGGGATGAATGCTGATCGCCTGGTCAAGACACTTCTCTACAGTACTGCAGATGGCTTTGTGGCGGCACTGGTGCGAGGGGATCGCGATCTGAACGAAGCTAAGTTGGCGACATCACTGCAGGCACCTGACCTGCAAATGGCTACAGATGCGCAGGTCGAAGAACTCACCGGAGCCGAGGTTGGATATGCCGGGCCGGTCGGTATCGATGACCGCGTGCGGATTGTAGCTGATCATGAGATTGCGGCCATGCATGATTTCGTAGTTGGCGCCAATCGCACAGACGCTCACCTGATGGGCGTCAACGTAGGCAAAGACTTCCAGCTGGATGACTATCTTGACCTGCGCAATGCTGAGGACGGTGACGCGTGCCCACAGTGCGCTCAAGGCAAGTTGTATGGATTGCGGGCGATAGAGATCGGCCACATCTTCAAACTTGGCACCAGATATACTGAAGCCCTCGATGGTCTGGTGCAGGATGAGTCCGGACAGCAACGGCCGATGGTGATGGGCTGTTACGGCATCGGCGTCAGCCGTATGATAGCGGCTATCGTGGAACAATCGCATGATGAACGCGGGATCATCTGGCCGCGGTCGGTCGCGCCCTTCGAAGTCGTCGTACTGCTACTGGACCCGCACGAAGATGAACTGTGTCGAATTGCTGACGGGCTTCATGACCAGTTGCAGGAGATGGGGGTACGTGTGCTACTCGATGACCGCCCGGAGCGCGCTGGCGTGAAGTTCCACGATGCCGAGCTGGTGGGCTATCCGTTGCGGGCTGTAATCGGTAAGCGGACGAAGGAGACCGGGCAGATCGAGCTTCAGCGGCGGCGCGACGGGGTAGACGATACGGTGAATGTGGATACGGCTGCAGATACAGTCGTGGAGATGCTGCAGGACCTGTGAGTTGACAACTGACTCTCGAGGAGGACCCGTGACATGGATGCAGGACCTGTTCGCCAGCCAGCGATGGCCGGCCGCTTCTATGAGGGCCACAGCGATGCATTGCTAAGGGAAATCGAGGCTTGCTATACCGGAGCGCTAGGGCCTGGACGGCTTCCGCAGGTGAATCCAGAAGGAGCGCGTGACATCCTGGGAATCGTCAGCCCTCACGCGGGCTATATGTTTTCCGGCCCCACGGCTGCGCACGCCTTCTTGCAGCTGGCCGATGACGGTATACCCGAAGTTGCGGTGATCATCAGCCCCACCCATGTCACTGGTATCCAGTCAATCCAGACCGAAGGCGCCTGGCGTACACCACTGGGAGATGTGCCGATCCACCATGAATTAGCTAACGCAGTAGCAAGTAGACTACCAAATTTCGAGGACGGTGTGAGTGGGTTCGTCGGCGAGCACACTCTCGAAGTGCAGCTACCTTTCCTTCAGCATCTATATGGTGACCGCTGTCCTATCATCCCGATTATGGTAGTCCGTCAGGATATGGCTGAAGCGGTTGCAGTAGCTGATGCCATCAGCGGGGCGTGTGCAGGTCGCAACGTGCTCATCATCGCCAGCACTGACATGACGCACTACACCCGTCCTGAAGTAGCCATCGAGCAGGATCGGCTGCTAATCCCACTGATGGAGAGTCTGGATGCCGAGGCCATCCTGCGAACGCGTCCAGATATCACGATGTGCGGACGGGGGGCAGTGGCGGCGATGATGCTGGCGGCACGCAAGTTGGGCGCCACAACCGGTAAACTGGCGCACTACAGCCATTCGGGTGAGACGATGCCTAGCGATTCGGTTGTCGGTTACGCCTCGGTTGTGGTCAGGAAGTGATGGCCTGTATGATTACCGGTGACGGCCATCATCCAGGCGCACGACATGTCATCCCTGTCGGCGTGACGGCCCTTGACGAGGTGCTACACAGGTCTTATACTCATGCCACACAGAGATAACACAGATGGCAAGGGCTGCAGCGCCATGTGCAGGCCCTGCCCACAGGCACGGATGGGGAGCAGTAAGCGAATACGGTCGGTGTGAGCGAGCCGGTGAGCAGGTGAGAGTACCGGTATCGGCCGCCGCTGAAGGTCGCCCCTGAGCCATGCTTCTGAAGACTGGCGGCAAAACTGTCAGCTACAGTTGAGTAGGAAGCATCGGGTGAGCCCGTTACAGCAAGACATGAGTGCTGCCGGCGCAACACTGTTGCGTCAAGCAGAAGATGGGTGGTACCGCGAGACTCTGCTCTCGTCCCATAGTCGGGGCGGGAGTTTTGCTATATAAGCCCTGGATTTTGCATTTGCACGGGCTGCAAAGTGATGGCTTGTCATACTTAAGTCTCGCCAGGAAGCAGGCTATGAAAATGCATAGCGGCAAAGAGCACTCAGGTGGACGAAATGGTAGTAGTGGCGACCGGAAATCCCGCGATGAATCGGGCCGAATACGTCCCTGGGACGACGATTCGGTGCTGGAGATCACATGGGACGATCTAGATGAAGTGGACGCCCAGGGCAAGGCTCCGGCTACTGCGTCGGGCAAACACTACCCCGCTGTGGATGACGCTTTGCTTGAGACGTCCAGGATGAGTGGCGAAATCCGGACACTTACGATGTGCAGCCATACCGGCAAAGTTTTTTTCGTGTTCTGGCTACAAGACTCACCTGGAGTCTATACGGTGAGCCGGATTGAAGTCGGTGGGGTGGATGACGGGCAGGGCACTGGAAACATGACGCAGATCGGTGGAGCCTTTTTGCTGAGCGAATTCCCGGGCTGCCCGCACTGTGGCAGCATGCGTCTGAGTGTGTGCGAGATGTGCCACACGACGATCTGCGAGGGCGCAGCCCGCAGCAGTTGGCTGGGCAAACGCACCATCCGATGCCCGAACTGCGGCAGTCGCGGACAGCTTTACGGGCAGGCCAGCTCTGCCTTGGGTGATGCCGGAGGCAAAGGTAAGAAAAGCAAGTAGCTCTGAAGAATTTGAGACGGCGCTCGGCAGCCGTGACTTTTCCGAGCGCATGTGAATCTGAAAGTGGAGATCTCAGCCCATGAAGTGTACCATGATGTCAACGTCTATGCCGAGCAAGTATGAGCCGCAGAAAGTAGAGCAACAGACCTACGCATACTGGCTTGAACAGGGCATCTTCGCCGCACAGGCAGGCGCAGACAGGCAGCCCTTCTGCATCGTAATCCCACCCCCAAACGTGACTGGCGTGCTACATATGGGCCACGCGTTTGACGTAAGCATCCAGGATTTGTTGACGCGCTGGCACCGGATGCTGGGGGATGCGGCTTTGTGGCTGCCGGGCACCGACCATGCAGGGATTGCGACCCAGAACGTAGTTGAGGCAGAACTGGCCAGAGAAGATCTGAGCCGTCATGATCTGGGGCGAGAAGAGTTTGTCGAGCGTGTCTGGCAGGTGAAAGACAAGCATCAGAGCCACATCCGCAGGCAACTGCAGCGTTGCGGGGCTTCACTGGACTGGAGCCGCGAACGGTTCACACTGGATGAGGGCTACAGCAGAGCTGTGCGAGAGGCGTTCGTGCGTCTGTACGATGAAGGCCTCATCTACCGTGGCGAGCGGATGATCAACTGGTGTCCGCGATGTGCCACAAGTCTGTCTGATTTAGAAGTGGAGCACGAGACAACCGAGGGACGGCTGTGGCATATACGGTATCCCGGAACAGATGGTGGGCCGGGGGTGGTCATAGCCACCACCAGGCCGGAGACGATGCTGGGTGATACTGCAGTGGCAGTCCATCCTGATGATCCGCGCTATGCTCACCTTGTCGGCAACAGTGTCGTACTGCCGCTGATGGACCGGCAGATCCCGGTAATCGCTGACGAGCACTCGGACATGGAGTTTGGCACCGGGGCGCTGAAGATCACTCCCGCACACGACCCGAACGATTTCGAAATAGCAGCACGTCATGATCTCCCGCAGGTTTGTGTTATCGCCGAAGATGGCACGATGACGGAGGAGGCGGGTGGCTATGCGGGGATGGACCGCTT
>JAAYSP010000169.1 GCA_012518355.1 candidate division WS1 bacterium | reverse complement strand
TTTATCTGCACCAGATCAGGACCTATCTGATCGATAGCATGACGAAGCGCTGCCAGGTGCTCGTCACTGTCGCTCACTCCCGCGACCAACAGTACCTCCAGCCACATCCGTCCCCGGCATCCGCGACGCGCCTGTGCGATGCCGTCTATGATCTGCTGCAGGTCGAGCCCCTCAGCGGGCCGGTCAACCTGCAGCCAGATGTCCTCCAACGCTGCATCCAGTGAAGGCACTATCAGGTCCAGATCGTGGATTTCGGCACGCAAATCAGAGTCCCACAGGAGTGTTCCGTTGGTGATGAGCGCAATGGGGATCTCTGTATGGCTTCGCACGAACTCGATGACCTGGCCAATCTCAGAGTTGAGCGTCGGCTCTCCGGAACCTGACAGAGTCAAATAGTCTGCGTCACCGTCTTCCCGCATCCAGCACTCAAGCTCGGCGATGATATCCGAGGCGGGAGTGTAGGGTCGCCGCTCGATGGTGAGATTTGTAGTCTCACCCAACTGGCAGTAAGTGCAGTTATAGGAGCAGATCTTGTACGGGACCAGATCAATCCCCAGTGAGCGCCCCAGTCGGCGAGACGGCACCGGTCCGTATAGATATCTGTACTTGCTACCTGTCTCAGGCATCCTGTTCCTCTGTTTCCTCGACTCGATGCACTATGGCATCCACCATACGGGCGAAAGGCTCACTGACAGTGTCAGGCACATCACCGCCCTCGACAGGTTTGCCCTCGTCTCCCAACAGAGCGATTTCCGGAGCTAGTGGCAGGCTGCCCAGGAACGGTACCTGCATCTGTTCGGCCATCTGCTGGCCCCCGCCCTCCTGTAGGATAGCAGTATGCTCGCCACAGTGCGGACACACGAAACCGCTCATGTTTTCGATGACGCCCAGCACCGGCAGCTTGACGGCATGAGCGAAGTTTATCGCTTTGCGGCAATCCTGCTGGCTGACCTTCTGCGGGGTAGTCACGATGAGCACTCCGTCAGCATCCGGGAAAGACTGTGCGATTGTCAGAGGCTCATCTCCGGTACCCGGCGGCAGGTCAACTATCAGCCAGTCGAGTGTCCCCCAGTCCACATCAGCGATGAATTGGCGAAGCAGTCCTGCACGCAGTGGGCCGCGCCAGATGGTGGGGGTGTCCGGGTCTTCCAGCAGCATCGCCATGGACACGACTTTCAGCCCTCCGGAAGCGGAGACAGGCTGCATCAGGCCGTCCTTCGTGCTCATACGGGTGCCCTCGGTACCGGTCATGAGCGCATCACTGGGGCCATGTAGATCCGCATCCAACAAGCCCACCTTCTGGCCAGACATCGCCAGAGACCACGCCAACTGGACGGCGACGGTGGATTTGCCTACACCACCTTTGCCGCTCATGACCAGGACGATGTGGCGGATCTGTCCAGCGCGCTTTTCGATAGCACGCTGTTGCTGTTCATATGCGTCCATGCGGGCTTGCGCCTGAGATACCGGCTGGGCAGGATCGGTCATCATGCGACAGTCCTTTCGTGGCAGCCATGCAATCCGGTTTACAGTCTACAGTCCTGTCTATAAATTCAGCAACTGTTCTAGCCGACTCCAGGCCTGACGGATGCCGGCGACGACCGGCCCATCCTGATGCTCGATTAGCGGCACACCCTCGGCCATCGCCTCAGTCACGCTCTCATCATAGGGAAGCTCTGCCAGCAGTTCGATTCCTCGCTGCTCACAATAACTTCTGATGCGAGCCGAGTTTTCCTGGTTGATGTCTGCTTTGTTTATGATGACCGCCATCGGCACCCCAAAATGCGCGATGAGGTCGCCTACCCGCTCCATGTCATGTATGCCCGATAGACTGGGTTCGGTGACCACCAGGCACAGGTCGGTGCCCGTGATGGCAGCAGTAGCCACACAGCCAATACCGGGCGCGCCATCAATAAGAATCAAGGGCAGTTGCTGCTGCAGTGCGACATCTTCAGCCTTCTGGCGGACCATCGTCACCAGTCGGCCCGAGCTCTCTGCACCAGGGATAAGCCGTGCATACACAAGTGGGCCAAACCGGGTATCAGCACGATGCCACTCGCCACACGAGATGGATTGCATCTGCAAGGCATCTACCGGACACACCAGGGCGCAGAAGCCACAGCCTTCACACGACAGCTCGTTGACTGCCTCCACGGTGATCGCGTCGAAGCGACAGACCTCTTCACATTTGCCGCACCGGATGCACAGATCCTCATCGCGGACAGGTATTTGCATGCCAAGAAAGTCACCCGACTCCAGTACTGTAGGGGACACTATCTGGTATAGATTAGCGGCATCAACGTCACAGTCAGCGAGGACCTTCTTTTCGGCGAGTGCGGCAAGTGAACCTACTACGGTCGTCTTGCCGGTACCACCTTTGCCACTTACTACCGTCATCTGTATCGGAGAAAAGCTCATATCAGCCACCTGAGCATCAGTTGATATACTCGCTTCTGAAAGCCGAGAGGTGCCCTGCACGAGCATGACAGAGCCTACTCTGTCATGCACCTCTCGGTGATACTGTGCTATATGTGTCGGCAGAGCCGCGACGTTTCTGTCTCCGACCCTGCCGACCGGTTACAGCGGGATGCGAGGCTGGTTACCAGCCCCAGCCGCGCCCCATACCTCGTCCACGTCCCCAGCCCATACCGCCACCACACGGGCCCATTCCTCGACCGAAACCCCAGGGACGGCCATAGCCCATACCGAAGGGCATACCCATCCCCGGCCTGCCGAAGCCACCGGCAAACGGCATCCGGCCATAGCCGTAGCCGCCGTAAGGCTGCTGCGGATAGCCCCATGCCGGGGCATATCCGTACTGGCCACCATACATGGCCGCACCTGGATTGCACCAGCCGCGCCTTCCGCCGGTCATCGGCCCCATGCCTCGCGGTCCTGTTCCATCAAATCCTGGCATAGTTGCACCTCCTTCTTTTACTTGTCGCAGATCACGTCTTCACTCATCACTCTGCCCAAGCGCACCTCGACAAACAGTGGCCAGGCCGCTTGCAGAGTTGCTTTGCCATTTTTGCACTCTGAGATCCATGCATCTACTCTCGCGTCATAGTGGTGCCGCACTTAGGGCATGGACGCCGATTGCAGGGGAGTCCCCGCTGATGTGGAGCTTTTGTGCCACAACTGGGGCATATGCAATTGCCACCAGGTCCGGCAGCTTGAGACCCACCCATGCGTCCACGACCACCGGGTGCACCAGCTCCCCGGCCACGGCCTGTACCCGGACCTCGTCCTGCCGGTCCTGTTCCGTCGCCTCTAGGCATGGTCAGCTCACTTCCTTTCTACGTCGGTGTGACTGCAACTAACTGCTCGATATGCCGGACTACGTCCACCAGTGGCTGGCGCCACTGTGCGAAGGCGTCGGTAAGTGTATCGCCTCTGGAGTAGGCCTCCGCGATCCGCCGATCCTGAGGGATCCGGAGTAGTATTTCAATACCGTCGGATTCGCAGTACTTATCCACTCCGTCGTCACCCACGCCGTCGCGGTTGATGACGACCCCGCAAGGGACGCCGATGCGGCGGCATGTGAGCACTGCATCTTTGAGGTTACTCAAGCCAAATGGCGTCGGTTCGGTGACCAGAATGCAGTAGTCAGTGCCCTCGACGGTATCCTGCATAGGGCAGGCTGTGCCCGGAGGGGCGTCGAGTATGCTAATCTTCTGCGGATCGATACGGTCTTTCACCACAGTAGTGACTGGCCCGGCTCGCTGGTCGCCTATGTTGAGATAGCCATCTGTGAAAGATATGCGGCCTTCGGCAGCCGTCCCATCTCGCACAGTGCCCACGTGGCGTTTCACCTCGGTTATCGCGTTGGTGGGGCATACCCAGGCGCAGGCTCCGCAGCCGGCACATAGGTCATGGAAGGTGAGTACCGCCTGGCGTATAACGGCAATGGCACTGAACTGGCAGACCTTGGCGCAGTCGCCACAGCGAGTGCACAGGTCCAAATCCACCTCCGGCACCAGCACCTCGACCTTCTCCTGTGCGGTTATGTCCGGCTGCAACAGCAGATGTGCATTTGGCTCTTCTACGTCACAGTCGAGTAGTTGCACTGTGCCCGGCTGCTCGGCATCCAGGGCAAGGGCCATGCTGGTTGCCACCAGTGTCTTACCGGTGCCGCCCTTGCCTGCGGCAACCGATATGCTGAGTTGATGTGTCGAATCTGGCTGCATCAGTCTTGCTCCTGTCAGACTTAGCTTTCCGATTGGATTCACGTCAAGTGTCGGCGGTCTCCGGCATGGAGCGGAGCGTTGGGCTGCTGTAACTCGCCCAACTGTCCGGCCTGGAATTGCTCCACTGCATCGCGCACACTGCCTTTGGCCGGCCCGTAGGCACGAATTTTCCCACTGGATAGTGCCTCAAATGCATGAGGCCCGACCACTCCAGTGATGACCGCCTCGGCCCCGGCATCGGCAGCGATTTGCGCTGCAGCGACTCCGGCACCCGTACCAGCAAGTGCTCCCGGGTTATCCATGCCTTCAGCGTCCATGGTCGCCGTGTCCACGATGACCAGGTAAGGGCAGCGGCCGAATCGTGGGTCTACTGCCGCTTCAACACTCTTGCCTTGCGCGCTGACTGCTATTTTCACGGTGCGCCCTCCTTTGTGTCGGCAGGCGAGAAAATGCTACATGTCCTCCTGCAGCTCTTCGATCTGCTGGTTCAGCCACTCCACCTGCTGCTGCAGATACTCGACTTGCTGCAGGAGTGTGTCACGCTGCATGGTCAACGCC
This sequence comes from candidate division WS1 bacterium, assembly GCA_012518355.1. Classification (GTDB taxonomy): domain Bacteria; phylum Armatimonadota; class Zipacnadia; order Zipacnadales; family UBA11051; genus UBA11051. The sequence continues at coordinate 16,222 of JAAYSP010000169.1, read as the reverse complement.
TGCAACTGGTATTCGATGATTTCTTCAGGCATCATCGGCGCCATCGGCCCCCAGCCCATGCTCGGACAAGGCGGCATCATACCCCAAGGAGCACGCCAACCCATGCCGTAGCCGGCCCCCATACCGGGGCCCATCCCTGCTCCCATGCCACCGCCCATGCCCATACCGCGACCGGCGCCCATACCGCCACCCATACCACGGCCACCACCGGCGCCCATACCGCCACCCATGCCGCGACCGCCACCACCTATGCCACGGCCCTGACCGGCACCTGCGCCACTACCAGGAGCTGCACCTACACCGCCGCCAGCGGCTCCCGACTTAGACGCTACAGTGGGATCTCCAACCTGCTGTGCCTGGCCACTGACGACCGCTTCTACTGCTTCTCTCACGGTCCCACCGGAGAACTGGTACAGTCCGATCCCTGCGGCACTAAGCGCGCCAAATGCGTTCGGGCCGAAGTTGCCTGATACCACTGCGTCAGCACCAGATTCGCCGATAACCTGAGCGGCCTGAATACCGGCGCCGGAGCCCTGCTGTGCAGCCGTGTTCTCGATTGCTTCGAACTCCATGGTCTCGCTGTCTACGAGGACATAGTACGGACATCGCCCGAAACGCGGGTCCATAGCTGCATCCAGACTGCCTTCGCTTGCTGACACTGCAATACGCATGAAAATCTCCTCCTGTTGGTTGTCGTTTTCTGATTGTCTCTTTCGGTCTTCTGCTACCAGGTCGAGTTGCTTGCTCTACTATGATCTCCCGTTCAGGACAGTCGGTCCCTCAGCTCTCTATGTGGTGACAGGGATTGCCGCCATCAGTTGTGAGCTTGCCCCAGACAAATGCCTCGATGATTTCGTTTAGGCTCCCGCTGACCCCGGTGATGGTCTCTATGCCCGCCTCGGTGAACAATTCTTGAGCACGAGGTCCCATGCCGCCGGCTATCACACAGCCAGCCTGCAGTTCGGCGAGCATCCTGGGCAGTCGGCCCGGCTCATGGCCGGGGTTCGGCACGAATTGGCGCTCCATAACCTCGCTATCAGCGATGTCCACGATCTCATAGCCCTCACAACGGCCGAAGTGTTCGGCCAACTGCTGTCCATTTCGCGCTAATGCAATTCTCATGCTCACCCGTCCTCCAATCATCGCCCATGTCCGCCTAGTAATCGTCTATGTTTGCCTATATGTTGTTGACATATACTAGGATACTACTGTACTCAATCAGTTGTCAAGTCATCAGATATCTCTGAACATAATCCCGCGAAATAGATCAATGCCCGTCCGCGAACTTCAAGCACCTGTGCCCATCGCTGCAGATGCTCGCGCCCCTGCGGAGTAATCCGGTACAGGCGCCTCGCTGGTCCACCAGATCCTGGCGCCCATGTGGAAGCTACATACTCGTTTTGCTGTAGAACCTTCAGTGTGCGGTAAATGGCTGCTACGTCAATTTCTGCAGGTGTGAGAGCGAAATCCTGGATTGCATCTCGCAGCTCATAGCCATGGTGAGCTTGCTCGGTAGCCAGTAGGTACAGCAGTACCGGCTCGATCAACCGAGATAGGTTGCCGGTTATCTGCGTCCATGGATCCATCGAGGGGCATAATCTTTGTCGTTTTCGTTTTCTCATTTGGCTTCACCCAAGCTATGTGTAGTTTACATATACACTATCATCGGACAGATGTCAAGCGCTCTTTAACAATTCCTAAAGCACGCAGACTCCTAAGCTATAGATTTACAGGTTAGTAGCGTAGGTCTATAAGATTGTTGCAAACTAACGCTTTTTCGTGTATAATGCATCTTGCATAAGTTCGTACAAGTCCTATCGACAAGTTTAAAGTCTTATCGACAGGCTTATAAAAAGGGGGCGAAAGGGCTCGACGTGATGCAGGACGTGTCCAGATAGCGAGTCGAGATCGCCGGTATCTCGTGAAACACGGCAAAAAACACAAACGCCGAACCAACGGCTCTGGCTGCCTAAACAGCAGTCCGAGGCTACCATAGAGTAGCCATGTCTGCCTCGTCTTGCCGATCGGGCGGGACCAGGCATAATGCAGATCGGCTACCCGGGCGCACGTGGCTCCAACGGGCGTTTTGGGGAAATCTAAGAGTGAGCAGGTCGAGCAGGCTTGGGTGTGCGTGGGCGGCTCGTCCAACTAAACGCACACTACACTCGTAGAAGTCTTGGCACTCCCATTGCGGACGCGGGTTCAATTCCCGCCGCCTCCACCAACTCCAATACCAACACTGATTGCTTCGATTGGTCTGGAAGCCGCATCTGCCCCGCTTCCAGCCCGTCTGTGTCTGCATGTGGCACGACGACACTCCGTATTCCGCACGAATCCCCATGCTTGCCGCCATGCCGTGATTGTGAGCTTGGACTATCAGCTTGCAGGTATTTCGCCGATTCACGTATAATCCTACTGCAGATACTGCAGACACCCAAGAATCCTTGTGACCTAACGGGAAGGATGCTTCGATTGCTCCGAGTGGATGGCCGCGAGAACGATCAACTGCGTGACTGCACCCTGACCCGCCGTGTCAACCGTTATGCCGAAGGCTCCTGTCTGGTGAGCCTGGGCCACACCAGAGTGTACTGTACAGCTAGTGTGGAGGAGCGTCAGCCGCATTTCCTGATGAACACCGATCAGGGCTGGGTTACGGCCGAGTATGGGATGCTGCCCCGCGCAACTACCGAACGCTCATCTCGCGAAGGTGGCACCCGCATAGGTGGACGCACCCACGAAATCCAGCGTGTCATCGGCCGAAGTTTGCGAACGGTAACCGACCTGCGCAAGCTGGGCCCACGAACCGTGCGACTCGACTGTGATGTCCTGCAGGCTGATGGCGGCACTCGTACCGCCAGTGTGGTGGCAGCGTACGTTGCGCTGGCTGAAGCGTGTTCCTGGCTCCAGGGGAAAAAGCTAATCAAGACGTGGCCATTGCTGTGTGAAGCGGCCGCGATATCGGTGGGCATAGTCACCGGAGAGGTACTGCTAGATCTATGCTATACCGAAGACTCACAGGCTTTGGTAGATATGAACGTGGTCATGACATCGCACCAGGAAATAATCGAAGTACAGGGTACCGGTGAGGGGCGTCCCTTCACGCGACAGGAACATGATCGGATGATTGACATGGCCTGGCGTGGGATCCAGACACTGCTAGCCAAACAGAAGGCCGCTCTGGCCGGAGTTGGCCCTTATCCGACTGCGACATCCCAGTAGGACACAGGCGCATGGTTATGAAGCAACTGGTCCTGGCTTCAGGTAACTCCGACAAGCTGCGAGAGGTGAGACAGCTTCTAGCTGGCTCGGGTATCCAACTGATTGGCCTGAATGAGATGTCAGGCACTCCACAGTTGACCGAACCATTTGACACTTTTGCCGAGAATGCGAGTCATAAGGCTTTAGTTATAGCCCGCCACAGCCATCTCCCAGCCCTGGCTGATGACAGTGGGCTGGTAGTTGAAGCGCTGGATGGACGTCCCGGTGTGCATTCGAGCCGCTATGGGCAGACGGATCAGGAACGGATCGAACGCCTTCTGGCCGAATTGATGGATGTGCCTCCAGAGCGCCGGGTAGCGCGTTTCGTCTGTGTACTGGCGTTAGCTCATGGCGATGACATCATCGGTATGTGGGAGGGTGTGGCCGAGGGCATCATCACCGCTGAGCCTCATGGCACCAGCGGATTCGGCTACGATCCGGTCTTCTATTACCCGCCGCTGAGGCTGACTTTTGCGGAAATGTTGCCTGAACAGAAAAATAGCGTCAGTCACCGAGGTCACGCCCTGCGGGCGATGTCCGGTCAGTTACCGCAACTGCTTGCAGCCCTGGTGTGACAGAGTCAATGCTGCGGAGAGAAGCTGTCCATGCATGAACAGTTGACATGCGAAACCACCCCTGCGCCGCGGCAACAAGTCGGCACTAAGCTCACCGTGCTCCATGTCATCACACCGAGGCACTACTCGGGTGCAGAACGCGCCATGACATATCTAGCCGAAGCGCTTACTGCACGAGGCCATCGCATCGTCGTGGCCTGCAAGTACAACGAGTTGATGCTGCGTGAGCTTGAAAGCCGTGGAGTTGAGGGTCATGTACTACCTATTCGAGGCAAAGCAAACCTCTTAGCGCCTTTTGTCATCGCCAACTTTGCCCGTAGCATCGGTGCCGATATAATCCATACCCATCTCTCGACTGCCAGCCTCTGGGGCACACTGGGAGCCCGCATTGCCGGAATCCCCTGCGTGTCGCACGTGCAATCGCTGAACCACAAACACTGGTACCTTTTCGCTGATCGCTGGATGACCTGCAGCAATGGGGTCAAAAGACACCTCATCGCACAGGGCCTATCCAGTGAACGCATACAGGTCGTCTACAACGGCCTCGACCACTCACTGTTCCCTTGGCCATCTGATGGCAGACAGGTGCGCTCACAGTTGAACCTGGCACCACAACAGCCAGTGATCGGCGCAGTAGCCCACCTATCGCCTCATAAAGGCCAGGTCTATCTGCTGCAGGCGATGGCAAGTCTGGTCCAGCACCGGCCAGACCTATGCTGCTTGTTGGTTGGGCAGGGCAAGGACGAGCAGCGATTACGTGATATGATCATGGGACTGGGCCTCGCAGACAATGTCAGACTTCTGGGATATCAACACGACGGTGCGGAGTTGATGAGGGCTATGGATGTGGTTGTGCTGCCATCACTGCGCGAAGGTCTCGGCATCGTGCTGATAGAGGCTGGGCTGCTAGGCAAACCTACTGTGGCAACCGATATCGAGGGCGTCAACGAAGTGGTAGTCAACGGGCAGACTGGGCTACTGGTCCCCCCAGCCGATGTTCCGGCACTGACTATGGCAATTGACAGCCTGCTAACTGATCGCGATCGAGCCCGCGAGATGGGTTCGCGTGCCCGATTGCGAATGGAACAGATGTTTTCACTGGAAGCGATGGCTGATGGAGTAGAGACTGTCTACTATGAGCTGCTGGGCAAAGTGAGGGGGCCAGTGCATACGGCGAGCCATTGACCCCACATTTCCTATGCGGAACGGGTCTCAGCTCTCTGTGATAACTCGTCGTGAATGCGACCGGCACGTCCATATTGTGAGGGGGGATCCATGAGGCTGTTGGTGATCACGGGCAGGCTCTTCTTAGCAGTCGGCTCGCTGGCCGCCGGCCTAGTTTTCTATTTGATGTCGCCGGTGGTTCAGTCGTCTGCGCACGGCTACTGGACAGCCGTCTTTGTGTATATAATAGCCATGCAAATCGCACTATACCTGTCAGACCAACAAAACGCCCGCCTCCCCCGCCTGCTAGCCAGAACAGGCCTGCAGCAATTGCGACCAACCAGTTTTCGCACATCTTCAGGTCATGTCGGACCCGCAACCGTCAGCCGCAATCCCATCACCGAAATAGCCAGCGAGCGCGATATCGAGCGCGATATCGAACGGACCCTGATCAACGCCCTAACTAAGACCGGCAAAGACAACCGCTTTGAGCTAATCGTTGCGCCACCGGGAGAGGGCAAAACCCTGCTGCTGTATCGGCTAGGATTTGAGCTGCTGAAACGTTCATGCATGGTGTGCACTGTAAGTGGTGAGCTACCGAAAGATGGCTTTGATGCCAAAGCATTACGTGCCTTAGCCCGTCAGACCCGAAAGCTGTTCATCCTGGTAGACGACATAGAGCTGCAGCCGATAAGCGGCAGTCTTCTCGGTACAGTACTGGGAGAAGATGACGGCATCACGGTCCTGGGAAGCTGCTCCCAGCAAGGCTACGATGCCATCCTCCACGGTTGTGGCGCCAACAGCATCGGCACTCGCAACTTGTTCTCGTCGGCTCACTTGCACCAGTTGCGCATGATGCCCCGCGAGTCGCAAATGCTTTACGACCGTGCCATGAATCGGCAGTTTGCGAGTGCTCAGATGCCTACGATGGCCAACCAGATAGGAACAGGCGGCGCAACCGACTTGCTGTCGCTAGACATCACACTTGAACACGGCTGCAGCGCTACATCTCTGGCAGTAGCAGCTGTCGACAAACTCGATGAAAGGCAACAGATCTTCCTGTACGGCCTGGCCATAGCCTCGCTGTGTGAAGGGGGCATTCCCTCGTCACAAATGCAGGCGCTGTTTGGCCGAGACTATGGCGCTCAGCTTGATGCTGTTGCTGATATCCCTCTGGCGATCCGAAAAGAAGGGCTCATCTGGGGTCCCCACCCTGCGATAGCGCTTCTCCTGGTGCGAACACAAGCTCTACTCGACCACAACCAACGCCTTGGCATAGCCGAGCATGTCATAAGAGGCCTGATCGAGCAGAACCAGCTTGTGCGCGCCAACGCCGTGATGCGAGTATTGTTGTACGCTGAAAATGGGCTGGGCAGGCAATTGTGGAAGAAATGCCGGGAGTTGTGGATGGTAGCCGCAGAACACGCTACCGCAGCCCAATTGATTGACCTGATAGTGCCCACACTATGTATGGCTGGCGAATACCGCCTGGCCGCAGGGCTCTGCCAGGGCTGCCTTGACCACCTGGTGCTGGGGGAACGGGCATCTTTTGAGCTCGGTAGATGTCTGCACCAGCTTGGCAGTCACAGTGCTGCAGCCGAGATCTTCAGTAGTTTTCTTGACCACAAGTCTTACGCCGTCGCAGCTCGCTTTAATCTCGCACTAAGTGAGGTCGGTCAGGGACGCTATGAAGAAGCTAATATCCTCCTAAAATCACTGGAACAAAGCAACCCTACTCTGCCAGGCTTGCATCATCTGCTCGGGTACGTGGCCGAGCTACAAGGCGATTTGAGTGCTGCCATGGAAAAGTACCGCGAGGCGCGTACCCAGTACTGGTCTGATAACATAGCGCTTCGTCGTCTGGCTGCGCTCAAAATCGCTACCGGTGCCGGCAAGGAGGCCATCCGGCTGTATGAGGCCGGGCTGCAACAGGAGCCTGATCGTGTAGACTACTATGGTGCACTGGCAGTAGCTCATCATTTGTCTGACACCGGACGGGCTGTGGTGCAGAGTTCCAGGGCTATACACGCGGGTGTAGAGCCTGCAGTCGCGCGCAAAGCCGTTGCCCGTGCCTATCTTGACTACGGACTGTACGCCCCGGCACTTGCCGAGCTTCACAACTGTTTGGCTTACAAGCCTGACGACATCGAGGCTCATGCGATGATCGCTGAGTGCCTGCATAATCAAGCCGACCTACATGGGGCCACACAAGCCATTCGGAAGGCTCTTGAGATTGATCCGAGCTCCATCATGGCCAAACAGTATCTGGCCGGCTATCTATGTGATCTCAAACAGTGCGACGAGGCGGAAGAGCTAGTTGGTCAGATTTACTCTGCACAGGAACCTACTGCCGACCTGGCCCTTCTCGCAGCCCGAATTGCCGCTAATCGGGGCGACATGCCCGGGTGCGCGCGACATGCTGCCCTCGCACTTGAAGCTGGAGATGAAAGCGGTTGGGGTTGGTTTCTCAGTGCCCGTGCTACGGGTGATGCCCAGGCACAGTACAGTTATGAGAAAGCGGTTGCACTGTTGGAGCAGACTGCCGTAACCGCATCACGCTTAACCAGTGCATCAGCATACCATGCTCTCGCTGTGTCTCGACACACCATGGATGATTTCTCCGCTGCTGCCAAGGCTGCCCGCTATGCCACCAACCGAATTGCGCATAAGCAGTATGGTGGTGAACTGGTCCTCTCCGCCCTGGCGCTGCGACACATACCGGGACCGCTTTTCCTGCAGGAGGTCAGTCAGTTGTCTGCAGAAACCCTCGAAAGCGATTAGATCGCCTTGTCTCCTCCTAAGCAGTCATGCACTACGACATCGACTGGCCGTCAACTGGTTGCGCACGATGACGCTATGTGGCCCAATTATGAAGGCCATGCCACTGCTGTCGAAGAAATACCCGAGGCCATACGACAGAAAACTAGATTACCATCACCTACCACAACAGAATACACATTTGTCTCAGGAGGGTTCTTACGATGGGCACTGATTGCGGTTGCAGCAACACGATAGTGCAGGTTCAGGGCGGAACACGTTCGCGTGACAACGTATATGCCTCTATGCCCTGTCATCTTTTAGGCTGCTCCCGTGACTACACTGTCATCCAACTGGATGACAACGGAAACGAAGTCTCCCAGGCCCCCAGCCAGTGCATCACATCTCTGCTACCGACGGTCGATGGTACCGAGAGCGAACTCGTGTGGCTGGTTGACCACCTGGGTGCCGGTGAGAAGGTATCTTTTGCCATAGCCATAAGTACTGAGGCTCAGCAAAACGATGCGACTGGGGCCAGAATTGACATCAAAGATAAGGAACAGGCCGACTTTTTCATAGGCGATGAGCTGTTCACCAGCTACATCGTCAAATCCGGCATAGCACGCCCGTTTTGTTACCCCGTTATCGGCCCTGACGGTTTGAACATCGCTCGAGACATCGTCTACCTGCGCGAGGGTGACTACGGCTCAACCTATGACGGAGTTGACCACATCCACCACAAAGGAATATGGATTGCCCAGGGTGATGTCAACGGTACCGACAACTGGTCTGAGATGGAAGGCCACGGCAGGACGCTCAATCGCAGCCTCACCGTTGAAAGCCAGGGGCCAATATTTGCTCAACTCCACGCCGTCGGTGACTGGGTGTCAGCCAGGGGTGATCACATACTGCAGGAAGATACGTTCATACGTGTCTACAACACCCCCGGAAGCGCGCGTATGATGGACATCTCTACTGTGTGGACGGCAGGAGAAAAAGGCGTATTTTTTGCTGATACCAAGGAAGCCGGAACGGTTTCGATCCGCCTCAAGGAGAGTATGGAGGAGCGTAACGGTGGCACCATCCGCAACGCATACGGTGCCATTGGAGAGGCTGAAAACTGGGGCAAACCCGCGCCGTGGGTAGACTACTATGGTCCGCTGGAGGACCAGGTGTGCGGTGTTACCATCATGGACCATCCAACTAATCTGCGACATCCAGCCACCTGGCATGTACGTTCCTACGGCCTGTTCACGGCCAATCAGTGGGGGCTGCACGATTACACGGGCGATTGGTCAGTGCGGGGTGACTACGCTTTGCCGGCCGGTCAATCGCTATGCTTCCGGTTCCGTCTGTATGTTCACGAAGGCGACACTGAAGCCGCGGGAGTAAGTGCCAGGTACCTGGACTGGGCCTTCCCGCCTCAGGTTAGCATCGTCGAGTAATACATCACGGTAGCGCCTTGAGCGGGCTCGAAACCTGAGCCAACGAATGTCAGATATAGGCTTGAACTCTGTAGATGTTTATGGTAAACTATCAGTCGCTGCGGAGAGGTGGCCGAGCTGGCTTAAGGCGGTCGCCTGCTAAGCGACTATGGGGTTTATCGCTCCATCCCGGGTTCGAATCCCGGCCTCTCCGCCAGTGCTGTAGCCCATGCGGCCCGGAGTGTAGAGCAACATGATGCGCCCGTAGCTCAGTGGATAGAGCGCTTGCCTCCGGAGCAAGAAGTCCCGTGTTCGAATCACGGCGGGCGTACCACTGTGAGACGCATTTGACACCGTGTGGGCAGTGGCTGTAGTTTACAAATGCACCAGTCAAATACCAATCGGCGAATTGCGCGCCCGTAGCTCAGCGGATAGAGCGCTGCCCTGCGGAGGCAGAAGCCCCGTGTTCAAATCACGGCGGGCGCGCCATACTCATATCTCATGCTTCGCACCTCTGCCGACCCGGCCGGGGGTAGGCTCGGTTGCAGTCTCTTAGGGTTGCGTCACTGTCGCCAGTCGGGTTCGTGCCCGGCTGTGCTGTCTTAGACCGGCGCCGGGCTACCCAATCAGTATCCGGCGAACAGAGCCAGCCGATCAGCCCGCGCCCCCGTAGCTCAGACGGATAGAGCAGCAACCTCCTAAGTTGAAGGTCGCCTGTTCGAATCAGGCCGGGGGCGCCAGCGCATATGCCGGAGAGGTTTGACAAGTAGCACCGAAAACGGAACGGAGAGGTGGCTGAGTGGATGAAAGCGCACGACTCGAAATCGTGTAACGGGCGACCCCCGTTCGTGGGTTCGAATCCCACCCTCTCCGCCAGCTCAGCTGTAGCCCATGCTCATCCGACAACGAAAAGTGATTGCAGTAAGTGACCTGACGTGTGTTGACCTGCACGCAGCGACTCGCGTGGAGAGGTGACCGAGCGGATCAAGGTGCGCGCCTGGAGAGCGCGTTGTCCCGTATGGGGCACGTGGGTTCGAATCCCACCCTCTCCGCCATAAGACTTCTGCAGACACTTGCAGGTATCAGGTCTATCGCCGATGAAACTCTTGTGCGGGGTGCACGAGTCTCCAACAGCACTCCTGACAAAGCTCTACACGATCTTGCGAACCTTGAACAGTTGTAGATTTTGGCCGCGCTAGACGGGAAGCTGGCGGTATCCTGCACCCTCAATCCGCCATAGAGGGGTATCAATTCCCACTAGAGGTCTCGTCGTCAAGGGTCTGCCTCAGACGGGCGGTGTTGAAGGCCGGGCCCCGCGCAAGTGAGCCCTGCCGAATCCCGTCAGGTCCGAGAGGAAGCAGCGGTAGGCGGTCAGCTCGCTGTGCCGCGGATCGCCTGGCCCGAGCATGCTATCTGAGTAACGCCTGGGCGCCGTTATCGAAGGTGGGTGCGCGGCCAATTGATACTATATTAGAATAGTTACCTCATGGTCGGCACTCTGCCGCCTCGCCACCGTAAAGCTACTCACCGACCGATGAGCACACAAGCAGCGGAGCTCTCATCCACGATGTCCTATCTTTCGTTCAGCCTCAAGTACCGACCGCGGCGATTTGATGATGTCGTTGGCCAGGATCATGTGGCCAAGACACTCAAGAACGCACTTTCGCAGAACCGGTTGGCCCATGCCTACCTCTTCACCGGCCCGCGCGGTACCGGCAAAACCTCTACTGCCCGCATTCTCGCAGCTGCTCTCAACTGTGCGGAAGGGCCCACTCCGGAGCCATGCGGAGTATGCGACATGTGCCGCTCCATCGCCCTGGGCAATGCCATGGATGTCGTCGAGATCGATGCTGCCTCAAACACCGGCGTCGAGAACATCCGCGACCTGCGTGAGAGAGTGAAATTCGCCCCCGCAGAGGGCCGCTATAAGGTATATGTGCTCGATGAAGCGCATATGCTCAGCCAGGGCGCGGTCAACGCTCTTTTGAAGACCCTCGAGGAGCCTCCGCCCCATGTAGTATTTTTGCTGCTAACCACTGAGAGCCACAAGATAATCCCTACCATCCTGTCTCGCTGTCAACACTTCGAGTTTCGCGCCATCACTCTTGCCGACATCGCCGCTTCCCTGCGCAGAATTGCCGAACAAGAGCAGATCCAGGTGGATGACAGTGCGCTCATGGCCATCGCACAGGCTGCAGAGGGGGCCATGCGTGACGCCCAAAGCATCTTCGATCAGGTCGTCGCCTATGCGGACGGACCGATTACCATAGAGTTGGTCAACGAAGTACTCGGGGTGACTGATCATGCCCTGCTCAGCAGCATCACTGACCAGATCATCTCCGGTGACATCGTAGGCTGTTTCGCATCGATAGACCAGGCTGTGTCCGAAGGCAAGGATCTGGTGCGCCTGGTCGAGCATCTGACCATCTACCTTCGCGACTTACTACGCCTGCAAGTAGTCGGCAACTCGGCACGTGGCCTGGGCACAGTCGCCAAGCCCACTGAGGCTATGGTCGAGCAGGCCAAATCGCTAGGTGCATCGCGTCTGATGCACGCAATCCGCACTCTGGCCGAACTCCAGAGTGATCTCAAACACAGCTCCCAACACGCCCTGCTTGTCGAGTTAACTTTGGCCCAGCTAGCTGCGCCGCCAAAGCCGAAGCAGGCAGAGCAGGCTGTGCCATCGACCCCGGTGGCCGGCCAGACTGCCAGGCGCGAACTGGCACCTGCCCAACCAGCGGCTCAGCCTACTGCACCTGCAGCTCCAAGCCGCCCGGAGCCGAGCCGTCCCGAACCGATGCAGCAAGAGCCCTCCTCAACGCCAGCGCCGCCACCTGCGCAACCCGTGGTGGCTTCGGAGGCGCAACTCGACCTGCCCACACTGCTCAAACATTGGCCGATGATGTACGACGAACTCAGACGTATGGGCCATACGCCTATCGGTGCTATCCTGCGAGACGCTACCCCTATAGCGATGAGCGGCGACATCTTCACTATCGGTTTCACCGCTCGGTTCCACCTGAACAGAATTGAAGGTGAATACAAAAAAGTAGTCGAGCAGGCAGCAGAGAGGCTGTTCGCAAGAGCACTGAGGGTCAACTGCAAGCTGTTCGCTGATGCCGACGAACTGCGTGCAGCAGCTCAAACTGCGCACACCGAAAGCCAATCCAGCGCAACGCAGCCTGACGATGAGCCGGATTCACTGCCTGCCCCCCAGGGCCCTGCTCAGCAGGGAACGGAGACAGTACCACAGCCTTCAGACGTGACCAATGATCCGGTAGCAGATGAGCCGGGGGCCCTGACTGATGTCAGAGAGCCGCTGACTGCTGACCAGGTGGTCGAACAGACTCTCAGCCTTTTCGATGGCAGCGCCGAGATGACCGAGGCAGAAAACCAGGAGCAGAATTGACAGAGAGGGTAAGCCAGATGCTAAATCCCTTACAAAAGATGCTGGAAACACAACTGGGTGGAATTCAGGAGCGGCTGCAACAGGCCATGGCTGAACTGGCTGAGACTACGTTAGAAGCCACTGCAGGCGGAGGTGTCGTGACTGCCAGCGCGACCGGCAACGGTGAATTGATCGAAGTGATCATAGATCCGGCAGTGGTAGACGCCCAGGATATCGAGATGCTGCAAGATCTCGTCACAGTTGCGGTCAGAGAAGTCATGCGCAAGGCTACGGAGCTGAAGAAGGAAAAGCTCATGCAGGCTACTCCACTTGGTCAATTTGGCATCGAAATGCCTGACCTGTTTTAGCGGAGCCACCTCTCCATGCTACAGTATCCGTATCCCATCCAGCGTGCAATCGAAGAGTTGCAACGTCTCCCCGGAATAGGCCCTAAAAGTGCCCAACGGCTTGCGTTGCACATACTCCGTAGCGGCTCTGAGGCTGCCCGCTCTCTGGGCGAGGCCATATCATCTCTGCCTGCACAGGTGCGCCTCTGCCCCATCTGCGGCAACTACACCGATGTGGGCGCCTGCGCGGTCTGCGACGATGCACGCCGGGATCGATCTCTGCTATGCGTAGTGGCTGAAGTATCCGACTTGATGGCTCTGGAACGCTCCGGCGAATACCACGGCATGTATCATGTACTCGGGGGTGTGCTGTCTCCTCTGGAGGGCATCGGCCCCGATGAGCTGAAAATCCAGGGGCTGCTGCAACGCATAGCCGAAGACGACGTCACTGAGGTTATCCTGGCCACCAGTCCATCTGTCGAGGGCGACGCTACGGCTGAGTATCTGCGATCGCTGTTGAAACAATTCCCTGAGATACTGGTCAGCCGCATTGCGCTGGGACTGCCAGTAGGGGCTGATCTCGACTATCAGGATCAGGTGACTGTCGCCAGAGCGCTGAGTGGCCGCCGACAGATGCAGTGATAGCCAGCTGCCGCAGTTGCCATCAGATGATTTTGGTGGTAAACTGATACTAAGATTAGGGCACCGACATGAAAACCCCCGCCCGGTACCAAATATGAGTGGATTTCGGGCGGATTTCTCCGTGTCATGACAGTGGTGTGCCCGCCTGACCTGAGTACGATAGCGCACTTTGTACATAGCGTTGCGACAGATGAGAGTAGTACCTGGATGAGAATAGCACCTGATAGTCCTGTTGGATTTGGAACAGTTGCATTTAGAACAGCGAGTCAAATGTAGTGCCAACGCACCTGAACTTGAAGGAGGATTGACATGGCCAAACTGACGGAGGTCCGCTGGCATGGCCGAGGCGGACAGGGCGCCAAAACTGCCGGCTACGTGCTGGCGGTCGCCGCTGCCCAGCAGGGATGGACCGTACAGGCCTTCCCCGAATACGGCGCGGAACGACGCGGTGCCCCGATGCGCTCATATGTGCGCATCTCCGACGCACCCATTCGATTGCGCTCCGGAATTGACAACCCTGACATCGTAATCGTGCTAGACCCCAGTCTTATCGCCACCGAAAGCGTGCTCAGTGGACTGCCTGACGGCGGACTGCTGATTATCAACACCGATCAAAGCCCCCAAGAGGTGGCCGAATCTCTGGGTAATCCCAACGTAAAACTGTACACAGTCAATGCCAGTGCCATCTCCGTAGACACCATCGGGCGGGATATCCCCAACACCCCGATGCTCGGAGCGCTGGCCAAAGTCAGCGACCTGCTGGAGCTAGATATCACGCTCAAGGCCGTCGAAGAGCAGCTCTCCGGCAGGCTGCCTGCTCCTGTTGTAGAAGGCAACAAAGAGGCCATACGTCGCGCTTACGAGGAGGTCCAGGTGGCATGAAGCACTATCCGCCAGATGCTAAGTGGCATGAAATGGCCGACGCCGGTATTATTCCGCAAGCTGGCAACGCCAGAGAATACGATGTCAGCGGATGGCGTAGCGAACATCCGGTTCGTGATGCCGAATGCTGCATACAGTGTTTGTTCTGCTGGGTTTACTGCCCCGATAGCTCCGTGATCATCAAAGACGAAAAGGTCGTGGCCTTCGATCCCGTGCACTGCAAAGGCTGCGGCATATGCGCCCAGGTCTGTCCCAAGCAGTGCATCACTATGGAGCCTGGCGGCGAGATGCCTCAGGAGTGAGGCCGCCAATGTCCTCGCCCCAGAATAGGGGTCTGAACCCGACCAAAGGAGGTCACATCTGTGGGAATACTGCAGCCACTGGAGGGCAACATGGCAGTTGCCGAGGCTATGCGGCAGATCAATCCCGACGTAGTTGCCGCGTATCCGATCACACCCTCCACTGAAATAGTCCAAACCTTCGCTACTTTCGTCGCTGATGGCAAGGTGGACACCAATTACGTAGCCGTAGAATCCGAACACTCGGCCATGAGCGCTTGCACTGCCGCAGCCGCTGCAGGTGGGCGCGTCATGAATGCCACCTCAGCAAACGGCCTGGCACTGATGTGGGAGATACTCTACATCACGGCCTCGCTACGATTGCCTGTAATGCTTACCGTGGTCAACCGAGCGCTCTCAGGCAACATCAACATCCACTGCGACCACTCTGATACGATGGGCGCACGAGATGCCGGCTGGATCCAACTCTACGCCGAAAACGTACAGGAAAGCTATGACAACCTGATCCAGGCAGTCGCCATCGGCGAACGAATGGATGTCCGTCTACCGGTCATGAGCTGTCTCGACGGCTTCCTGGTGAGCCACTCTTATGAACTGCTCGAGGTCGAAGATGACGACGCCGTACGTGAATGGGTCGGCCCTTACAAGCCCAACCGGCCACTACTCGATATCGAGAACCCGTACACCGTCGGCCCGCTGGACCTGTACGACTTCTACATGGAGCACAAGCGCAGCCAGTGGGAAGCTTACCCCACCGCTATGCAGGCAGTCATCGAAGAGGGCAAACGCTTCGGCGACGCCTTCGGCCGCCACTATGGCCTGATGGAGACCGTTGAACTCGATGATGCCGACATAGCTATCGTCGCTCTCGGATCGGCTGCCGGTACCGCCAAGGACGTGGTCGAGCAGTTGCGCGACCAAGGCGTCAAGGCAGGCTTGCTCAAACTGCGATGCTTCCGCCCCTTCCCGGGCGAACAGATCGCTGCAGCACTCGCAGGCCGCAAAGCCGTCTGTGTCATGGACCGAGCTGCATCTTTCGGAGCTGGCACCGGACCGCTGTATCACGAAATAGCCGCTGCCATGTATGGCGCCGGACACGCCGTTCCCATTCAGAACATCATATACGGCCTCGGTGGGCGTATGCTTAGGCCCGAAGAGATCGAAACGGTATTCCGGGACCTGGTGCAGATAGCTGAGTCGGGCAAGGTAACAGAAACCTGCAAATGGCTGGGCGTGCGGGAGTAACACCCGTCGGCCAACTGCTGCCCAACTCATACAGGAGGATTGAGATGCCAAAAAATCTTAAGCAATTGACCCACAGCCCGGAACGTCTCACTGGCGGCCATCGCCTGTGCCCGGGCTGCGGAGAGCCGATTGCCGTTCGCCAGATACTGAACGCCAGTGACCATCCGGTCATCGGCGCTAACGCCACTGGCTGCCTGGAAGTGTCCACCACCATCTTCCCCTTCACCGCCTGGGACATGCC
>JAAYSP010000221.1 GCA_012518355.1 candidate division WS1 bacterium | reverse complement strand
CGGGCGGCCTCGGATTGCGCCGCGGATGCATGAACCAGTACGAAATCCACAGCAAAAGTGTGTCGGTTTTCCCGTGAGCATCAGAGAGTATCGCTGACTATATCAGGAGAGAGACAAAATGGCACAGGATCTGAAGCAGTATTTCGCATCGAAGCGCGAGCAGGCCACCGAGGTGCTCATGGACCTGATCCGCATACCATCAACTGCGGGCAAGGAAGGGCCTGTCGCAGAGTATCTACATGACAACATGAAGCCGTTTTGCGATGAAATCGGCTACATCGAGGTCACCGAGGCAATCAAAAACGATCCCGACTATGCGACACCGGTGAAAGGCCTCACATATGGCGACCGCCCCAACGTGAGGGCCGCGATGAAGGGCTCCGGCGGCGGCAAGTCGCTGATCTTCAACACCCACATGGACGTCGTGCCGCCGTCCTCCACACATGAGCGCCCCTTCGATCCATATCTGGAAGACGGCAAGATATACGGACGCGGCGCCTGTGATGCCAAGGGGCAACTGGTCACCCTGTGGCTGGTCATGCAGGCAATCCGCGATCTGGAGCTGGGGCTGGGCGGAGATGTCATCGGCCACATGGTCATCGAGGAGGAGAACGGTGGCAACGGCACGATCGCCATGGCGCGCACCGGTGAGCGTGCAGACGCCTCCATCAACCTCGAGCCTTCGAACTTCAAGATCTTCCCACAGATCCGTGGGGCGGTATGGTTTGACGCCACCGTCTACGGGCAGGCAGGCCACTCGGGCTCCGGCGGCACCGTCTCGGCGCTTCTCAAAGCGCTGCGTGCCATCGAGCTTTTCACCGCCTACCATGATGTGGCGCTGGCCGAAAGCCGTGGCAAGTTCCCGCTGTTCGATCAGTTCCCGAATCCGGCACCGCTGACTATCGGCCAGCTTCATGCCGGCGACTGGCCTGCGCAGGCTCCGCAAAAGGCGACTTTCTCCGGTGTCCTGGGCATTCTGCCGGATCGCACCAAGGAAGATGTCATGGCCCATCTGCGCCAGATAGTCCGGGATTGCGGCGACGAGTGGCTGGCTGAGAACTTCGAGATCGAGTTCACCTACCGCCACGACGCCAGTGTCATCGAGCCGGACCATCCGCTGGTGCTGGCGCTGCAGGATGCCTGCCGCCAGACCGGGCCCGAAGGTGAAGTCACCGCCATGACGGCCTCTTCCGATGCATGGTGGTACAACAATCAACTGGGTATCCCGACGGCATGGTTTGGCCCTGGCGATCTGGCCTATGCCCACAGCAACAACGAGCACATCATAGTGGACGATATCCTGACCGCCTCCGAGGTGCTGTTGCGCTTCATCCAGGGCTGGTGCAAGTAGTCCGGCCTGATTTGTAGCCGTACACTTTTCTTCGCCCCTCTCCTACATCGACTGCTCGGGAGAGGGGCCGGAGACGCGTTCACAGCACAGGATTGCCGCCGAACTCAGATAGCAACTGTTGCGCATAGCTGTGATAGGTGCTTTACCAGCCGCCCGTCATGGTTGTCTGCCGTACACCGCTCTCATTTCTCCCGATGGAGCGAGAAGGCGGGAGTGCCACCCGGAAACTACAGAGTGCGACCATACGACCG
The DNA here is from genome assembly GCA_012518355.1 of candidate division WS1 bacterium. Classification (GTDB taxonomy): domain Bacteria; phylum Armatimonadota; class Zipacnadia; order Zipacnadales; family UBA11051; genus UBA11051. Next base: position 2,808 of record JAAYSP010000221.1, on the reverse strand, counting down.
CTCTTGCCTGTTCCCAAGAGCAGCGCATGGCTCACCCGTCCGCAGTACATAGCCGCGTGCCGTACACCGCTCTCCTCTCTCCCGATGGAGCGAGAATGCGGGAGTGCGCCCCGGAGACTGCAGAGTGAGGCCATACGACCGCTCTTGCCTGTTCGCGAGAGTAGTGCGTGACTTGCCTGCTGCAGTACATAGCCGCGTGCCGCACTCTGTTGCCTCTATCCTGTCAGGAAGAGGCGTTGAGGGTGAGGCCGGGCGGGCATATAGCCGGAGATGTGGGGTGGTAGCTCCGCATTGGTTGGCCCCACCTCTCGACATAACCATCCTCGTCAGTATATCTTAGATGTGCTCACTCGCTGTACGCTGTCGAAAGAGGACTCTTTGCCATGGACGATCAACCCGGCCGCCACAGAATCGTGACCGGTCATCAGCGCGACGAGGATGAGATGAACTTCGCGCTACGGCCTCGCACGCTTGAAGAGTACGATGTCGGCCAGCGCCAGCTCATAGACAACCTGCGCATTTCGATTGACGCGGCTCGGCAGCGCCAGGACGTGCTGGAGCACCTTCTGCTGCACGGGCCGCCGGGGCTTGGCAAGACGACCCTGGCGCACATCATCGCCCGTGAGATGGAATCGGAGCTGCACCGCAGTTCCGGTCCGGCGCTCGAGCGGCCTTCGGATCTGGTGGGCATCCTCACGAATCTTTCCCGTGGCGACGTGCTTTTCATAGACGAGATTCACCGCCTGCCGCGCATCGTCGAGGAGTATCTGTACTCGGCGATGGAGGATTTCCGGATAGACTTTGTGGTTGACTCCGGCCCGTATGCCAAGTCCATCCCGCTGCACCTGGAGCCATTCACTCTGGTGGGTGCCACCACTCGTGCGGGGCTGCTTACCGGCCCGATGCGCGAGCGTTTCGGCATTTTCCATCACATAGATTTTTACACTCCCGAGCAGCTTGAGAAGATTGCGGCACGTGCGGCGAGTTTGCTGGAGATTGACATGACTTCTGATGGCTGCCGCGAGCTGGCGACACGCGCACGTGGCACGGCCCGCATTGTCTGCCGCTTGCTTCGTCGGGTTCGCGATTACGCTCAGATTAAGGGCGACGGTTCGATTACGCGTGAGATTGCCCATGAGGCGCTTGATGCGATGGGCGTGGATGCGACGGGGCTTGATGATCTGGATCGCAAGTATTTGCAGACGCTGATTTCGTATTACGATGGTGGTCCGGCTGGTTTGAACGCTCTGGCGGCGACTCTGGCTGAGGACGAGGGGACGCTGGAGGAGGTAGTGGAGCCGTACTTGCTCAAGATCGGCTTTGTAATACGCACATCCCGCGGCCGCCAGGCCACCCCGGCAGCATATCAGCATCTGGGTATTGCGCCGCGGGAGGAATCCACCACACCTCAGGAGAACTTGCCGCTGGATATGTGAACAGGGCATCTTGACCGCTACCATGCCGATTGCCTTACGTTGGCTGCACTGCCATCTCCAGGCAGGCTGTCATAGCCTATCCAGACGCTCTATTTTCCACCACGATGCTCGCCCGACTGGCTTTTCTCCGAAGGATAGCTTCTCCCGTTTGTCGAACCTACACCTGGTCCTGTCGCAAAAGTATGCCCGCAACCTGCGAACCGGAGTGATCAGGCTATGTCTGTCGCACAAACTCAGGTGTGCTCCGCCCCAGCCTATGAAGCCAGCGTAGAAAGAAATGTCATGATGCCGCTGCGCGATGGCGTCCGACTGGCCACTGACCTGTACTTTCCCGCGCTCAACGACCAAAAAGTAGATCAGAAATTCCCCGTAGTACTCACCCGTACGCCATACGATAAGCTCGGGAACGATACCACCGGCAAGTGGTTCGCCGAACGTGGATATGTCTTCGCAGCACAAGACGTCCGCGGACGCTATGAATCCGAAGGCACCTTCTATGCGTTCGCACACGAAGGACCCGATGGATATGACACCGTCGAATGGCTCGCACAACAGCCGTTTTGTACCGGCAAAATCGGAACCGTCGGGGCATCATACTGCGCAGCAGTGCAAAGCGCACTGGCATCGCTAAATCCACCGCATCTGGCCGCCATGATCCCCATCTACGGCCCATCAAGCTACTACCACTGCGCCATGCGGCAAAATGGAGCACTGGAGATGCGCTTTTTCACCTACGCATTCTCCATGGCCGCCCGTAGCCGTGAAGCCGCCGCAGATCCGCTGCTCAAACAAGCCCTGGATGAAGCATACGAAGATGTCTGGGCATGGACCGAAAACTACCCGCTGCGCAAAGGCAACTCGCCACTGCGACTGGTGCCATCCTACGAACAGTGGGCCATGGATATATCCATGCACGCCAGCTATGACGACTACTGGAAACAGCCCGGCTACGGCCCGCGCCCATACTATGACCAACACGCCGATGTGCCAACCCTGTACATCGGCGGCTGGTATGACACCTACACGCGCGCAACCGTGGAAAACTTCCAGGAGATGAGCAAACGCGGCGACGGGCCAGTACATATGCTCATGGGCCCGTGGCATCACGGCGGCATGGGCGGAGCAGGCACCGGTGATGTGTCGTTCAAGCCCGATGCAGCCCTCTCAGACCGCAATGCACTGTTCCTGCGCTGGTTCGACCACTGGCTCAAAGGCCTCGAGACCGGCCTGGATAAGGTCAAGCCAGTGCGCTACTTCATCATGGGCGGCGGCGAAGGGCTCGTGGAAGCCAGCCCGACAATCGAACATGGCGGCAAGTGGGCGACCTGTGACGCCTGGCCACCTCCGAACACCACGCCAACACCGTTCTATT
>JAAYSP010000033.1 GCA_012518355.1 candidate division WS1 bacterium | reverse complement strand
TATCGCTGATGCTACCGCTGACGGCAACGGGCTCTGCCAGACATCTTCGTGTGCCCCTGGAGCAAGGCGATCTGTTGGACGTGACCGGGCAGGTGCTAGAAACCGGTGCCGGCAATCCGGCGATTTTTTGGGCTAACGGCGCTCTCGTCGCCCCCGATTACCGGCTACGACGGGGCGATGTCGTCACCGTCATCGCTGCCGGTGACCGCACCGAACCAGTGGTGCAGACCGCCCGCTTCATCACACCCATGGCGATGACCCCGCGCGGAGCCAGACCCATACCGCGTCTCACCAACACCGGTGTCGGCGGCCTGAAATACGTGCGTCGCGGGCAGATCAGTGGCAAGCTGCACAGCATCCAGATGGCGGCACTGACGCCCGCATACGGCTCCATAAACGTGCCCGGAGCGCGTCGTATCGCCCTGACCTTCGATGATGGCCCCAATCCGGAGTACACGCCGCAGATACTGAAAATACTTGCCCAGCACAATGCCCGCGCTACGTTTTTCGTGGTAGGTACATGGGCCGCCAAGTACCCCAACTTGATCCGCCGAACGGTCGCTGAAGGCCACGAGATCGGCTGCCATAGCTGGTCACACGCCGACTTCACTCGCCTGTCTGCCGATGAGGCGCGCCAACAGCTTCACCGCTGGGAGCAGGTCGTCAACCCACTGCTACCTACACGTGCCCGTCAGTTCCGCCCACCATATGGCGCAGTCAACGCCAGCGTGCGCGCTATGGCCGCTCAGATGGGCTACACCATCGCACTGTGGTCAAGCGATACCAACGACTGGCGCAAACCCGGAGCAGACGCTATCTACAACCATGCGATGGCCGCAGCACGCGATGGTGCAGTAGTGCTCATGCATGACGGCGGTGGGCCACGTCACCAGACCGTGGCAGCAGTCCGGCGACTGGTGCCTGCGCTGCAGAGTCGAGGCTATCAGCTCGTCACCATGTCGCAGCTTCACAGCAGTGCTGACCCGTGGGAAGGCGACTTCATCGTCCACACTGACAGTGGACAGTTGCTGCTCAAGCCCGCTGACCCGCACCTGTCGGTGAGCATCAACGGCTCTCTGGTCGAGATGCCGGTCAGACCGGTCGAAATAGATGGCCAACTGCTGCTGCCGGCCCGCCCCACACTGGAGCTACTGGGCTCATCGGTCCGCTATGACAAACCATCAGGCCGCCTGTACATAGACGCCCCTGTCTACTCGCTGCAGATGGATATGAACCTGCAGACCCTCCAGGTCGGCTCAGAGCAGGTGTGGATGGCAGTCCCGCCGGTGCTGTATCGCGGCCACAGCATGGTCCCAGTCTGGCTGCTGCGCCAGTACTGCGGCATCACTGCCACCTGGGACCCGACCAGCCACACGCTGTATCTGCAATCCGCCCACGGCTCAGGCGCATCCGCACTCAACCACCTCCCACTACACGCAGCCTCCGCCATGCGACTGCCGAATACCGCTGATACCCTGCCCGCCTCCGTACTCTGACAGCACGACCACCGGCGCCAGAAGCAGGGACTGACCACAAATGCTATCTGTGCTCTCCATGCGCCTGTATCTCCGCCTGTACTCGACTGTCCACCAACCGCAGCAAAACTACCGCATCTACCTACTCACTGCATATGGGTATGAACCTGCAGACCCTCCAGGTCGGCTCTGAGCAGGTGTGGATGGCAGTCCCGCCGGTGCTGTATCGTGGGCCACAGCATGGTCCCTCTCTGCTGCTGCGCCAGTACTGTGGCATCATCGCCGCCTGGGACCCGACCAGCCACACGCTGTATCTGCAATCCGCCCACGGCTCCGGCGCATCCGCACTCGGCTACCTCCCACTACGCACAGCCTCCGCTATACGATTGCCGAATACAGCTGATATAGCTGATACCCTGCCCGCTTCCGTACTCTGACAGTAGGATCAACGGCTCCAGAAGCAGGGACTAACCACAAATGCTATCTGTGCTCTCCATGCGCCTGTATCTTCACCTGCACTCGACCGTCCACCAACCGCAGCCAAACTACCACATCTATCTACTCACTGCATATGGATATGAACCTGCGCACCCTCCAGATCGGCTCTGAACAGGTGTGGATGGCAGTCCCGTCGGTGCTGTATCGTGGCCACAGCATGGTCTCCATCTAGCTGTTGCGCCAGTACTGTGGTGTCATCGCCGCCTCGGACCCGACCAGCCACACGCTGTATCTGCAATCCGCCCATGGCTCCAGCGCATCCGCACTCGACTACCTCCCACTGCGCACAACCGCACTCTAAGTCAGAGCTGGCCGCATCGGCCCCACTCGCGGCACCCTATCCCCGCCCCGGCAAACGCAGGTTTGGCATCGCTCTCTGTCTCATGCTATAATCGCCATGAGGGCTGCATATGCGCATCATCGGAATTGACCCCGGTCTACAGTGCACCGGCTACGGTATCGTAGATGTATGTGACGACGGCTGCCGGCTGGTGGAGGGCGGAGTGGTGCGTACTGACTCCGATGCACCTCTGGAGCTGCGCCTGCACAGCATTTTCGAGGGCGTAGCAGATGTGATGCGGGAGATGCAGCCTGCCATCGCGGTGGTCGAGCAGCTATATAGCAAGTACCGCCACCCGCAGACCGCGGTACTGATGGGCCATGCCAGAGGCGTGATATACCTTGCAGCGGCGGCAGCGGCCGTGCCAGTCGAGGCTTACCCGGCATCGCTGGTCAAGAAATCGCTCACCGGCAGCGGACGCGCCTCGAAAGAGCAGGTCGGGCGGATGGTCTGTCATCTGCTGTCTCTGGCATCCAGGCCGCAACCGGACGATATCACCGACGCGCTGGCCCTGGCCATCTGTCACAGCCGTGGACAGCGCAGTCGTAGTGGCTCTCTGCCACCAGCGCTACAGAAGCATTCGACTGCAGCACACCCGATAGCGAGGCGTAAGTAGTTGATCAGACGAATTCGCGGACAACTTGTGGAAGTCGGCACCGACTATGTCCTGCTACAGGCTGACCACCTGTGCTATGAGGTACTGGTCGCACCGGCTACCGCAGAGGCTCTGGCTGAGCAGCCGATCGGCTCTGACCTCGAGCTGCATACACACTACTTCATGCAGATGGAAAAAACGCGCACAACACCGCTTCTGATCGGCTTCGAAAGCCCGCTACAGCGCGAATTTTTCGACGCCCTAGGTCAGGTGCCCCGCTTCGGTCCTCGATCAGCGCTACGCAGCATGAGCATATCGATGCAAACCTATGCACGCGCCATCGAGACCGGAGATGCCACGATACTGCGCACCCTCCCAGGCGTCGGAGCTACCACCGCCAGGGCCATCATCGCCCAGCTCCAGGGCAAGCTGGGGCGCTTCATCACCGAAGGCGACTCGGGGCCGCTACTCGACGAAGCTGCGCTGAGTACTGAAGCCCAGCGAGACGTCATCGAGGCCTTGCGGCAGCTAGGCATAAGTCAGTCCGACGCAGTGCACATGGTGCTGGCCCTCGAGGAGTCCGGAGTAGACATCGACGACCCCGAGGAGATGCTGAAGGTTGTCTTCCGCCAGTAGCCGGCTGACACTCGCCCACTCCGTAGTCTACCTCCAGGAGGGCAATGGCGACCGATGGCGAATTCGTGACGAGGCACTCTCTGCCTGACAATACGTAAATACACGCAACGAAATACGTTTGCGACACAATAGAACGCAGGTGAAAATCATGCTGGCACTAGTCAAGACGGAAAAAGGTGTAGGCAACATAGAGCTTCGGGACATGCCCGAGCCGACTCCACAGCCTGATCAGGTGCTCATCGAGGTCAAGGCCGCAGGAGTATGCGGCACCGACATCCACATCATGCACGATACTTTCCCGTACTGGCCACCGGTCATCCTGGGACACGAGTTCGCCGGAGAGATCGTGCAGGTAGGCGACCAGGTGAAGGACTGGCAGGTAGGCGATCGCGTGGTTGGCGAGCCCCACACTCTCGCATGTGGCAAATGCTACCTGTGCCGCACCGGCAACATCCAGATATGCCCCGAAAAGCGCTCACCGGGCTGGGGCATCCATGGAGCCTTCGCCAAATACATCGCCTATCCGACGCACCTTCTGCACCGAATTCCTGACACGATGACCTACGAGCAGGCCGCACTGGTCGAGCCGACCGCCAACATCGTCACCGATCTGCTGGAGCGGGCGAAGGTCGAGCCGGAGGACTTCGTGGTGGTACTGGGGCCAGGGCCGATCGGACTGATCGCCGCCATGGCAGCCCGTGCGGAGGGTGCCCGTGCGGTGATGATTACCGGCACTGATGCGGACGAAGCTCTGCGACTCAAGACCGCTCGAGAGCTGGGCGTGGACCATGTGGTGAACCTGCAGCAGCAAGACCCTGTGGCCATGTGCATGGAGCTTACCGACGGGCGCGGCGCCGATCTGGTAGTAGAGTGCTCCGGTGCCCCGCCTGCCATCACCTCGACGCCTGACTATCTGCGCAAGCTCGGACGCATCTGCGCAGTAGGCCTGACCGGCAAGCGCCCCGTGCAGTTCGACTGGGATGCGGCACAGACGAAGGTGTTGACCATCTACTTCAACATGTCCACAACCTACACAAGCTGGGACCGGGCCATCAGCATGATCGCGCTGGGCAAGGTCAATGCCGATGCCATCACCACCCACGTGCTGCCGCTGGAGCGCTGGGAGGAAGGCTTTGAGGCTATAGAGAACATGTCAGCACTGAAAGTTGTGCTCAAACCCTAGTGGTATCTCCCAACCACCGAGCAAACCCGCATCACACATAGGAGGAGACAGATGATAGACGGGAAGTATGGATTCGGTATCGTCGGCTGTGGGCTGGTCTCGACCTTCCACGGCCAGGCGATCAACGCGATCGAACAGGCCAAGTTGGTGTCAGCAGCCGACTTGAGCCAGGAGCGACTGGAGAAGTTCTGCGGCGAGCATGGCTGCGAACAGGCGGCTAGCTTTGAAGCGATGCTGGAGGATGACCGGATTGACGTCATCACGGTACTGACACCTAACGCCTACCATGCCCAGTTCGCTATACCGGCGATGCAGGCAGGCAAGCACCTGGTAATCGAAAAGCCGCCGGAGATGACGCTGGAGAAGGTGGACCAGATGATCGCGGCTCGTGATGCCGCCGGCGTCAAGTGCGCCATCTCGCTTCAGGTACGGTTTCGCAAGCCTGTCGAGGCCATCAAATCCGCCATCGAGAGCGGCCGATTTGGGAGGCTGCTGCAAGGCGATACGTATATGAAGTGGTTCCGCGCCACTGACTACTATCTGATGGACGACTGGCGCTCCAAGCGTGAAGAGGGTGCCGGAGTGACCATCCAGCACGCCTTCCACTACATAGACGTACTGTATCACCTGATGGGTGACGTCGATACGGTGCGAGCGCAGATGTACAACCTGGCTCATCCAGAAGTCGAACTGGAAGACACTGTGATGGCATTTGTCGACTACAAAAACGGCGCCAAGGGCGTAGTCCAGGGCTCCACAGCCATGTGGCCCGGCACTGATATCCGCATCGAAATCAACGGCGAAGACGGCACCGCCATCATGCAAGGCGAGCGGATGATCGAGTGGAAGTTCCGTGACGAACAGCCTGAAGATGCAGAAATCCTCAGCGGCGACAGCCAGGCCTTCAAGACTGGTGCGGGCGGGGCCGCTGATCTGGCGTACTTCGAACACATGTATATGATCGAAGACTTGCTGGCAGCAATTCAGGAAGACCGCAGCCCGCGTGTCAGTCTGGAAAGCTCCCGAGGCAGTCTGGAGTTGGCGCTAGCCATGTACAAGTCCGCTGACAACGACAGTGAACTGGTGAAGCTACCACTGAGCTAACTCACTGACATCCCCGATACGACCGACAGGCCCCGACTTCACTCGGGGCCTGTTTTCGTTTGTCCATCCAGTAACCGATGAGGCCATAGCCAGAGCCGGTGCCGGAGTAGTGATCGAGTATAGCCACGCTCTGCGCCGGATAACTCAGATCGCTCAGCCGGACATCGTCATAGGGCAGGCCGCTGTCCGTGCTCACAGTAGTACCGGTCATAGAACCAGTACACCTGACCGACGTACAGGACACAGTCATCATAGGCGGGACTTACCAGCCACTTGGCGTGGCCGTCGGCGAAAAGTACGTTGCGGCCACCGTGATGAGGTGGGCAAGCATCATGCTCAAGCCGAGCGGCATCCGACATCGAAGAGCCCGGCGGCCCGGCATAGTACCACTCAGATGAGTATGAGGTTGCGCAGTCGCCCCCATATGCGGTGCCAGAGTGGTGATCGAGCATAGCCACGGTCTGCGCCGGATAGCTCAGATCGCTCAGCCTGACACCATCATAGAGCGGGCCGGTGCGCGTCGGGTCAAAAACAGCCAGTGCACCGACATATCCCAGATACAGGTTCCAGGCATAGCCGATCCAGTGGTCGGGATTGGATGGGCAACGGAAAATCTGATCGCCACGGACATATGGCATGAGTTGGTTCGGCCAGATGAGATATACCGCATCCCAACTGCCTCCCGTGGCGCGCCCCCAGTAGTGGTCACGCACAGTCACCCCCGGGGGCAGGCGCATCTGGGCGAAGAGAAACACTTCGTCGTAGTCTGCGAGGTACATCTCGAGAGCCAGGCTCAATTGCTTGAGGTTGCTCAGGCAGGCAGTGGAGCGAGCCTTCTCGCGCGACCGGGCCAGCACTGGCATCAGCACCGCTGCCAACACGGCGATGATCGCCACCACGACGAGCAACTCCACCAACGTGAAGCCGCTTCTGCTGCGCAAAACTGTCACTCCTACGCGTGAAGCGTCTGGGACGGATCAGCTCCAGCTCTTCAGACGGCAGACCCATCACTCCTACACACGATAGGTCTGGCACCGGATGTACCACGACATACGTTGAGGGTAGCAGACGAAACGCGGACGGTCAACTGCACTGTGAGGCGAGACTTGCGTCCAGAAAAAGCGCAAACGCCGCCACATCCATGTGGCGGCTGCTTCGCAATTCCAGCTGTCAGATATCAGGTAGAGTTGGCGTTGAGTTACGACCCACCAAGCATCTTCCGTGCTACTTCGCGGGCATCCACCTGATAGTCACCGGTTTCGATTCGCGTCTTCAGACTCTGAACGAGTTCCTGTCGTACCGGCGGCACGTCGGCCAGTGCTCGTCGTGCCAGTTGCATGTCGAGCGCCCGCTGGCTGAACGCAACCTGATCGGACTGCAGCCCCCCGCCGGCACCACTGAGTTTCGCAGCACCCGCTGAGTCCAATTCGACTCTGCCTGTTCGCTCGATGGGCTGATTGCTCACAGGCTGAGCACGGGTGGGATCTATCTTCATGATGCTACCTCCTTTTCCGAGACCGCGCCCCTCCCAAGGCGGCCTTCAATCACTCTTATCGGCAACATAGGCGGTATCTTTAGGGCTATGGGGAGATTTCTTTTGCAAACTCACAATTGTCCAGGCCCACCGCCGACAGACTGTCACGAAACAGAGAGGATCAAGTCGCAAAAGTATACATGGTGAAAGTGTAGACTGTCAATCACAGGCAGCAGGATATCAGTCAGTCGTCCCTGCAGCCCTGCGCCGCTGCGCCCAGCGTTCGATAATGCTCTGCCGAGCTCTGGCGATGGCCAGGCTGTCATCCGGCACATCGTGACTTATGACTGATCCCGCGCCAGTATACGCCCTCTTGCCGATGGTTACCGGAGCTACGAGGATGGTGTCGCTGCCAATGAAGGCGCCATCACCGATGACTGTGCGATGCTTTTTCACCCCGTCATAGTTGCATGTGATGGTACCTGCGCCTATGTTGGCGTCCCGGCCGATAATCGTGTCACCCAGATAGCTGAAGTGCCGCGATTTGGTGCCCTCGCCCACCTCTGAACGCACGACCTCACAGTAACTGTTGACGCTGGCACTGCCCTTGATCGTGGAGTTGGCTCGCACATGCGCAAACGGCCCGATCTCCACATCGTTTTCGACGCTGCTTTCGATTATCGCGGAGCAGTGGTGTATGCGGCAGTCATCCCCCACAGTGGCATGGTGGAGTAGCACATGCGCACCGATATCGCAGCCACTGCCGACCTGGGTGCGTCCCACAAGGCAAGTGCCGGGCCAGATGACGGTATCTCGGCCCACCTCTACATCTTCATCTATGTAGATGGTCGGCGGATCGAGCAGCGTCACACCCTCGCGCATCAAGCGAGTCCGTATGCGATCACGGCAAATCCGCTCAGCTTCGGCCAGTTGCACCCGATCGTTTATCCCCATCACTTCATCCGGCTCATCAGCCACACAGGCCGCTACAGCCTCACCATTTGCGCGCAGATACGACAAAACGCCGGGCAGATAGTACTCGCCCTGCGCGTTGTTGCGATCCAGATGACTGAGGGCCTCGAAAAGCCGGTCTGCGCGAAAACAGAAGATGCCTGAGCTTATCTCGTCCAGCGCAAGAGTCTGCTCATCGGCATCACGGTGCTCGACCACGCGCTCTACCAGGCCCTCGTCATCACGCACCACTCTTCCATAGCCGGTCGGATCGGGCATATGCGTGGTGAGTATGGTCGCCACAGCGTTTTGCCGGTGATGCTCATCGTGCAGGTGCTGCAGTGTCTCCGCCTGCACCAGCGGTATGTCGGCACAGGTGACCAGTATGTCACCCTCGAAGTCGCTGTACAGTTGCCGGGCACAGTCCACTGCATGGCCGGTGCCCAACTGCTGCTCCTGCACCGCGACGGTGACCTCCGGATAAGTCGCGAGCGTCTCAGCTACGCGCTCGCGGCCCACGCCTACGACCACAGTTATCTGCTGCGGCTCCAACTTCCGGAGAGTGATCAGCACACGCTCTAGCATGGTGCGGCCGGCGATGGTGTGCAGCGGTTTCGGTGTGCCGGATTTGAACCGCGACCCCTCGCCTGCAGCCAGTACTATACAGCCCAGAGGCCTCATATCAGGCCCTCCTGCATATCTGATTAGTCGGTGATATCGTCTGAAGTTGCGTCTGAAGTTACGTCTGCAGTCGCATCGGAAGCGTCTGCGCCTGACAGGCTCGCATCGGTTGTGCTGCCGCCACCGACGACTTCGACCGGTTGCCATAGCTCGGTTTCCGGATGGCACCAGCGCCAGGCAAACCACATCTGCCTGAGCTGTGGTGGCCTCACGTTGCCCGGCGTGGTCACATGGATGCTTCGGGTCGGACCATCTGCAACCAACTGAAGCTGCCCCAGAGGGCTGTCGCGAGTGAACGTCTTGTGGCCATCAGCCACCGCACTCAACACTGGCTGGACGGGTATCGCCAGTGGCCCGTCCGGTAGCAGCACACCGAGTACGTCTGTCTTGTCCGGCAGTGTGCCTGTGGCATCAGACATCCACTCGGGGGCCAGTAGCAAGCCGCCGTAATAGTAGTCCAGCGCCTGCCCGTCGGGCCCCAGCACCCGTGTGTATGGGTCGAAGCTATAGTCGAAATCGTGACCCGTCTGCGGTGACATGACCGTGGTATCAGGCCACAGCTTGCGCCATGCTGCCCAGGTCATAGCCTCGACGGCAACCGGCGCCAGGCCGAGCTGCTCCTCCCGCGCAGGCCCGCTCAGCGGCTGGCCCATATCCAGTGCAGGCCCACCTATAGCAGTCCACAGGCTTTCGGTCTGCCGATCGTATGCCAGCCCTGCACCACCATAGCCGATGCCTGAAGAGCCAAAGTCGAGCGTCTCATCTGCTCTGACCGGACGCTCAAAAGCCATATATGTAGCGCTTGGAGGATCATAATACACCAGTATCGGCTGACCGCCAAGCTGATCGTTTACCAGGCTGTGGCGAGCCAGTATGTTGTGCGGATAGCAGCGCGCATGGCCGTAGAGGCGGACACCGACCACCAAATCGTCATCACTCAGCCACTGTGCCTCCTCAGCACCGACGCTATGCACCGCGTCTGCATACAGCGCCTGCACCTCATCGCGCGCGGCAGGCAACTGATACAGGTGTTCGATCGGCACCGCACAGTTGCCGACGAAAAATCCTGACTGTCCGCTCCCGCTCGCAGGCACGGTGTGATCGTCACTTACCTGCACCGGTGTGATCATCCAGTGACGCTCCGAACCGCTATCGCTACCGGCCGTCAGTGACGCAGTTTCGTTCAGCGTGCGGCCGCCTTCGGGAGCCCGATATGCGGCGACCCACAGGCCGCCGACGATTGCCAGTGCAGCAAGTATACCCGCGATTGCCCCTGCGTAGCACTGGATAGGACGCTGCTGCATAGCCTATGAAACTCCCAAATGATGTGTCAGTACTACGGCAATTCCTCCGGTACTTTCTCCTCCCAACGGATAAACACCTGCGCAGACAGCGTGCGAACACGTCCTTTTCGCCCAGCCCACCTGCTACACACACATCACACCATGTCGACGCGTCAGAGCAGGGCCGCCTCCTTCGTACGACGGGAATTCTTCGCCGCCCCCATATCAGCCTACTGCACACAGGTCACACCAGCAAACGCGTTACCCACCTGGCGAACATGATGTGGGCTGTGCACTCATGGAGATACATGATGCCGCCAAAGCAACGTATCGCTTGCGCAGAGGAAGTATCGGGCAAGGAATATTGCCATGGGATCGCGAACAATAGCGCAATACTGCAGACACGCTGCATTGCCGGGCCACTTCTCGAAAGGAGTTGTGCTGATGGATCGTGCCGAGCCACGCAATCGCCGACCGCACACGCTTTTCCTTGCCGCTGTGGCCATATTGTTCGCCACTGCGACGATGACAATCCTATCGTGCGATCGTGGGCACGGACCGATCAGTATAGGTGGCCGCGGAGTGGCGGCACTGGAAGGAGACTTCACACGTATCGCGGCTCAGACGCTTCCCAGCGTAGTCAGCATATCGTGTGAAGTCACACCTCGACCGATATCACAGGCCGAGCGGCAGGTGCGCGAGTGGTTCAAGCAGCACGATTTCCCCGGCCCTCCGACGCCTGATACCGACGCAGATCAGCGCGCAACTTCGGTGGGATCAGGCTGGATCTACAGCCCTGACGGCTTCATCATCACTAACGCTCATGTGGTCCGCGATGCCTCGCGCATCATGGTGGAACTAAACGACCGACCGGGCGAGAGCCGCCAGCACCAGGCGCAACTGTGGGCCACCGATCCGCGCAGTGAACTGGCGGTCATCAAGGTAGACCCGGGCCGCCCCCTGCCAACTCTGAAGCTGGGCGACTCTGAGAGGCTTGCAGTCGGCTCATGGGTTATGGCTGTGGGCAGCCCCTTCGCGCTGCAGCAGACAGTGACTGTCGGGGTGGTCAGTGCCAAGGGACGCCTGCTGCCCGGTGAAGACGACTACATCACCATCGGCGACGTCATCCAGACTGATGCCTCCATCAACATCGGCAACAGCGGTGGGCCACTGGTGAACCTGCGCGGTGAAGTGGTCGGCATCAACGTGGCCATCGCATCTCCCACTGCCGGATCGCTGCCGGTAAGTGTCGGCATCGGCTTTGCGATACCTGCAGCCACGGCTGCCCATGTAGTGCCAAAGCTGATTTCTCAGCGCACTGTCCCGCGCGGCTGGCTGGGCGTGGCCATCGAAGACCTGTCACCGAACATGCGGGAGTTTTTCTCGGCTCCTGAGGGCGGTGCGCTGGTCAACCGCATCTTCAAGAGTGCACCTGCAGCCACCTCAGACCTGCGTGAAGACGATGTGATCGTGGCCGTAGACGGCACTGCTATCAGTTCCCCATGGGATTTGCAGAAAGCCATCTCCCTACGCCCTCCAGGGGCCACGGTTTCCCTCCGGATAATCCGCGAAGGTGCAAAGAAATCTCTGACTACCACCCTCGGCCACATGCCGGCCAAATACACTGGCCAGGCTGAGCAGGGAGAGCGCGATGCGCCTGCTCAGGCCGAGTTCGAGCTGGGGCTGGAGCTCAAGCCCATAGACGCGAAGCTGAAAGATAAACTGGGGCTGCACAGAGAGCACGGCGTGGTGGTGACCCAGGTGAAGGCCGGGTCCGCCGCGCGCGGAAAGCTATACCGCGGTGATGTCATCGTGTGGATAGACGGTGACCCGATACAGACGCCGGAAGACTGCAAGCAGGCGGTGGAGAAGGCTGTGCAGTCTGACCGCGGTTACATGCTGGTACGAGCGGAGCGAACCCTCAGCGATGGCGAAGTGACGCTGGTGACGGCCGATATCCCGCTGATACCCTGAGACTTGCAAACCTCAATCCGTATTAGCAGAGGAGCGACGCTGGTCACCAGACTTGGACGTATCTGTGCCTCGAGACAAATCTGACGGACGGCGACTTGCCCCCTGCCCACTGCCCGGATTTTGCGATTCTCCCGGCTCATCCTGGTCAGCGGGCGACTTATCGGCATCACCACCAGCGGCCGGTTTTTCGGGTGTCTGAGCATCTCCCGAACTCGATGCAGGCGCCTCCTCACCACGCGAAGAGCGCGCCTCGACACGGCGAAGTGTGACGGCAACTCGTGCCGATCCGGGACCGAGCACGGTCACACCCGAGGGCACCTGGAGAGGCACGGAGTACGCGTTGGTGCCGCGCAGGTCGCTGATGTCCACACGCGCGGTGTCAATTGCAGTTATGCCAGCGAGTACCTCTCCCTCGCCGGTGATAGTCACCGTGGTAGGTTCGCGACGCACCTCCACTACCTCCCAGCCACGAGGTACCGGACCGATGTTGGGCCGAACAGGGATTGTGCGCGTCTCAACGCGCTCTACGGGGATGGTCACTGTGACTGTCGCCGGTTCGATGCGGATGTTTTCCACCATCATGTTCGCTTCATCACGGGGCTGAGGGACGACCTGGCGTTTGATAGTGGCACTGGCACCAGCCAGGTCCACAACCGCTACCAGCCGATCAACTCGATGCACATCCGAGGCAGCGCCGCTAATTTGCACTTCATTTGGCTGTACCTGCCAGCCCTTAGCAGCGAAACCATCAGCACAGCGGCCACGGCTCTGGGCCAGTACCGGTCGGTTTTCCGTCAGTGTCGTGTCAAGCTCTACCTGCACCCGCTGGCGTTCGACGGACACCAGTTGCAGGCCGGGGCGCAAGTACTGTACCGCTAGCGGCACGCTGTGCGTACCCACCTCACTGCCATCCAGGTCTGCCACCACTATGATGTCTTCTGTGTCCATGCGATGGAAGATAGAGCGCCGCCCTCTGAGCGTGACGTAGACATCCGTCGGCGTCACACTCAACACCTGCATATCAGATGCGACTGACACCGTGGCCACCTCAACCTTGGTGCGCTGCTCGATAACCGGGTCGGTCTGCGCGCGCACCGCCGTCCATATCGCGATGGCGGCGATAAGCGATGTGATCTTCAAGGCCAGGTTGTTTCGTATGATCGCACGCATGGATTTATCTGCTGGATTTCCTTTTCGAGCCTGTCTGGCAGGCTCACACAACTGTACCCAGAACTTCTTGCGGTCACGCCCTGGTAGCCACGACTACCCGCGACTATCTACGACCACATCGGTATCATAGATGTGCCTATGATGGCCTGCGCCAAAACAGCAGTCGCGGCTTTTCCTGCGGCGTTTCAAACAGATTCATCAGCCGCTCGGCCAACTGTGCGCGATCCAACCGGCGCATGAGAGCCCCATCTACGGCCATCGAGACACCACTGGTCTCTTCTGACACCACCACACAGACAGCATCGGTGTGCTCGACGATACCCAAAGCTGCCCGGTGCCTCATGCCGGTGCTCGCCGACAGCCCCGGGCTTTCGGAATACGGAAGCACGCAGGCAGCCGCGACCAGGATGTTGCCGCGTATCACCACTGCGCCGTCGTGCAGAGGCGAACGGGGCTGAAATATAGCGCCCAGCAATTCTGAAGACACTCTCGCGTTGAGCGTTTTGCCGGTGCGCGTAATCTCCATCAAGCCGGTCTGGCGCTCGAAGACGATAAGAGCCCCGATGTGGTGCTCAGCGAAATGGTCTACTGCCTCCATGACCTCGCTAATCACACTCTGCAAATCCTCGGTGCCCAGTGACATGCGTGAGAAGGCGCGCCCCAAAAATCCCGCTCGTCCCAGCCGCTCCAGGGCCATGCGCAGCTCTGGCTGGAAAATCACTACAAGCGCGATGATGCCGGGCACCAGCATCCGGCTGAGCAGCCAGTTGAACGTGGGCAGCCAGGTAGTGACGGCCACGATCACCATCACCACAAACACGCCCTTGATCAGTGAGACAGCCGCAGTGCGCCGAACCATCATCAACAGGCTGTAGATGATCAGCGCCACCAGCAGGATGTCTACTACATCCAGTATGGTGATACCGCCACTGCTTTCCCACCAGGACTGCATCCACGTCGTCATCTCATCCGACCGTCATCACAGGTTATGTGCACTCGAAAAGCTCCTACGCCCGCGCCTGTCCGCTCTCATCTCGCCAGCCTGCTGTCACGGGCAGTGAAGCCGGTGAGGACAGTGAAGGCAGTGAGAACAGGTCCTCATCACAGGCAAAAGCCAGACCATGGGCTGCCGACCATCAGTGCATCGCCGGACCGTTCAGGAAGATGGAAGCCTGGATGCCACCGTGCACCAGCAGTGATACGATGGCACTGGCGATGGCCACCCCGATGATGATGCAGCCCATCGCCCGCCAAAAGTGCATGCCGAAAACCGCTGCCATCGCCGCGCCCGTCCACGCTCCGGTCATCGGTAGGGGGACGGCGACAAACAGCGTCAGCGCCCACACCCCGTATTTGTTGACCATCTCTTCCTTGCTGCGCGCTTTTTTCAGCAGGTGCGACACGATTCCACCGATCAGACGGCGGTCTGCCAGGCGCTCAGCGGCCCAATTGAAGCCCAGTACCACCGGCACCACCACCAGCACGTTCGCCGGTATCGCCAGCGCAAGCGTCTTCCACAGTGGCAGGCCCAGCAGCACTCCGTAGGGGATCCCACCGCGTACCTCGCTTATCGGCATCGCCGAGAGAATTACCACGACCACTTCCGGCGCAAAAATGCGCGACAGGAACTCGAAAAGCTGCTCTGCCAATCACCATCCGCCTTCCTGGTAGACCACACCCGCCAACGTCCCCCAAACCTCACACGAAAGACAGCTTCATCGCTGCACGAACTGTGCCAGCCTATCTGTTTGACCGGCATGAACGGGTATACTATCATAAGATGGACGGATCAGACCACATGGGAGCTCAACTCTTCTCCGTTGTCTTCTGCAAGAGACCCTTCGAGTGTCCTGGTATAGGTCTAACCCAAGGTGGTATCTGACATGCTAGTACTAAGATCCCTGACTACCCTGCTACTACTTTTCGGCATGCTTTTCGCCATCGGAGCGGTAGCTCTCTACTACGTAGAAGCTCCGGTGTGGCTGGCAGTGCTGTTCGCCCTCTTCATTGCTGGGCTGCAATATGCCATATCGCCGCTCATACTGCAATGGGTGATGAAAATTCGCTGGGTGCCGCTGTCACAGATTGACCCTGTGCAGGACCGTCATCTAGGCGATCTCTGTCGACAGTATAACATACCCATGCCACGTTTCGGAATAATCGAAGATGGCAATCCCAACGCCTTCACCTTCGGCCACTATCCGGGCAACGCACGTGTGGTGGTGACGCGAGGCCTGCTCGATATATGCGATGAAAGAGAGGTCCGTGCGGTAATCGCACACGAACTCGGGCACATCGCTCACTGGGACTTCGTGGTCATGACGGTGGCCGCGACAGTGCCGATGGTGCTGTACATGATCTGGCGCTTCGGCATGTACTCGGGACGCGGACGCGACCGCAATGCAGGCGGGGCAGCTCTCGTGGCCATCGGTGCACTTATCGCCTACATCATCAGCCAGTACATGGTGCTGGGCCTGTCGAGGCTTCGTGAGTACTACGCAGATCAGTTTTCGGCGCGCGCCACAGGTGATGCCAACGCGCTGTCCAGCGCGCTGGTGAAGATCGGCTACGGACTGGCACGCATGGCAAAAGAGGAGGCCCAGGACACCGACTCCGCTGCTCATCCGGCATCAACCGCGGTCGCCGGAGCGCGCATGCTCGGCATCTTCGACGGCAAGCTCAGTGCATCCATGGCGCTGGCGAGTGCCTCAGGATACTCGGCAGCCACCGGACAGTACTCAGCAGACGCTGTCAGCTCGGCCATGCGCTGGGACCTGTGGAACCCTTGGGCGCTCATCTGCGAACTGAGCTCCTCCCATCCGCTGCCGGCCAAACGCATTGCGGCACTCAGCAGGCAGGCCACCGCTCAGGGCCATCGGCCACTGTATGCGGCCCCACAGCAGGCTCCGGCAAATCTGTGGGGGCAGTTCTTCGTGGACATCGCCTACAACTACGCGCCTCTGCTGGGTGCTATCGCAGGCGCAATCCTGGCTATGGCACTGGGCGCTGGAGCTACCGACTGGGCGGTATGGGCCGGTGGCGTTCTGCTGGGAGCAGGTCTGGGGATGCTGCTACGGCTGCACTTCAGCCATCCCACACGCCGCTTTTCCCCCAGGCAAGTCAGCAACCTCGTGCCCGAGATAGGGGTGTCACGTGTCCGGTGCATCCCGGCGCTGCTGCAGGGACAGATCATCGGTCGCGGCATCCCGGGGCTGTACTGGAGTGAAGACCTGGTCATACAGGACAGCAGCGGCCTGATGACTATGGACTATCGCCAGCCACTGCGATTTCTCGAGATCCTCTTCGGGCTGTTTCGAGCCGAGCGCTTCATCGGCCAGCAGGTGACCGTGGAGGGCTGGTACCGCCGCTTCCCGATCCCATACCTGGAGATCTACCGTGTGCTGCTACCCAACGGCGAAGTCCACACCTCGCATAACCGGGGTATCAGTATGCTGTGGAGCACACTGGTCACAGTCATCGGCGGCTTGCTGCTACTGGTCGGCATGCTGGCCTTCCTGCCGACAACGGGCCTGTAGCCTGCTACCGCCGGCAACCCTATCGCACTCACACTGACACATTTCATCATCCTACCGCATACAGCACGGGGGCGAACCCTGACCTATGCCGATAATTGACGCCCACACTCATGTTTTTCCCGACAAAGTAGTAGACACAGCCATGGCCACTCTACTCGAAGCCTACCAGGCCGAACCGGTAGTGCGCCCCACGGTGGACAACCTGCTTGCACATATGGATCGGTCGGGGGTGGACTACAGCGTCATCTGTCCTGTGGCCACCAGACCGCAGCAGGTAGACTCGATAAACCAGTGGATCCTCAGCCTACCACGTGAGCGGCTGATACCGTTCGGGGCACTGCACCCGCATCACCCGGACAGTGAGAGCCAGATCCAGACGCTGCTGGATGCAGGCATCCGTGGCATCAAGCTGCAACCGTTCTTCCAGGGCTTCACACTGCTGGAGGAGGCGACACAGCGGCTGATGGAGCAGATCGGCGACCGCCTGTTCATCATCATGCACGGCGGCGACGAGATCGTGCCCCAGGAGTGCGTCGAACCGAGCCCACAGCGCATGGCTGCCTTCGTAGACCGCCATCCGTACCTGCGGATGTGCATCGCGCACCTGGGCGGCTACATGCTCTGGGATGAAGTGGAGCGGCATCTGGTGGGCAAGCCGGTGTATCTGGACCTGTCGTACACACTCCATCATGCGCCACAAAATCAGGTGCGACGCATCATCGCCCGCCACGGCATCTCGCGCGTGCTGTGGGGCTCGGACTTCCCATGGCAGAGCCAGACCGAAGCACTGGAGGCCATCCGCCATCTAGGGCTGCCATGTGGCGAACTCGATGAAGTACTGGGAGGAAACTTCCTGAGCGCAGTACAGCCGGAACTGCCAGCTAACGGATGACAGGTGCGACGTGCCAGCACCCGCCACGGTATCTCGCAGATACTGTGGGCCTCAGACTTCCCATGGCAGAGCCAAACCGAGGCGCTGGAGGCCATCCGCCATCTGGGACTGCCATGCGGCGAACTCGACGCAGTGCTGGGAGGAAACTTTCTGAGCGCAGTACAGCCGGAACTGCTAGCTAGCGGATGATAGGTGCGACGCAGCAGCGCCCGCCACGGCATCTCGCACGTATTGTGGGGCTCGGACTTCCCATGGCAGAGTCAGATCGAAGCACTGGGAGCCGTCCGCCATCTAGGACTGCCGCGGCGAACTCGATGCAGTGCTAGGAGGAAACTTCCTGAGCGCAGTACAGCCCGACCTGTCAGCTAGCGGATGACAGGGGCGAAGCACCACCGCACCTCGCGCGTGCTGTGGGGCTCAGATTTTCCCTGGCAGAGTCAGGCCGAAGCACTGGAAGCCATCCGCCATCTGGGACTGCCATGTGGCGAGCTCGATGAAGTACTGGGAAGCAACTTCCTGAGCGCAGTACAGCCGGAACTGTCAGCTAGCTGATGACGCCCTCGAGGTACTTGCGCGTGCGAGGATCAGACGGGTTGCTCAGCATCTGCTGAGCCGGACCGTGCTCGACCAACTCGCCCATGTAGAAGAAGACCAGGTAGTCAGCCAACCGCCGGGCCTGGCGCAGGATATGGGTCACCAGCACCACCGTGTAATCGTTTTTCAGCTCCATGAACAGTTGCTCGATGCTCTGAGCCGATATCGGATCCAGCGAGGCGGTTGGCTCGTCACACAGCAGTGCCTCGGGCTGCACCGCCAGGCCGCGCGCCAGACACAGCCGCTGCTGCTGACCGACCGACAGCTCTGCGGCCGGGGCCCGCAGTCGACCACTCACCTCGTCCCACAGGCTCGCCATGCGCAAGCAGCGCTCGACGATCTGCTCCAACTGTGCACGCTTGCGGACACCGTGCAATCGCGGGCCATATGTGACGTTGTCGAAGATAGACATCGGCAGCACCTGCGGCTTTTGCGACAGCAGCCCCATCTTCCGGCGCAGACTCATGACATCAGCGCGAGGTGCGAAGATATCCTCTCCGTCAATCAGCACCTGCCCCTGCACACGCACGCTGTTGTTCACGTCAATCAGGCGGTTCAGACAGCGCAGAAAAGTCGTCTTGCCACAGCCCGAAGGGCCGATGATCGCTGTGACCTGCCGATCCGGTATGTCAAACGACACATCCCGCAGAGCCGGGTGGCCGTTGTATGCGACTGTCAGATTGCGCACACTTATGTGTGACATGACTACCTCCAAAATCTATCCGCAGAGTGGCACAAGACGCTACCGATCCGCGGAAAACCGCGACATCCGTGATGCCAGTAGTCGCCCACCGACGCTGACCAGCAGTACCAGGACCAGCAGGATGAACGCCGCCGCATAAGCTCGCTGCTGCACCTCCGGAAACGGGGTGCCCAACTGGAAAAACACCGCCAGGGGCAGGGAGGCGACCGGATCCAGCAGGCTCTGTGGCAGGTTGTCGGTATAGCCTGCGGTGAAAAGTACCGAGGCGGCATCACCGATGGCGCGGCCAAACGCCAGCAGTACCGCAGTCAGCAGACCTGGCAGAGCCTGACGGAGCACCACCGAGCGCATCGTCTCCCAGCGGGTCGCACCCAGAGCCCATGACGCTTCCTTGAGCGACACCGACACCAGCCGGAAAACCTCATCCATGGCGCGTGCCATGATCGGCAACACAACCAGCGTCAGGGCCAGGATGCCGCCGAGCAACGACGCGCGCATGCCCAGATATAGCATGATGGTGAAGCCGAAAGCCCCGTACACTATGGACGGCACGCCCCACAGCAGATCCAGCGACATGCGCACCAGGTTCGCCCGCCTGGTATCGCCGCCATAGTCGCGCTGCAGGTACAGAGCCACTGGCAGGGCCAGCACACCGGCCAATAGCGTAGCTCCACCGGCCAGCAGTAGAGAGCCGACGATGGCGTTCAGCAGACCGCCTTCTTTGCCCAGATAGTAACCGCCACTGGGTAGCTGGGTGACCATCGCCCAACTGAGCGCACCGGCTCCCTGCACGGTGATGACTACGATGAGGATCAGCAGCCCACCGACAACTGCGGCTGCCGAAAGCATCATCAGAGCGCGCATCAGCCACTCCTCACATAGTCGTCGGGTCACTGTGACGACCTTCGTCGGGCCCATATCAGCACCAGTTCAGCCAGCAGATTGAAGATCAGCACCACCACCAGCAGGATCAGCGCGCCCAGCATCAGCGCCGAATCGTACAGCGGAATCGACATCATCTCTCCGTAGTTGTTGGCTATCAGCGCGGGCAGCGGATAGGCCGGGTCGAAAAGCGAACCGGGCAGTTGGGCCACGTTGCCCGCGACCATCAGCACTGCCATAGTCTCACCGAACGCGCGCGCAAAGCCCAGCACCACTGCGGCGATGAGGCCAGGCATCGCGATACGAAATGATACATGCTTGACGGTTTCCCAGCGCGTGGCGCCCAGTGACAGAGACGCCTCACGCACGCCGGGCGAGACTCCGCGCAGCACCTCTTCGGCCACAGATATGATGACAGGAGTGACCATCAGCGCCAGCACCACCGCTGCCGCCAGTACACAGTAGCCTGTGCTCACCTTTCCCGGGGCCAGCAGAGGCACTCCGGACAGGTGCTCTGCGGCGGCCGGTGCCAGCCGATCGCGCACCAGCGGCACTATCACCAGCACCCCGAACAGCCCGTAGACCACCGAGGGGATGCCTGCCAGCACGTCAATCATAGGCCGCACCACCGCACGAAGGCCGGTAGCCGCATACTCGGCCAGGTAGATGGCCGTCAGTATGCACGCGGGAGTGGCCAGCAGCATCGCCAGCACCGTGACCCACAGTGTGCCGACGATGAACGGCCAGAAGCCGAACTTGCCCTGCAGCGGATGCCAGACTGTGCCGGTGATCATCTCAGCCAGCGACTGCAGCCCCAGAACCGGCAGCGAACGCACCAGTAGTGCGACAACCAGCGACACCGTCAGCAGCGCCACTGCCACGCTGACTGCGCTCACCGCTCCGGTGACCAGCCGATCCATCACCAGCCGCAAGCGCCCTCCCGTGGGGCGATCGGCATCTATCGGCGGCCCGGCGGAAGCACCATCTCTCATCTGGGGCGGTTGCATGTCCGGTGGTGCGCTACTGCTGCTCAAGCTTTTTCATCTCCGCAGCAAGTGTCTCATCGTCCAGCGGCACAAAGCCTGCCTCGCGAACGTACTTTTGCCCCTCAGTGAGCACCCAGGTGATGAAGTCACGGGTGGCCCCTTCCGGTGCACTCTTACATAGGAGGTACAGGTCACGCATCGGCGGGGACGGATAGCGGCCTTCGCTGAGCGCCTGTACGACCTGATCCCCGGTGGCGTAGAAATCTTCGTCCTCATCGAGCCGTCCGTTGCCGTTGACATCCAGGGGCACGATGAAGATGCCTTCTATCGGCAGGTCGGTTTTCGGGTCATAAGCATAGTTCAGGTTGGCAAAGCCGATGCCCAGAGGGTCTTTTCGAATCGCTTCAGTCAGCCCCGGATCACCATAGACGCCGGTGCCGCCGAGATCCTCCTGCTCGCCACCGAGGAACCTGGCCCATGTTTCGGCGGCGCCGCACGCATCCGATCTGGTGTAGACGCTTAGTGTCTCCGTGTTTTCGGTGCCCGCAGCCTGGCCCCAGGTTGTGACCTCGCCTGTCATCCAGATGGCGGCGAAGGTCTCTCTGGTCACGCCCGTTTCACGCAACTGCTCCAGCACCGGATTGGCCTCACTGGCTATCGGGAAGACTGAATCGCGCGCAACCGACACAAACCAGCCACCCTTGGATATCTCTTCAGGCCGGATCGCTCGCGACACCATGCCGATATCTACCATACCTCCGAGTGCATCAGCCACTCCCTTGCCTGCTCCCCCGGCGGAGACGTCAATGCGCACCTCCGGATGGATGGCGCGGTACTCCTCGACCCACTTGACGGTCATAGGATACAGTGCCCAAGCACCGGAGATGCGGATGGTGCCACTGGGGGTAGCTGATGATGCTCCCCCATCAGCGTCCACATCCACGCCTGGAGGGCTTGCACTCTGTGGGCAACCGGTGAGTGCGGCTGCAGAAGCGATTAGCATGATAGTGAACAGCAGTCTGATGTGATGATTTCGCAACTCTTGATGTCTCCCCTGGCACGGCGGAGTGGGCGAACAGTGGTGTTGATGTGGATTACCAGAGTGTCGCAGCCCTGCTGATATGGCTACTATAACACTCTCATAACACTCTTGCAAGGGAATTGGGATCAGACTGTCCGAGATTCTTGTGAGGATATGCAGGGCAGCTTCTCATGGCAGTCGCACGTCACATCACACCTGCATGGGTATTCGAGACAGAGACAAGTGCGACACTGGCGCTGACTTCGGCAGGTCGCATGGGGTGCACATATGATGGAGAGAGGACGCAGATCTTCGGGGATGTTCGGAGGGGTTTGGCGAAGATATCGCTGGCTTCCGTATACGACTGCTATACAGGCACGGATAGGCAATCGTGTGGCGCTTTTCGAAGGAAAAAGAAACGCGCGACATCTGTTGTCAGATGCCGCGCGGAAGTGCACACTCTATTTGTGTTGGCTGCTCGAAATCAGGATCATCTCGTGCAGGCCACTACATGGTCGTCAGTTGTATCTAGCTGGCGCGCCGTCGCAGGTACAGCCCACCCAGGCCCAGAGCGAATAGCGCGAGAGTTGCCGGTTCCGGAGCCTCTCCGCGCTGGCCAGTGATGAAATCATCTTTCTGGTTTCCACCATCATCGAGATGGGCACCCCATGTGAACTGTCCTGGAGAGCCGATCAAATCAGCGCGAATGCCCCACTCGATACCGGTCCCGATACTGGTCACTTGTTCAGAGCCGGGGCCAGTGCCGCGCGAGACCAGCAAATCGGTGCCTGGGTTCACTTCGCTTGCATCCATGCCTGTCCAACCACTGCTGGTAAATCTCTGCATGTAATAGTTGTCGGGTCCTCCGCTGGCCCAGCCCGTACCGTAAGACAGAGCACCTGGCAGGCCGTAGCTAAGATCGAAGAACACCCGGTATTCGGCACCAACAAAGCTGTAGCAGCCAGTACAGCCGGTACTCTGGTTGTTGTCTACATCGATGAGCAGAACGACAAAGTTCTCAGCAGTAGGGTCGGCCAATGCATCCCACATCTCGAGATTGAAAAAGGTCATCCCACTGTTCGCGTCCCAGACGTTACGCGTATAGCGAATATCCAAATCGTTGGTGATATCATCATCATCAGGCGAGGTGCCGACGTGTACGTTTGGGCCTGCCCATCCCGGATCAGTCAGGTCGCCGTCCACGGTGATCAAGGCAGCACCGGCAACAAACGTGCAGCCAAGAGTCAAAACTGCGGCAAATAGGAACGTTTTTGTGATGCTCATTTTGGTCTCTCCCACGGCCACAGGTCCATGGCCCCCATATAGATTACAGCACGCAGCAATAGTAGCGCATCTGTCTACATAATGCAAGACCTAATTTAGATTTTCTGCTTTTTTCTCAACAAACCCTGAGCGGACGCTTCAGGCCATCTCACAGCGACTGACCAGGGCTCATCTGTTCGATCGTTTGTGCCAACTCGGCTACAAACCTCGCCCCATCGGCACCATCCACGGATCGGTGGTCTATGGTCAGCGATAGCCACATCGTATCGCGGACGATGACCTGCCCGTCATCGGCCACCGGACGCGGCAAGATCGAACCGACGGCCAGAATACCGGTCTGTGGCGGCGAGATGATGGCATCGAAGAGATCTATGCCGATTGGGCCGATGTTCGAGAGGGTGAAACCCGCCCCCATCTGCAGGCTGGCGCGGAGCTTGCCACTGCGCGCCAGCGATACCAGTTCGCGAGTCGTCGCAGCAATTTCGGCGAGGCTTTTAGTGTCGGCATCGCGAACCGTCGGCAACAGTACACCCTGCTCGGTGTCTACCGCCAGGCCGATGTTCACTTCCCGCAGCTGCTGCAGACCCTCAGGACTGTGCCAGGCGTTCAGGCGCGGAAATCTCGCCAGCACTGTGGCGGTCAGCTTGATGAGGATATCGTTATAAGTGGGCAACGGATCGGCGTCAGATTGCTTCAGATGCGCGCGAAACGCTACCAAATTGTGCGCCAGAACCATTTTCTGAACCCGAAACTGCGGGATTTCGTTGACACTCTGTAGAGTGCGATCACCGATCGCCTGCCGTATACGGGTATGCTCAACCAGATCGAACTCCACCTGAGTTCGTCGCCTCTCACTGGACACTTGCAGCACTCCTATCTTGCCCTCACAATACAAATACAATGCGCGGGCTACTGTGCGAGCTGTTGATTGCCAACTGATTGCCAGCTGGTTGCCGACTGATACTGTCTATGCTGATATCATTCCGGGCAGCGGGTTACATGTCGGTCTTGCGCAGCGCCCGACCGTGATTTTCCGGTGTCATCTGGCCGTTTTTTACGGCAAACTTGCCGTTGACTATGACATACGGTATGCCATCGGGATACTGGTGTGCGTCCAGGAACTCGGCCCTGTCCTGTACCGTCCACGGGTCGAAGACTACCACGTCGGCGACCAGACCTTCGCCCAGCAGACCCCGATCGGTGATGCCGAAATGCTCGGCATGCTGGCCGCTCATCTTGTAGATGGCCTCAGGCAGGGTCAGTACCCGCTCTTCACGCACGTATTTGGCCAGCACGCGTGGGAAGGTGCCGTAGCTGCGCGGATGGGTCTGGACGCCTCTGTCAGGCTGCAGACCCGCGTCAGAGCCGATGCCGACCAGCGGATGGGCCAGTATGCGGCGCAGGTTGTCTTCGGACATAACCATCTTGATGGCCGACACGCCACCCATCTTTTCCAGACGGATGCCAACATCCAGCAGGTCCGCTCCCCACTCCGCAGCAAGCTGAGCAGCAGTCTTGCCCTCGATTTCGGGCCTCGGTTCGCGCATGGAACAGAACAGAAGCTTCTCGGGCCCGCCATAGCTTTCGTACAGCTTATCCACTTCTTCGGTGATCATGTCCACTACGTCCGGATCGCGGAGGTTGTCCCAACTGCCGCGCTCTTGTTTGATCTGGTACGCGATGCGCGGAACAGCGTTGGTTGAGCCGCCATGTGAGGCAGTGTAAGTGTAGCGGTCAGCCTTCACCTGCAGACCGCGATCTACCGCCTCTTCGATCATGCAAAAAACTGCGTCGAGCTTATCCCAGTTGGCTGGGCCAAGTGTCTTGAGATGCGATATCTGCACTCGCATATCGGCATGCTGAGCAACCTCGAGTATCTCACCGATAGCCTCCAGCAAATGCGCGGCCTCGGAACGGATGTGAGAGGCGTAGATGCCATCGCGCTTGCCCGCCGGCTCAGCGAAGGCAAAAGCCTCATCACTGGGCTCCCACCGGGTGGCATAGCCAAGCGTCACTCCGAAGGCGCCCTCGTCCATGGCGCGCTCCACCTGTCCCTGCATCAGCTTGTACTCTGAAGGATCGAGAAAGCGTGCCTGATCAGCGCCGAACAGCTCGCGGCGGATGGTGTGATGCCCCGCCAAAACTGCATAATTCTGCTTCATGCCCAGGCGGTCCACAGTGTCGAGGTGCTCGCCGATAGGCCAGCCGGAACTGCCACAGTTGCCGCCGACAACAGTGGTGATACCCTGGCGAACCAGGTTGTCCTCATGCATGAAACCCCTGCCAATGCTAGAGTGAACATGCGTATGTGCATCTATGAAGCCCGGACAAACTACCATGCCAGTGGCGTCGATTTCGTGGGCCGCAGTGGCGTCACGCAAATCACCTATGGCTGCAATCAGACCCGCCTTGATGCCTACATCGCCGAGATAGCCATCAGCACCGGTGCCATCGAAAACCGTCGCGTGCCTGATGAGTATGTCGAAATCCATGCGGAAATCCTCCTGACGGGCCTCAGATTATCAGAGCAGGACACCTGTCAGCGCACAGCTCTATGCCACGCGTGAACTGTACCGACAGTTCGACGCCGACATGAAGAGTACCTTGTCGCATCACCAGTGAAGTAGGTCCGGCGAATCTACCTCGAAGGATCGGCGAGGTGAAGCCTGTGTCATGATGGCCTATCGAAGCCAGTCTGCTGCCACATAGCGTCCCCACTGCTTTGAGCTCGCCTGCGCACAGTGCCGCACTGCTATATCTCTATATCTATGGTGTCAGACATCATGGCGGGGTCTCCAGGTGTAGGCCGCTGCACAACCGCTATGGCATATGCCGAAAAAATGCAGGCTGGCGGACAGAGACGTGGGATGGAGAGCAGGCGTCGCCCCAGTAGCGCGCGATCGGCGCGAGGTCAACAGATGCGCGGCAGCAGCTCGCCTGCAGGAAGCTCCAGGACACGAGTAGTGCCGATGGCGGTACGCAGGCGTACAAGTCCCGGCTGATCGGAGACCACCTGGCCGATGATGGCAGCATCCTGCCCGTACGGGTGCGCATGCATGGCCTGAAGCACGGAATCGGCCTGGTCTGCCGCCACTGCCGCGACAAGCTTGCCTTCGTTTGCCACCACGTACGGTGACAGCCCCAGTATCTCGCACACACCCGCCACGTCAGGACGCACCGGAATCGCACTCGACTCCAGCATCATCCCCACCGCTGAGGAGGTGGCGATTTCGTTCAGACCGGCAGCCATCCCGCCACGGGTCAGATCGCGCAGGCAGTGCACCGCATCACCGCCGGCCTGCAGCATGGCCGCGACCAGCTCGTGCAGAGGGGCGCTGTCGCTTCGCAGATCTGCGGAGATCTCTAGCTGCTCGCGTGCGACCATCACCGCGATGCCGTGATCGCCAAGAGTACCGTTGACGATGAGCACATCACCCGGCTGCGCGGCAGTCACCGATGGCACATGTGGCCCGCACTCGCCCAGCCCCGAAGTGTTGATGAACAGCCCATCACCCTTGCCATGCTCGACAACCTTCGTGTCACCACAAGCTATCGTGACTCCACACTTGTCCGCGGCGCAGCCCATCGAAGCGACCACTCGCCGAAGCGTATCTACCGGCAAGCCCTCCTCGATGATCAACCCTACGCTCAGAAAACGCGGCACAGCCCCTCGCATAGCCAGATCGTTTACGGTGCCATGCACGGCCAGTGAGCCGATGTCGCCACCAGGAAAAAGCAGCGGCTGTACGACGTACGAGTCGGTGGTGAAAGCCAGCCTCCCGCCCGCCAACTCGACGATGGCCGCGTCCTCCAGAGCCTCAGCCGACTGACCGGAAAGTGCGGGCAGAAGCTCTTCGGCGATCAGTTGCTGCATCATCGCCCCGCCGCTGCCATGGCCCAGACTGATGGTATGCGAACTGTCGTGAGGACTGCTCATGACTGTGCTATCTCCCGATGGCCGCCCTCAGCGGACGGTCTGATATCTGTACACGGCTGCACACGAACCCTCAGAGGAGACCATGCACGGCCCAATCGGGCTCTGAGGGGTGCAGGTAGTGCCGAAAGCCGGACAGTCGGTCGGCACCGCTTTGCCCTGCAGCACCTGCCCACACAGGCAACCGTCAATAGGTCGCTGCAAGGCAGGCTCGAGCTCGAACCGACTCCGCGCATCCAGGTGAGCATACCTGTCTGCGATCTGTAGGCCACTCTCCGGGATGAGCCCCACTCCCCTCCACAGGGCATCAGCAGGCTCGAAAGCATCGGCGATCGCTGCGAGAGCAGTAGGATTCCCCTCCGGTTGCACCGCGCGAGAGTAGCAGTTGTCCACCCGCGGCTGGCCGGAGGTCACCTGGAGCACCAGCGCATAGACGGCCTCAAGAATTTCGGTCGGCGCAAAGCCTCCTATAGCGCACGGGGTGCCGAACTGCCGGACCAGCGGCTCGTAGGCTCGGCTGCCGATGATAGTACTGACATGCCCCGGACACAGGAAGGCATCTATGCCGCACTCGGGATCGGCAGCCAGAACTGCCATGGCAGGCGGTATGATTTTGTGAGCACAGTACACGCTGAAGTTGCCCAGATCGCGCGCGGCGGCTTCGGCCATCGTCACAGCTATGGCCGGGGTGGTAGTCTCGAAACCGATGCCCAGCAGCACCACCTGCCGTTCAGGATTGCTTTCAGCTAGCTGCAACGACTGCATGGGCGAGTACAGCACCTGTACCTGCGCCCCGATGGCACGGGCGTCGGCGAGGCTGCCACGAGGGCCGGCAACTCGCACCATGTCGCCAAAAGTGGCGATGATGGCACCCTGACGGGCGATCTGAACGATGGCGTCGAGGTCTTCATCAGCAGTGACGCAGACAGGGCAACCGGGGCCTGAGACCAGCCGCACCTGCGGCGGCAGAAGCTGCGACAGACCATAGCGGGCGATGGCGTGTGAGTGGGTGCCACACACTTCCATGATAGTCATAGGCGGCGGTGCGGCCTGTGCTATCGCTTCGGCCAGCTCACGGCACCTGTCAGCGGCACCTACCATGAGGCTCCCCCAAGCTCACGCCAGAGCTCCTCGAGCTCCTCCGCCTCCTGCCTGTCTATCTTGTTTATCGCAAATCCAGCATGCACCAGCACATAGTCGCCCACACTCACCTGGTCACCGAGTAGCTCTAGGCGGATGGAGACGGTGCTCTGGCCCACCCTCACCTGTGCCTGCTTGCCCTCTATCTGCGTTATGCACCCCGGTATGGCTACACACATGTCATGACTTCCTCTCCGACGACTCCACCGTGGCCAGACGATGGTGCGCGATGACGGCCTGCCCAAGTGACAGGCAGCCATCGCCAGGCGGCAGCGCCCGATGCAAAAGCACCTGCAGCCCGACATCTCGCAACGTCTGAGCCAGCGCCTCTACGAGCAAACGGTTCGCAAACGTGCCACCAGACAGTGCCACACTATCCAGGCCTTCGCGCTCACACGCCATCTGCGCCACCTGTGCCAGCATGGCGGTGAAGCCACCATGAAACAGACCCGCGATTTCATCTGCACCAGCACCCTCAAGCCGCCGATCTACCACCATGCGGATCAGCGGCGACGGGTCCATCACCAGTCCATCGGCGGTGATATCGAACTGCATGTCCGGATTGTGGCTGCAGTCTGCCACGCCCTCGAGCATCATCGCCGGCTGCCCCTCGTAGGTGGCCTCCTGGCACACACCCAGCAGCGAAGCTACCGCATCGAACAGCCGCCCCGCCGACGAAGTACGTGGGCAGTTCAGATCGCGCTCTATCATCTGCCTCAGCATCAGCCAACGCTGTGCGATTTCTCCGGAGTACAGGCGGGCTATCAGCTCATCTGCCTGCTCTCCGTACGCCGCATGCAGGTAGGCCATCCCCATGCGCCACGGCTGGCTGACCGCCATATCGCCACCCGGCATCGGCATGTAGCGCAGATGGCCCAGGCGCTGGTAGCCAGTATAGTCGCACCGTAGCAGCTCACAGCCCCAGATCGTGCCATCATCACCCAGTCCGGCTCCGTCGCAAGCCAGCCCCAGCACCGGCCCATCAGAGGCATGTTCGGCCATGCACGAGACCACATGTGCCCAGTGGTGCTGGCTCTGCACCAGTGGCAGCCCCATCCTATCTGCCAGTTCACGCCCCCATCTGGTGGACAGATAGTCGGGATGCAGGTCACAGGCGAGGGCTTCGGGTCGAGTCTGGAACAGCTCCATCAGATGCTCAGCGGCGCGCTTGAAGTGCTCCAGAGCCGCCGCGTCCTCCAGATCGCCCAGGTGCTCGCTGACGAAGGCGTTTGTACCACTGGTCAGGCAGACAGTGTTCTTCGTCTGCCCACCGAGAGCGAGAACCGGTCGCACCGACATGCCTAGCCGCACCGGGAAGGGCACATATCCGCGCCCGCGACGCAGGACTATCGGCCCCTCGGCGGTGTCACGCACCACCGAGTCATCGCAGCCGATGAGTATGTCGCGATCGTGCAGCAGGAAAGCGTCGGCGATGCCGTCCAGCCGCTCCAGCGCCTCCTGGTTGCTGATGCACAGCGGCTCGTCACTGAGATTGCCGCTGGTCATCACCAGAGCAGTGAAGCGCGTCTGCTCCAGCCGCTCACCTGTACGCAGCAGGAGATGATGGATGGGTGTATAGGGCAGCATCAAGCCATAGTCGGCGCTGTCGGGCGCCACTGCCGCAGCAAGCAGCGCCGGTTTGCACTTCCGCACCAGCACTATGGGTGCCTGTGGCCCAGTCAGCAGGCCTCGCGCAGTCTCCGACATGGTCGCCATCTGTTCGGCGGTTTCCATATCTGGCACCATGACCGCCAGAGGCTTCTCTGCACGCAGCTTGCGACTACGGAGCCGCAGCACGGCCTCCTGATTGGTGGCATCACACGCCAGATGGAAGCCACCCAGGCTTTTCAGCGCCAAGATCTTGCCTTCAGCCAGCAGCCTCTGGGCCTGGACTATCGCTTCTGTGCCCTCCACGCGCTGCCCATCATCTGCAGTCTGCAGCCACAGAGTAGGGCCACAGGCGGGGCATGCCACCGGCTGCGCGTGATAGCGGCGGTCTGTGATGTCACCATACTCGGAGGCACAATCGGAACACATGGGGAAGTCAGCCATACTCGTGGCCGGTCGGTCATAGGGCATGCTGCGGATGATGGTGTATCGTGGCCCACAGTTGGTGCAGTTGATGAACGGATGCAGATAGCGACGGTCGGCCGGGTCTGCAAGCTCCCGGAGACAGTCGCGACAGGTGGCGACCTCCGGCGACACCAGGACGGGGCCGGTGTCGGTAGCGGTGCTGGTGCTGATGGAGAAATCGGCAAACCTCGAGGGTGGCAACTGCTGAATCCGTATGCGCTCGATCAGCGCCATAGGCGGCGCCTCAGCCTCCAGCCGCCGGACAAACCGCCGGCAGTTGCCCTCAGGCCCCTCGATTTCGACCTCAACTCCGCCTGTGAAGTTGTGCACCGTGCCGGTCATGCTCAGTTCATCGGCCAGACGATGCACGAAGGGACGGAAGCCGACGCCCTGCACGATCCCCTCCACGATGATACGCAGATGGCAGGGGTCAGAGACGGCGTTCGCGATACCAGTAGCCAGAGTGCGTATGTCTCTCATCACTCGAATTCGCAAGAGTCGACGATGACGGTGTCCGGGTCGCTGATCTCCACATACGGACGACCACAGACTCTGCAGCACAGCGTCCCGTCAAGCTCGACTATAGTTTTGCATGTCTCGCACTGCCCCAGCAGCGGCACGACCTGAACCGACAGTGCGACATCCGCCAGGCCGTCGCTTTCAGCAGCCCGTCTGAAGCAAGCGATGATCGACTCCGAAGTGACAGAGGCGGCTTCGGCGACTCTCAGCGATGCTGAAACCGGCCGTTTACCCCGGCTGGACTTAGCCTGTTTTTTTATCTGGCTGATGATGGCATCAATCAAGCGGTACTGTTCGGGCAAGCGACCCCTCCTGAGATACGAGTGTGTACATGGTCATCTCTCAGACGACACGCATGTGGTGCTGATACTATCGACGGTAGCGCCACTTGTCAACCGCACCCCATATGCAGATATAGCACGTGATCGGTCACGCCAGACGCAGGCGTGACCAGGTCTCCGGGTTGTGCGGATACGGAAAAGCATCGCCACATGCGTAAGTCTGGCGGCCCCGCACCAGGTCAGTTATAAGATAAGTGAAACCGATAAGCTGACCGGCTTCCGGTTCGAAGCCGTGCAGGGCCTCTGCGGGCAGCAGCGCTTCCAGCGTATAGACCTGTCCATCGTGCCTCGCAGCTACTACCAGATCGTCCGGGCCAGCCATACTCCCCTGGTCGAGTGCGCGACGGATCCGTTCCTGCCATCCGATCGGCTCGCGACGGCTCGGCCCTCCCCCGGAGGGCAGCAGGATGAAGTGGTGACAGAACCGGGTCGCGCGCCGTCCACTCGTACTGCCGCGCGTGTCTATCCACAACTGCAGGCTGTCAGCGCTGTGTGGGCGCTGGCGGCTGACCGCGACAGGCTCATCACGCTCCGTGCTGATAGCCACATAGAGGCCCTTCGTACTCCAGGCAATACGCACCTCGGCGAAGGGCTGCTGGCCATCCAGAGCACACAGCGGCGGTAGCGGGCTGATGCCTGCCCAGTCAGACAGGTCGCCATCTACCACGATATCTTCGACACGCGGACAGTCTACCGTGGGATGAAACAGCAGGCGCGAAGGGAAGCTCATGACACGACAGCCTCCTCCGCGATACGGCTGTCCCAGGCGCGCTGCAGCATCTCGGCGAAGGCGGCACCAGTCACATCGGACTGGTGATGGAGCATGATACGAAGCCGGTCGTAAGCGCGGGCGTTTGTGTACACGCGAACCCGTGGCCGACGACCATATAGCCGCACGTCACGCAAATCGTCCCACGGCGGCAGCGCCAACGCTTCGGCCAGGTCCTGCTCATCGAACACACTCTTCTGTGTGTAGATCACCAGTTGCAGCGCCCACTCGGCATCGGTTTTCACATAGGCCCATGTCTCCCCATCATCAGCCGCGATGCTGATACGGTCAGGGTGAGCGTAGTCAGGCTCACCGGCACCAGGCAGATCCGACAGCCGCTTCAGCAGGGTCTCCAGCGTCGCGGTCGGCCACTGAGGCCTCTTGCCCTCAGCGGTGGTGATCTGCTGCATGTGCCATGTGCGGCCATCTCGCTCCCACGGAGGCGCTACCTGCTCGGTTTCGGGCGGAGGTGGTGCAGCGGGCTGCTGCGTGACTTCCTCGGCATCAGCACTGTATAGCTCTTCACGTGGCAGTTGCGGCGACTCTTCCAGCGCCTGCTTCAGATATGGAGCGGTCGCCGAACTGCTCCGACGTGCTATCTGTTCGGGCCGCCCACGAGCTACGATGCGGCCACCATTTTCGCCGCCACCGGGCCCCAGATCTATCACATAGTCCGCGGTCTTGATCAGGTCCAGGTTGTGCTCGACCACCAGCACCGTATTCCCACGGTCTACCAGCGAGTTGATGACAGCCAACAGCTTGCGGATATCGGCAGTGTGCAGGCCAGTGGTCGGCTCATCAAGCAGATACAGAGTGTGGCCACGGGCAGGCTTTGCCAGCTCAGCCGCCAGCTTCACACGCTGCGATTCGCCACCGGATAGCGTCGGGGCAGGCTGGCCCAGCGGCAGATAGCCGAGCCCAACTTGCTGCAGCACCGATAGCCTGCGGATGATGCCCGGGATAGCCCCGAAAAGCTCTGCTGCCTCATCCACCGTCATCTCCAGCACTGAAGCGATGCTGTGGCCCCGGTACTCTACCTCCAGCGTCTCAGGACTGTATCGGCGGCCCTCACACTGCTCACAGTGTACCCACACGTCAGGCAGAAAATGCATCGCCACCCGTAGACTACCCAGCCCCTCACAGGCTTCGCAGCGGCCGCCCACTCGGTTGAAGCTGAACCGAGTCGGAGTATAGCCACGCGTTCGGGCCAGCGGCAGTTGCGAATACAGCCGCCGGATTTCATCGAAAACTCCGACATAGGTGGCCGGGTTTGACCGTGGCGACTGTCCGATGGGGCTCTGATCTACGTTGTAGACCGCATCCACAGCCTCTGTCCCGATGATGTCACGATGCCGGCCGGGTGTGGCGGTAGTAGAGTTGGGGCTGAAACGGAAGATCAGCTCCGGAAACAGGATGTCACCCATCAGAGTACTCTTGCCCGAGCCTGAGGGGCCGGTGATGACGGTCAGTACCCCCAGCGGTATCGGCACATCTATGTTTTTCAGATTGTGCTCACGGGCACCAACTATCGTCAGCCAGCCGTTCTCGTCGTCTCGAGGCGGCAGCGGACGGCGAGGCCTGGGCACCGGTATGGCTAGCTTGCCCGACAGTACCTGGCCGGTAAGCGATTTGCGAGAGCGCATCAGAGCTGCGCGCGTGCCTGCAGCGACAATCTGCCCACCGTGGCGGCCTGCTTCCGGGCCGAAGTCCAGCAGATAGTCGGCCTCCTGCAGAGTCTGCGGATCGTGCTCCACGATGAGTACTGTATTGCCCTCTTCGCGCAGCGATCGCAGAGCGCGTAGCATCCGTTCGTTGTCACGAGGATGCACACCGACGGTGGGTTCATCCAGCACATACAGCACCCCGGTCAGATCGGCCCCCAGTTGCGCTGCCAGCTTGACCCGCTGCGCTTCACCGCCCGAAAGCGTCGGGGCGCTGCGGTCCAGTGTCAGATACTCCAGGCCCACATCTACCAGGAAACGAAGCCGCCTGCGCAGCTCACGGAGCAGCTCCTCGGCACGTGGGCGTTCGACGGGGCTCAGCTCGAGATGCGCCATGAAATTTGCGACCTGATGCAGCGGCCATGAGCAGATGTCACCGATGGTGTGACCGCAAAAGCGCACTGCCGCGGCTTCCGGACGCACTCTCCGCCCGCCACAGGCCGGGCAGTGCAGATCGCGCAGAAGCTGGCCGAAATCATGCCGAAAATCACGGCTGAGACCACGCCCCTGCTCTATGCCGGGCACCAGACCGGTGTAGGACAGCTCCAGACCGTCTCGCACCGGCATCTGCTCCGATGTGCCGTAAATGATCAGTTGCCGCTGGCGATCTGAGAGCTGCTTCCAGGGCCTGTCCAGGCTGAAGCCGCCATACTCTGCCAGAGCAGTGACCAGGTCAGCCAGCAGAGTGCCCTCGCGTAGCGGGCCCCACAGCTTCACCGCGCCCTCGCGCAGTGATTTGCTGTCATCAGGCACCAGTACATCCAGATCTATCGAGCGCTGAGTGCCCAAACCCTCGCACAGTTCGCACCAGCCGTCCGGATGGTTGAAGGAAAAGCTACGAGGTGTGATCTGCCGATAGCTCCGACCACACTGATGGCAGGCAAACAGGCGCGAAAAGCTGACACTATCGCCGGCTTCGGTGACAAGCACTACGTCCTGGCCGGAGATCTGCAGAGCCGCCTCAAGCGCCTCGGCAAGGCGAGAGCGGTTGCGAGGCGAGACGGCCAACCGATCCACTACCACCTCGACCTCATGCCTGCTGCGACGGTCTATGGCGTCACTGTAGGGCAGAGTGTGGAGCTGCCCATCCAGCCGTATCCGCCGCCATCCGTCGCGCTCAGCCCGCTGAAGCAGGAGCTCATACGACTCACCGGGCCCCGGATGCAGCGGTGCACAGACCAGTACTCGCTCGCCGGACAGGTCGGTCAGCGCACGGTCTGCCATCTGATCTACCGTCTGGGCACCCACTGTAGCATCACAGGCAGGGCAGTGCGGCTGGCCCAGGCGAGCCATCAGCACCCGCAGGTAATCGTAGATCTCGGTTACTGTGCCCACCGTCGAGCGCGGTGTGTGGCCGCGGTTGACATGGTCCAGGCTGATAGCAGGAGACAGGCCGGAGACGCGATCCACCTTCGGCTTTTCCATCTGCTGGACGAACTGACGGGCATAGGATGACAGCGACTCGACATAGCGGCGCTGCCCTTCGGCGTATATGGTATCCACCGCCAGAGACGTCTTGCCGGAACCCGACACGCCGGTCAGAGCCGTGAGCTTGTGGCGCGGTATGCGAGCCTGCAAGTTCTTCAGGTTGTGCTGACGCGCACCGGTAACCGAAATGTGATCGGTCTGATAGGCAGGGCGGCGGCGCACTCTGGGTGTCTCCGCATCTGCCTTGCCGTTGTACATCTCGCGCAACATGGCACCGGTGTGCGAATCGGGGCATGAGGCCACCTGCTCCGGAGAGCCCTGTGCCACGATCCGGCCACCCTCAGCACCACCTTCGGGGCCCATATCCATGATGTAGTCGGCAGTCTTGACGACATCCGGATGGTGCTCCACGACTATCACAGTGTTGCTCTCATCTGCGAAGCCGTGCAGCACCTCGAGCAGTTGCCGCACGTCCTCGAAATGCATGCCGGTAGTCGGCTCATCGAGCACATAGACGGTCCTGCCCGAGCGCGGACGGGCCAGTTCACGTGCCAGCTTGATCCTCTGAGCTTCGCCGCCCGAAAGCGTAGTCGCAGGCTGACCCAGCTTGAGGTAGCCCAGACCAACCTCATGTAGCGTATCCAGGATGCGGCGAATCTTCGGCTGGTTCTGGAAGTGCTCCACAGCTTCGGCCACCGACATGTCTAGCACCTGGGCGATGCTCTTGCCCCGGTAGCGGATATCGAGGGTTTCGCGGCTGAAACGGGCACCGTAGCACTGATCGCACTCCACCCACACATCCGCCATGAAGTCAGATTCCAGCTTCAGGTATCCGTGCCCCTCACATGCCTCGCAGCGGCCTTGCCTGACGTTGAAGCTGAAGCGTCCGGGCTTGTAGCCACGCTGACGGCTTTCGGGCATCTGGGCATACAGAGCGCGTATGTGGTCGAGTGCCTTAGTGTAGGTGGCCGGAGTGCTACGGGGCGTGCGGCCTATCGGGTCCTGGTCTATGAAGATGACCTTGTCCACATGCTCCAGGCCCTCCACGCCATCGTGATGGCCTACATCAAGCAGAGCGTTGTGGAGAGTGTTGGCAAGTGCAGGGTAGAGAGTGTCGGTGACCAGAGAGCTTTTGCCCGATCCAGACACGCCGGTGACACAGATGAAGCGCCCCAGCGGGAAGGCAGCATCTACGGACGTCAGGTTGTTGTGCCGCGCTCCCCGAATGGTCAGCCATTTGCCGTTTCCCTCACGGCGCTTCTCGGTGCGGTCCGGTATTTCCCGCCGCCCTGAGAGATACTGCCCGGTCAGCGATTTCGAATTCGCAGCGATCTGCCGGGGGGTGCCCTCTGCGACAACCCGGCCGCCCTCCACACCGGCTCCGGGGCCGAAATCCACGATGCGGTCGGCCGCCAGCATAGTCTGAGCGTCATGCTCTACCACGATGATGGTGTTGTCCTGATCGCGGAGACGCTTGAGCGTGTCGAGAAGCTTGCCCTGATCGCGGTGATGCAAACCGATGCTGGGCTCATCCAGCACGTAAACACAGTCTACCAGTCCGCTGCCGACCTGGGTGGCCAGCCGTACCCGCTGCGCCTCTCCGCCAGACAGCGTCGGAGCGCGACGGTCGAGGTTCAGGTAGCCCAGGCCGACTTCGTTCAAGAACCGCAACCGGACGCGGATCTCCTGCAGAGCATCCTCGGCTATCTGCAGTTGAGTGTCAGATAGCTGCAGGACTTCGAAAAACTGATACGCCTGTTCGATGGTCATGGCGACTACTTCGGCGATGTTGCGCCCGCCGATGGTGAATGCCAGCGCTTCGGGGTTGAGCCGCAGCCCTCCACAGGCCGGGCAGGTGCTGATGCGCATGGCCTGCTCGAGGCGGTGGCGATGGTGACCGCCCGGGCTGAAGCCTCGATAGCGCCTCATCAACTCCGAGACGATGCCGGACCACGGATCAGCATGGCGCCACTCCCAGCGGTGACGCGGGTGGCGATAGTGAAACTCGATCAGCTCACCGTCAGAGCCGTAGAAGAGGTGGTGCATCTGTCGCTCGGTCAGATCGCGCAGCGGAGTATCCAGGCTGAAGCCGTAGTGGTCAGCCACGCCCTGATACCAGTGCCGCCTTTTGCGGTTTTGCAGCGACGGCAGCAGCGGTATCGCACCACCATCGAGCGACAAGTCAGGGTTTTCTATCAGTAGCTCAGGCACAAGGCGTCGCTCGGTGCCTATACCGTTGCACTGCTTGCACATGCCTCTGGGGCTGTTGAAGGAGAACCCGGCATGAGTAGGCTCCTGGATGCTACGGCCACACTTATCGCATGAAAAGGCCGCCGACAGCAGGAACTCCTCGCCCTCTTCAGACACCACCAGTACCGAGCCTTCGCCCAGCTTCAGCGCGTCTTCCACTGCCTCGGCGATACGCGCACGGGCCTCTGCGGATATGGTGACCCTATCTACGACTATGTCCAGATCATGGCGCCGGTAGCGGTCGAGGGCATCCGCCTCGGCTATACGCACCAGCTTCCCATCCACACGGGCGCGCACATAGCCGCGGCGGCTCATATCGTCGAGCAGATCCCGGAACTCACCACGTCGGCCACGTATGACCGGCGCCAGTATCATCACCTGTGTGCCGGCATCTAACTGGAGTATGCGGGCGACGATGCTCTCACGTGTCTGGCTACCGATGGGCTCACCGCAATCAGGGCAGTACGGCAGGCCAATGGCGGCATATAGTACACGCAGGTAGTCATAGATTTCGGTGATGGTGGCCACGGTAGAGCGCGGGTTGCTGCTGCGGGAGCCCTGATCTATCGCGATGGCAGGCGGCAGGCCGTCTAGCAGGCGCACCTGCGGCCTCTGCAGCCGATCTAGAAACTGGCGGGCATAGGCAGACAGCGACTCCACGTAGCGGCGCTGACCTTCGACGAAAATCGTATCGAAAGCAAGCGAGCTTTTGCCTGAGCCGGAGACACCGGTAAAAACTATGAGGGAATTCTTAGGCAGGTCCAGGTCTACGCCGCGCAGATTATGCTGGCGTGCCCCCCGGACTCTGATCTTGTCGGTCTTCAAGTGAGGTTACCTTGGGGCAGAATAGCGGTTCACAGATAAGAAGGCTTTACCGCGGGAATTTGTTCCTGAGGCGGCTGCATCGGTCGCGGCGGGCGTGCAAACATCTGTTTGATTCTACGCAACAGGCATGCTCTTGTCAAGCAATCCATCGGACGCGAGCCGGCAGTGTATAGCCCTGTACAGACTGTGCAGACTAGGTAGGTCGGGTAAGTCACATCAGCCCACATACCACTGGCCTACAGAGGCTGCATCGGTGGCACAGATGACTACGCTAGCCGGGGTGCTACCCGTCACGGGTGGAGTTGAGCATCGTGGCGGGGCCATGTACTGTGAGCTGCTGCCAGACGGTCTCATCTTGCACGCGTAGCACTGTACGGCGCGCCGGGTCACGATCGGTGGCCGCCGGTGTATGTCATGGCCGTCGGAAGCGATCGCGTCTACCAGTCCCTCGCGCAGCCAGCGTATGCACAGGTTGCGCACCCGCCGCCCCTCGCGCCCGGCCAGACTGGCCGCGTTTACCTGCGCCCGATAGCCACGCTCATGTAGACGTGTCAGCAGGTCTGGGGTAGGCCGTATAAGTCGCATCAGCCCACATACCACTGGCCTACAGAGGCTGCATCGGTGGCACAGATGGCTCCGCTAGCCGGGGTGCTACCTGTCTCGCGTGGAGTTGAGCATCGTGGCGGGGCCATGTACTGTGAGCTGCTGCCAGACGGTTTCATCCTGCACGCGTAGCACTGTACGGCGTGCAGGAGTCACGATCGGTGGCCGTCGGCGTATGTCGTGACCGTCGGAGGCAATCGCGTCTACCAGGCCCTCGCGCAGCCAGCGTATACACAGGTTGCGCACCCGCCGCCCCTCGCGCCCGGCCAGACTGCCCGCATTTACCTGCGCTCGATAGCCGCGTTCGTGCAGACGTGTCAACAAATCCGGGTCTTGCTGGCAAGCCATGCTGCGTTCGGGATGTGCCAAAACTATCTTGTAGCCAGCTATCTCCAGATCGAAAAACTGGCGCTCTATCCCTGTCACCTGGCCGGTGAAGGGCAATTCTATGAGCAGAAATCTACTGCGTTCGCCGAGAGTGATAGCGCGCCCCGCCTCCACCAGTGCTGCCACATCCGACGTAGCCGCAAGCTCAGTGCCAACTAGCAGCTTTAGCGGAAT
Source organism: candidate division WS1 bacterium (assembly GCA_012518355.1). Classification (GTDB taxonomy): domain Bacteria; phylum Armatimonadota; class Zipacnadia; order Zipacnadales; family UBA11051; genus UBA11051. Next base: position 3,070 of record JAAYSP010000033.1, on the reverse strand, counting down.
ACCTTCTGCCTGCAGACGCTCGCGCATACGACCGGCGGCATCACGTATTTCGGCAGCCGGGGCATCGAAACTGCGGGTGCCCACATGCACCGTGGCCACTACCGTGGAGATACCATCGGCGGCCGAGGCACGGGCCATGGCTATCGATTCGTCCATACTCACGGGGCCGTCGTCAAGCCCCGGTAGGATATGGCAATGCAAGTCTATCATCAGTCCGCTCCGGCGCGGATTATAGCACGCCATCGGCGAGGAGGCTAACCGGTACCAGGCAAAACCAGGATGAATCCACACGGAAGATGCCATACGGGTCGCGCGCCGATGATGATGTGATCTGGAGCGCAAGACTGAGAGGCTCATACCATCGTAGAGCAAACCATGCAGTATACTTCTGCCACCACCCGCCTCATAGGCCACTCTGCCCGAGAGAACAGGGCCACAGCCATCCCTGTCACCTGAGACTACTCTCCGACCGGCATCCAACTCTGTCCGATGGTGCGCAGGACTGACGCCATCCAGTGCCGAACCTCCCGGGGCAAACTCCGGCTGTTGCCGGCGAAAAGTGACAGGCTCAACCAGGCTTCTGAGGAGGCTGCATCATGAAGGTAGGATTTGCATCAGCGGACATCACCCCATCCATCGGCATGGAGAAACCAGGCGGATTTCGCAAGGGATTTCACCGGACCATACATGATCCGTGCTGTGCCAAGGCTGTAGTCATCGAGGGTGACGGCCAACGGGTAGCACTCGTCGGGTTGGACGCGCTATCCATCAAGCGGTCGGTAGTCGAGGCAGCCCGCGCACTGATAGAGGAGAAGACCGGCATCCCGCGGTCACACGTGCTGGTAGGCTGTTCACATACTCATGCAGGCGGGCCGACAGTAGGCTCAGTGCCCGGTGAGTATGCTCATGCCTTCGACCCCGAGCTATGCGAGCGACTGGCTCAGGAAGAGACCACTGCGCCTGACCTGTGCTACCTGGAGCATGTGAGCAAACAGATCGCCACCGCAGTGATCATGGCTGATGTCACCAGGCAGGAGGCACAGCTATCCATCGGCCGCGGTCATGAGCCGACTGTGGCGTTCAACCGCCGCTTCCGCATGAAGGACGGCACCACCATGACCCATCCGGGCAAATGCAACCCCGACATCATCGAGCCTGCCGGGCCGACCGATCCAGAGGTAGGCGTACTGGGTTGCTGGACACCCGATGGGCAGTTCCTCGGCTGTGTGGTCAACTTCACCTGCCACGGCACCACCGGCAACCCCGGCGCATCTGCCGACTGGATCTACTGGATGCGCGAGCATGTCACCGGCGCGATGGGCGGCGGTGAAGTGGTGTTCCTCAACGGTGCATGTGGCGACGTGACACAGGTGGACAACCAGACGCTGGATGCCCCCGACGCAGGCCTGGGGTACTCACGCCGCGTAGGGCGGAAGGTGGGGGCAGAAGCGCTGAAGGTTCTGGCGATGGCCGAGCCCACTGAGCTGCTGCCTGTGGCGGCCACCCAGAAGATGCTCAAAATCAAGACCCGTGAGGTCACCGAGGAGCGCTTCCAGGAGGAGCTGGAGACCGTGCGCACCAGCGGGCCCGAGGATCCCAACTGGCTGTTCGCCCGCGAAGTCGTCCTGCTGCATGAGGCAAACAAGATCGAGCCGGAAGTGACATGCGAACTGCAGGCCGTGCAGGTTGGCCCGGTGGTCTATCTGGCAAACCCTGCTGAGTACTTCTGCCAGTTCGGGCTGAACATCAAGCAGCGTTCACAGTTTCCATACACCTATATCGTAGAGCTGGCCAACGGCTGTATCGGCTACGTGCCCACACCCGACGCTTTTGGCTCCGGTGGGGGTGGTTACGAGGTGCGCATGGCTATGAGCAGCAAGCTGGTGCCTGAGGCCGGACAGATGATCGAGGACGGCTCCGTGGAGCTGGCTGACTCCATGACGCCTGGAGCAGCGCCCGAGACACCACAGGTCGAGCCGGTGTGCCAGGTGTGGGGCTACTCAGCCCGATCTGACAAGGCTTGAGGTTCGCGCATGGTAGTGGAGTTCGCCTGCGAACGCTCAAGCATACCTGAAAGCGCGGCGGCCACTTCGTCCACGGTGATGGACAGTATGCAGGCATAGTCACGGCATGGCGGGCGGCGTCGGCAACTCGGGCGGCGCCCGCCTTCGCTGCACAGCTCCGGATGGCTGAGGACATGGTGAAAATCACCGAACGGCCCACACTTATCCGGATCGGTAGGGCCGAAAAGCGCCACAGTCGGCACGGTCATGGCCGCAGCTATGTGCATGGGGCCAGTGTCGCCGGTGACCATCGCATCCAGGCGGCCGATGATGCCTACTAGTTGTGGCAGAGATGTCTGCCCCGCAGTCACCAGGTGGGTAGATGCTATCTGGCTGGAGATGCTGTGGGCCAACTCGACCTCGGAGGGGCCACCCAGGATCACCCACTGCACGTGCGGCATCGTGTTCGCGAGATCTGCAAACCGTTGTGAAGGCCACTGCTTATGCGGTCGTGACGCACCCGGATTTAGGCCGACCAGCGGCCTGCTCAGATCTATCCCTGCCTCCGACAGCATTTTCTGCGCCCACTCAGAAGCCTGTGCAGTCGGGCGCAGGTCAAAGCGAGGGCTGGATATGTCGCAGCCTAGGTACTCTGCCACCTGCAGGTAGCGCCACACCGCGTGAGGCCGCTGCCCTTCAGGTGCGAATTCCGTACACCACAGGTGGCTGTACTCGCGATGCTGATCGCTCATGCCGATACGACGCCTGGCGCCACTCAAGACAAGAAATATCGAACTCTTGAACAGCCCCTGTAGGTCCAGTGCCCAGTCGAAGTGTAGTCTCCGGAGCTCTCTTCCTGTGCGCAGGCCGTCAATAATTCGCCCCCCCTCTGCGGCACCGGGGAAGCGCTCGACTGCGATGATGTTGTCAAGCGCTGGATGGCCCTCCAGGACACCGGCAAAGCGGGTCTCAGCCATCCACGCCAGATAAGCCTCCGGGTATGTGTCTCGCAGAGCGCAGGCCACAGGCAGAGCATGTACCACATCGCCCAGGGAACTACGCTTGAT
>JAAYSP010000001.1 GCA_012518355.1 candidate division WS1 bacterium | reverse complement strand
TAGATTCCACGGCTCGCTCGGCTCATCCAACAGAAACTGAGCTGTCACAATTCCGGTGAAGTGATCAATTGTGCGGAACAGGTTTCCACCAACTACTCCCGGTGCAAATGACATTGTGCGGCGCTGCGTTTCCATTCCCCCGAGGGCATGCGTGAACATGCGCATGTTCACTTTTCCGGATGCAATTATTTGACGCCCCATAGTAACGCTTGGAAAGGATAGCAGTGCAAACACAATCGTGGCGACAACCGCTTGCCGAAAGAGCGGTCTCAGTTTGCCAGATGTGATCGTCCCGACCGCCAACCCGGGTACGGCAAGCACTGCAGCTGGGTGCACGTATGTCCCCAGGGCCAGCAGCAGTCCACATACCGCAGCCGCCACTACGCTGTGCCGGTCCCATGCCACTATGGCAAAGTATACCGCCCACGCTACGGTGGGAAATGCAAGCGCAGGCTCCCAACCGATACGTCCTCCCATGACAACCGACAACGGCAGTATCGCCGCCACTGCGGCAGCCACCAGCGCTGATCTCGGCCCCCATAGCCGCCGTGCCGAAACATAGGCTGCCCACACTGTCAGCAATCCGCACAACAACCCCAGCAATCGCAGAGCCAGGTCAGTATTGCCAAACAGGGCCACAAACGGCATTTCAACTAATACATAGACAGGGGAAAAATACGCATGAGTACCTGCTGTGTGCTCCAGACCATGGGCCAGCCCGCGCAAGGCGAACACTCCTAAAGCCGCCACATCTCCGTCGAGCGGCGGCCAGGAGCCCAGTTTCCACACGCGCACGAAAATCCCCAGTGCCAGCACAAACAAGAGCAGGCCAATAAACAGACGATCCGCTAGTGTCTTCTCTGTTTTCACCATCTCTGTGACTGGCAACGTGTCAGAGGGCATTGTGAGACTCCTCTTTTTATGGGTTCGGCAAATCCCCAGACACTGCTGCGCCAGGCTTCATCAATCCGCTGTGTCAAAGCGTCGCTGGTGTATGGCGAGGCGTCTCTGATAATCATCAAGTGCCCACTCGATGGCAGCTTGCGGCTCATCGGCAATCCATATCGTGTAGTAGTGGCTGGGGTCGTTCAGCGATGGCCACGATGCGAGCACTTCTATTGCAAACGGAGGTGGATTGTCATCAGGCATTTGCACCCCCCATACTTGGCGTTTGCCAGTCGTCTCAGGCACTTGCACGAGCTGATTGTCAAACCATACCAAATCGGAACTGAACATAGGGAGCTGCTCTTGAGTGTAGTATTTGATCGGCCAATAGAAGCACCAACGGGACAGGATCAGGTCGTGCGCAGGATCTACATGCTGGACAAGAAAATCGGCAGCGGCCCTGTTGGGATCACCGACCACAGTGGTCCTGATCTCGTCCATTCCGTTGATGTCGCGATGGATGAAACTTAGCATGACTATCGTTGCTCCCACCCACATCACGAATATGACGAAGGCAGCATGTCTGGCTATCAATTCCAATCTGTTACGCTTCGAGCGGATGGCGATTATCACCAGCAAAGGGAGGAGCGGTGCGACAGCGAGCAGATATCGCCCATGTCCGGGCTCAACTACAAACCACGGATGGGTCACGTGCGCAACCGGAAACAGCCCTGCAACATAGCCAACCAGAAAGCGGCCGAGGGGGCCATTCCTCACGCTCACAAACGCGATTATCAGCCACAGGCCAACACAAGCTACGCGAAAGAGCTTAATGGGTAAGCTCCACGGCGGATTCAGAGGCCCCAACAGATACTGGGTGGTGACCAGGCCAGTAAAGTGATCGAGAGTCCGAAATAGATTGAGTCCTATCTCACGGGGCGAAAAAGAGTTGGTCTGACGCAGTTTTACCATCTCAGCAGACGCGTGAGTGAAGGCACTAATGTTGAGCTCACCAGTCGTGAGCAATTGGCGCATAAGGGTTGTACTCGGAAAGGACAATAGGGCAAGCACGATAACTACCACCATCGCCTCTCGAAGATGCGGCCTCAGCTTACCCGATGCTACTGTCCCCACGATCAGTCCAGGCACTGCCAGACCTGCCGCCGGATGTGCATATGTCCCCAGCGCCAATAACGCACCACATACTATGGCGGCAACTACACTGTGCTGCTGCCATGCCAGCACTGCGAAATACAGAGCCCACGCTACAATGGGGAACGTCAGCGCGGGCTCCCAACCGATACGGCCCCCCATGACAACAGACAACGGCAGTATCGCCGCTGCTGTTGCAGCCATCAACCCTGCCCTCGGGCCCCATAGCCGGCGGGCAGTGAAATAGGCCGCCAAAATCGTGAGCAAACCGTACACCAGTGAGGACAATCGCAAAGCAATTGTCGTATTGCCCAGCAATGAGACAAACGGCATTTGTATCAGAACGTACAGAGGGGAAAAATATGCACGAACGCCTTTAATGTGCGTGAAGTCATCAGCAAGCCCACGCAAGGCAAGCACACCCGGCGCCGCCTCATCCCCAAATAGCGGTGGCCAGGAGCCTAGCTTCCACACGCGCACGAAAATCCCCAGTGCCAGTACAAGTAGCAGGAGCACGGCACACACCTGAGCAACCCTGTTGGTTTTCGTCGTTGTCGCTTCCTGCGCTGCGATGCAGTCAGCAGTCATCGTGAGCCTCCTCCTACGTGCAATTGGGTGGGGACCTCGCAGTAGCGGTCAGCCATTAGTCCGCTATTCTGAGGCGATTTCGTCTCTCGGCTCGCATCTCCAGGTACCTGTCAATTGCCCATTTGATGGCCATCTCCGCATCATCGGCAAGCCATATCGCGTAAGACTGATCCGTGCCAACT
>JAAYSP010000100.1 GCA_012518355.1 candidate division WS1 bacterium | reverse complement strand
CTGTGCCATTTTGTCTCTCTCCTGATATAGTCAGCGATACTCTCTGATGCTCACGGGAAAACCGACACACTTTTGCTGTGGATTTCGTACTGGTTCATGCATCCGCGGCGCAATCCGAGGCCGCCCGGTAATAGCAATTGGACCAGGCTACACAGCCTATCATACGACGCAAGCCATTGTCTTCGACCTCTGTGCTGTCCGCGAGTGCCTGTTATGCTTGAAATATCATCTGCCACTCATCAATGCTTTGGCAGGATTCATGGAAATCCTGCCAAATTTCACAGCAGGCACAGCTTAGACTGCACTCAGTGGCAACCTAATGCCGTCAACAACAGAAAGGCTTGATGTCGGCTCTACGGACTGGAACCGCCATACATAATCGGTTCCTCCAGTCATTTATTACTATCAGCAATTATGTCCAACAAAACTATACAACCACCAGACATCAACCAAAAAGCCGTTATAATGACGAGACAGCCCACAAAACAACCGACGGGTAAACCGAAACCCATCCCCAACCCCTGTTTGAGTGTATCACTTCCGGCAGAAGGTGTTGGGGCTTCGGGCTCTGTCGGTGTGGGTACAGGAGTGGGTACAGGAGTAGTAGGGGGTGGAATATCTTGAGGGTGCTGAGTATCGGTTTGGTGTTGCTCTTCTGCCTGTTCCGCCATACGGCGACATCGGGGACATTCTGTATCAAATGCGGTCATAGCATAGCCACACGTTGGACAATCCATGTCTTCCTGCCCCCTCCGTATGACGCCGATATAGCATGGCGATATGATACTGAGAGGCATGTACAGTTGCGACTGCACATGCCTCTGTTATCTACCGGTTGTAGCTCACTACAGCTCTGAGAGCACCTCATCGAGGCACTTGATGCTCTCTTCGGCCTGCTCCATGGTGATGCACAGCGGCGGGGCCACGCGGATTACGTTGCCGTGGATGCCCACTTTGCCGCATACGACGCCCTTGCGCGCCATGCGCTCAGTCACTTCGCCGGTCAGGTCAGGTGCCGGCTCCTTCGTGGCCTTCGATTTGACGAACTCGAGGCCGATTACCATCCCGAAGCCGCGCACATCGCCGAGCACCTCATGCTTGTCCTGCAGCTTGCGCAGCTCCTCCAGCATGTAGCCGCCTACGCGGTTGCAGTTGCCCAGCAGGTCCTCCTGCTCGAAGACTTCCAGCACTGCCATCGTCGCAGCCGCCGACACGGGGTTGGCGCCGGTGGTAGACGACATCTCGCCCTTGTGCAGCTTGTCGAAGATCTCGTGATTGGCCATCAACGCGGCGGTGGGGATGCCGTTGGCGATGCCCTTGCCGATGCACAGGAAATCAGGCGCGAGCTCATCATGTTCGATGCACCACATCTTGCCGGTGCGACCGAAGGAGGCCTGGATTTCGTCTGCGATAAACAGTGCGCCCTGCTCATGGGTCCACTCCTGCAGGCGCTTGAGGAAGCCCGGCGGTGGGATGATGAAGCCTGCCCCGCCCTGATACGGTTCGACGATGACTGCGGCCAGATCGCCGATGGACTCATAGCGCATCAGATTATCGAGCCACTCGAGGCACTTGTCGACACATGCCTGATCGCTGTCGGTGCCGAACGGGCAGCGGTAGGTGTATGGGTATGGGGCATACAGGGTGCCGGGCATCAGCGGGCCCCAGCGGTGCTTGGTGCCCTGGACGCCGGCCATGCTCATCGCGCCCCAGGTGCGGCCATGGAAGCCGCCCCAGAAGCTGATGACCTCATGCTTGCCGGTCACGCGCTTGGCAACCCGCATGGCCGCCTCGGTGGCTTCCGAGCCGGTGGACAGCAGAAAGCAGGTGTCCAGATGGCGGGCGCAGTCGGGCATGGCCTCGACGAGCATTTTGGCCGCCTGAGCGCGCGGCTCGGTCGGGTAGGCGTATGGCATGGTGACTTTGGCGACCTGATCCTGGACGGCCTTGACCCAGTGCGGGTGCGAGTGGCCGATATTTGCAGCCAGCACGCCGGAGGTCCAGTCTATGAACTCGTTTCCGTCCACATCAGTGATGGTCGCGCCATGGGCCTCGGCCCACACCACGGGCGCCGCTCCGGGCCGACAGCTCGGCTCGTAGCGATCCATGGTCTCGATGATCTCCCGGGATTTCAGTCCGGGCAGGTCGTAATTCTTCGGCATCTCTATCGTCCTTTCGTCTTCATGGCAACCCGCGCAGTGCTACACTTGCGGCGCTTGCCACTACACTTCTCTATAATTCTTGCCCTCGAGGAGCATGTCTATCTCGGTGTTGACCGTGTTGACCGGCTTGCGATCCTCGATGCAAGCGATGACATCATCTACTATCTTGTAGCGGATCTCCCAGCCCGCCTCCACTGAGCTCCAGCCCAGGTGAGCTGACAGTGTCGCTCGATCCTGCTCGAACAGCTTCAGTTCGGCAGGGGGCGGCTCCACTTCGTAGACGTCAATTCCCGCGCCCTGGATCTGCTTTTCGTCCAGTGCCCAGATGAGGTCTTCTGTATTTATCACGCCGCCGCGAGCAGTGTTGACCACGTACGCAGTCGGCTTCATCTTCTCGAAGGCCGCGCGGTCGAACATGTAGCGGGTCTCGTCGTTTAGCGGAGTGTGGATGCTGATGATGTCAGATTGGGCGAGGAAATCATCGAAGCTCACTACGTCGGCATCCTGGATGCCCAGGGCGCCCTTTTGCCGCTCGTCTATGTACGGGTCGCAGACGATGACACGGCCCATAATCGGCTTCATCATGCGGTGGACACGGCCACCGATGCGCCCGCAGCCGAGAATGCCCAGCGTCTGGCGGTGCATCTGGTGCATGGGCAGCAGAGTGCGGAAGTCCCAGATCCCGTTGGCTGACGATTCCTCGAGGATGGCGCGGCTGCGGAAAAGCTGGCGGGTGCAGGCGAAGATGAGCGCCACAGCCTGCTCGGCCACTTCGGTTGCGCAGTAGTCGGGCTGGTAGGCAAAGCGGATCTTGTTGCGCGTGCAGGCCTCTACGTCCACGTTGTCATAGCCGACACCGTGACGGATGAGCAGGCGGCAGTTTTCCAGCGAGTCGATGACTTCTGCATCGAAGAGGGCCATGTTGACGACGATAACATCAGCGTCGCGGACCTTGGCGATTAGCTCTTCCTTGGACGCAGTCTTCAACTGACAGATCTCGAACTGCACGTTGTCCATCTTGGCGAAGTGCTCGATTTCCCAGTTGAGATCATCTTCGATATAGTCGGTTACGATCACTTTCCAGGTCTTCAAGGCGGTCTCTCCTTTAGCTGTTCATGAACTGTTCAAGGTCCGGACGTCAACACTCAGCACCACACATGCAGGCCAGCGTCAGTCGCATGTTTCGCGGCCGATGCGACAGACTCCTTGCCATGTGAGGCTCTACAGTATAGTATATGCAAACTCGTTAAAAGGCAAAACAAACTGTGCAGGTTGCGGTAGATTCCGTGCGTTTTGCCACCGGACACTGTGCCGGTCAGTGCGGACGGCAGATCCGGAGAGCCCAAAACAGACGACAGTCGAGAGGTTGTTGTACCACAGTGAGACGACGCGATCGAGTGATGTCAGCGCTTTTCAGCTTCTATTTCGCTCAGTGCGGGGCAGGCCTGACTCTGTTTTTCGCCTACGTGATGGTCCGCCATCAGAAGCTGTTTGCCATCCCGTCAGCGCTGGTGGTCAGCGCGCTGGCAGTGCTGATTGTCATCGGCCTGGGGCTGATGACATGTATGAGCATAGACCCGCAGCGGCCGCTGTACATGCTGGTATGTGTGCCCGCGTTCGGTCTCTACTACCTGACCGCGCACGTGGCTCTGGGCGGCCCACCGGAGCCGAAGCTGTTTCTGGGCATCATCGGGGCCGCTCTGGTGCATCTGCTGGCGGTGGGGCTGCTGTGGCAACGCTCTGAACCGGCTATGTACATCACCGCGGAACAGAACTGAGCCGGGCCGATTCGGCCACACATCACGCTTCGTCATGTCTCCACAGCATCTCTCATCTCTTCGCGATACTCTGTATGCCCCCCTCGCAACAGTGTCTCCCGGCAGTCGCGCAGGTATCTTTCATGGCCGCTCGCGGCGATTTGCCAGTGCATGATGCGGCCAGGACTGGCATTTGCACATGATGCGTTCAGAGACAAACCATGACAGCCGCCGCTTACAGGTCTGGTAGACAGCACCTGTCAGGGATATCTGGAGCACTCACGTCTGCGCAGGTGCCTCAGGCAGTGAGCGCCCTCCACAGCCCCTCGCAGTAGCGCATGATCCTCTCCGGATCGGGGCTAGGTGGGTGCAGCTCGGCCAGGCAAAAGCCTTCATAGCCGGTGCTTTTCAGCCCGGCGAATAGCTCGTGCCACGGGTAGTCGCGCAGGTATCTTTCATGGCCGCTCGCGGCGATTTGCCAGTGCATGCTGCGGTCAGGACTGGTATTTGCACATGATGCGTCCAGAGACGAACCGTGGCCGCCGCCGCTTACAGGTCTGGTAGACAGCACCTGTCAGGGATATCTGGAGCACTCACGTCTGCGCAGGTGCCTCAGGCAGTGAGCGCCCTCCACAGCCCCTCGTAGTAGCGCATGACCCTCTCCGGATCGGGGCTAGGTGGGTGCAGCTCGGCCAGGCAAAAGCCTTCATAGCTGATGCTCTTCAGCCCGGCGAATAGCTCGTGCCACGGGTAGTCGCGCAGGTACAGGTCGCGCATGTGCACCGAACCGATGCGGCTTTTGAGCAGGTCGAAGTTTTCCTCGATAGAGCCGTCCACAACGTCAGCGTCGTTGCTGTTCCAGCAGACCTTCACCGCGGGATGATCGGCTATCTCCATGATGGTATGGATATGAGGTACATGCGATGTCTCCCGGCCATGCACCTCCAGCCATATCTCTATGCCTTCTTCGCCTGCATAGTCTCCGCATTCGCTTAGCGCCTCGCCGATTTGTCGCAGCGTCTGCTCTGCCGGGACTTCCTTTGGGAGGCCGTTGGGGCGCACTTTCACTCCACGTGCACCGACATCGCGGGCCAGGTCCACGAATTCGCATGTCGTCTGGATGTTACGGCGCACTTCATCGGGATCCGGCGAGTGGTACTCGCAGGTGCTCCCCAGGCCCCATAGCACCACATCGGTCTGCGCGAAGCGGTCTCGTACAGCTTTGCGCGCGGCCGCATCCAGCGTAGGTTCCACGCCATGGCCGTGGGTGGTGCGTAGCTCGACCCCCTCGAAGCCTGTGGCCTCACATGCGGTGATGAGCGTGTCTAAGTCCCAATCGGGTGCCAGGTTGTAAGTCACAAGTCCAAGACGCATCTGCACTACTCCCTTCGATCAGCCGTATGATGCCGGCTGCTGTGAGCCCCCATACCGAAGCCTCTCAGCCCCTCAGTATCGTACCGCCGGACCTCTGAACCATCGGGCTATCCGCATCATCTCGTGCTGTACCGTACTGTGCTGTGGCGCAGCGTAGTGTCGCGATATACCCTGGGGTTAGCGCACCTCCAGCATGCGCTCGACGGCGTTTCGTGCCCGGTCCGCGATGTCTGCGGGGATTTGTATCTGCGGCTCCATCTTCTCCAGCGCCTGCGCCACTTTTGGCAGCGTAGTTTTTTTCATGTTCGGGCACACCGCCGCCGGTATGGTCAAGAAAGTCTTGTCCGGGTTTTCCTTTTGGAGGCGATAAGCCATGCCGTACTCGGTGCCTACGATGATTTCGTCGGCCTGGCTCTGGTTAGAAAAGCGCACCATGCCGCCGGTAGATAGCACCTCGTCGGCCATATCACGGATCTCTTTTGGCGCTTCAGGATGGACGATCGTCGCCGCATCAGGGTACTGCTGTTGGGCCTTGCGCACCGCGTCAGGCGATATGCGCTGATGGGTGGGGCAGTAGCCCTGCCAGGCGATGACTTCGGTATCGGTGCGCTCCTGGACCCAGCTTGCCAGATGACAGTCGGGGACGAATAGGATCTGCTCTGCTTTGAGACTGGCAACCACCTCGACGGCGTTGGCCGAGGTGCAGCAGATGTCGCTTTCGGCCTTGGTTTCGGCAGTCGTGTTCACGTATGCGACCACAGGCACACCGGGGTGCTCGGCTTTGAAGCGGCGCAGCTTTTCAGCGTCGATCATGTCAGCCATAGGGCAGCCGGCGGTCGGATCGGGCAGCAGCACCGTCTTATCTGGTGACAGCAGTTTGGCAGTTTCGGCCATAAAATGCACGCCGCAGAAGACGATGACCTCCGCGTCCGTTTCGGCTGCCATGCGGGATAGTTCCAGAGAATCGCCCAGGAAATCGGCGATATCTTGCACTTCTGGAATCTGATAGTTGTGGACTAAAATGATAGCCTGACGCTCCTGTCGGAGCCGGTTTATCTTTTCGGTCATCTGGGCGATCTGTTCGTTCTCACTGCTCATGACAGCCACACCTCATGGCGATATACTTATCGGCAAAAGCCGCTTGCATTCCGTCGCAATTATAGCACCCGTGCAGGTCTTGTGCCAATTTTGAGCGAAACCATAGATATCATCTGCTATACTGCACTGAGGCTCATGCGTTTCGTGAGCGACCGACTCAACGCTTGCATTACGCTTGTGGGGCACATGACATGGCGTCTGACCATTCGGGCCCTGGCAAACCGTATCGAGAAAAGCTGTATGATGCCGCGGCAAGCCTGTACAGAAATCTGCGGTACCTGGTGTTTGTATACATAGTCGGCATCGCACTGGCTGCGATTGCCCTGGGCACCACCTCAGGGGGCACTTGTTCGGGGCTGTCTCTGGGCCTCATCCTGGCCGCTTACGGCATCGCCGCCCTGGCCCTGGTAATCTTCACGTATGCTCTGGTCCAACTGACGTTGCTCGCCTTCTGTGCGTATGCCGAATGGCTCTGTGAGCAGCATGGCGCAAAATGCCTCGAGGACCGGCCGTCGCCGCGAATGCACGAGGCCGCCGAGCAAGACACGGACGATAGCGGCTGACGTCACTGCGCAGTTCAAGTTTCGTTCAAGCGCGGGTCAGGTCCTCGCAGTGACACGCCGGTTGCAGCCGGTCAGCATCGTATTGCCACTAATTGACAGAGCTATCCCCGCACTACCGTCTCCATCTGCATAGCCTACACGGCTGCGGGTAGCGCACTCGATGATACTTCGCCCGAGGTTTGTCTGGTGGGGGCGTGTACGCACCTACCTGACCATGTGGCTGATCAGTCGTCTCTCGCCGTGTGGCGGTGGAGGAGCGCTTCGCGATACGCTAGTGCCAGTTCGATGGTTGATACCTGGTGGATGGCGTCGCTGCCCGTTGAGTAGCGTTGACTTCCTGGCTGCATGTGGGCTGTCAGTTGCGGGCTGCGGTCCAGCAGGTCTATCACATCAGTCAGCTCTGGCGGCAAATCTGGCGGATGGGGCAGGGCCTCGAACAGCTCACAGACTACCTCGTAGTCTCTGGGCGTATCCACGCAGAACCTACACGGCTGCGGGTAGCGCACTCGATGATACTTCGCCCGAGGTTTGTCTGGTGGG
>JAAYSP010000040.1 GCA_012518355.1 candidate division WS1 bacterium | reverse complement strand
TCATCGAGCGGTATGTTGTGTGCATCGGCGTCTATGTGGCGGTCATGCTGTGAGGCGCGGAAGTCGGGCAGCGGATTTTCCGGCCCCAACTCCGCCGCAGGCATCACATACTGCTCGATACGCAGGTCGGTCATGGTGAAGTCCTCCATGAGATGGTGGGTGCGGTACAGCTACCTTGTAGGCCGGATCGTGTACCATCCCCCCCTGTAGTTGCGTCCGACAGAGTCAGTTCACTCTCACGACTAACGTATCCTGCTTACTTCAGCCTATCTTTGTGGGCCACGCGTGGATTACCAAAGACAATCGCGTTGCCGTGAAGGTGTCGTGCTGCAACTGACGAACGTACACGGTGTTGCCGCAAGCTCACCACCTGGAGGACATCATGATCGACATTCACTGCCATGTCGGAAAGCTGTATTTCGACCCCTTCATTGACCCGGAGCTGGTACTGTCGTGGATGGACAAATACGATGTGCGCAAGGCTGCGCTGCATCCCATCGAAAACCCCGAAGAAACCGCTTACTATGTCACCACATGGTACATACTCGAGGTATGCCGCCAGCACCCTGACCGCTTCATCCCGTTCATGAATGTAGACCCCCGGCGTCTGCAGTCCGATGCCTCTGTGCCGTTTCACCGCATCATCGAGGAGTACAAGGACCTCGGCTGCAAGGGTTTCGGTGAGTGCATGTCGGGCCTGTATGCCGACGATCCGCGCCTGCAGAGCATCTACGAGGCCTGTGGGGAGCTCGAGATACCCATCATCTTCCACCAGGACTATCTGCGCACCCGCGATGAAGTGGGCCTGCCGCGCTTCGAGAAGATGATCCGCAAGTTCAAGAAGACGATCTTCTGTGGCCACGGACCGGGCTTTTGGGCCAACATCTCCGGCGATCTGGAGCCGGGCGCCTACGGCTTCCCCAATCCGCAGCAGAAAACGGACGGACCAGTGGTCGAAGGCGGTGCGGTGCCACGACTGCTGGAAGAGTATCCGAATGCGTATGCCGATATCTCCGCCGGTAGCGGATACAACGCCTTGACCCGCGAGCCGGAGTACGGCTATGAATTCCTGGAGCGCTTCCAGGATAAGCTGTTTTTTGGCACGGACATCTGCCACACCAGTCAAATCGAGGATGACAAGATACCTCATGCGACATACCTGCGCGATGCGCTGGCGGCGGGCAAGATCTCTCAGCAGTGCTTTGACAAGATAGCCGAGGAAAACGCCATCCGCGTGTTCGATCTGGAGTAGTCCGGTACGGAGGCGAGCCACATGCAGATGACCTCACGCGAGCGGGTTCTGAGGGCTATGCGGCGCCAGTCGGTGGACTATGTGCCATTTAGCCCCAGCTTCAACGCTCTGTCTGATGCTCAGCGGCGGGGCAAGCGCTGGAGCTTCCCATGGGGAGCCGTCGCAGTATGAGCAGATCCACTACGGCGTCACGGAGTTAGGCACCGATCCGGTGGTCAACGTCCGCGTGTTCGACCTGGAGTAGCCCGGTACGGAGGCGAGCCACATGCAGATGACCTCACGCGAGCGGGTTCTG